>CANDMH010000019.1 GCA_947385785.1 uncultured Lachnospiraceae bacterium
AAAACAGAGGACGGTAATGTAAATATTGTCAGAGGATATTATCAATATGACCAGAGTGGCAGTTTGCAGAACAGAAGTACGGTAAGCTACCCGGCGGACTTCTGGCAGTATACGGAGGAAGGATATTTAATCTTTGAGGGGAGCTATTTTTCAGATGAAAGTTATATATTGACATTAAGCGACACACCGGAACATACGGTGCTTCGGATTTTGCCTTTGGATGAAAAGTGCAGGGAATATAACCGAAAGTATATCCTGCCAGTTGGTTATGAACAAAACAACCTGTTTCTCTGTAATTGGAGCGAGGATGATTTTGGGGATTTGGACTTTTACGATTTGTTTGACAGGTTCTATCCGATGATACACAGCCAGCCAGTACCTTATGTGGCGGATGAAAATTCAGGAGTTGGAGCCGTTTACCAGGTACCGGAAGAATTATTTGAAAATGTGATAGGGGCATATTTCAATCTGGATCGTGAAGCGCTCCGTTCTAAAACAACATATCTTTCGGAGCTTGCCTCCTATGAATACAGACCGCGAGGATTTTATGAGGCGGAATACCCGGATATTGCGTATCCGGAAGTAGTGCGTTATAGGGAGAACGAGGACGGGACAGTTACGCTTTATATCAATGCGGTATATCCCAATGGAAATATGTCTAAGGAGTTTTCACACAGAACCGTAATCCGTCCGATCAGTGAGGACAGTTTTCAGTATGTATCGAATGAGATCATTTTAACGGAAGGAGACCATGATATTTGGTGGCATTCCCATCGGCTGACGGAGGAAGAAAGGGCAAAGCTTTACCCGAATGAGTCCCCAAATCCTGCCGAAGCTCCCATAGGGGAGAAGACAGAATCTGTCAGTATGAAATCGTTACCACATAAGATTTTGCGGCACCAGGCTGGTGCATATTTTTCAGGCCAAATTCCAACAGAATTTCTACTATACAAAATAGAAATCCATGATATAATATATCTTATCGGAAGCAGCACTTGTTTCCTGAGTCTTACCGGAAGCAATCTTTCATATGTACAAATAGATTTGGAGGAAGAACACATGAAGCCATATGGTGTAAACGAATTAAGAAGGATGTTCCTGGAATTTTTCGAGAGCAAGGATCACCTGAAAATGAAGAGTTTCTCTCTGGTGCCCCACAATGATAACAGCCTGCTGATCATCAACTCCGGCATGGCGCCCTTAAAGCCTTATTTTACAGGGCAGGAGATTCCGCCCAGGCGCAGGGTGACCACCTGCCAGAAGTGCGTCCGTACCGGCGATATCGAGAACGTGGGAAAGACCGCAAGACATCTGACCTTTTTCGAGATGCTGGGGAACTTCTCTTTCGGGGATTATTTCAAACATGAGGCCATACGCTGGAGCTGGGAATTCCTGACGGAGGTGGTGGGCATGGATCCGGAGCGGCTGTACCCTTCCATCTACAGCGAGGACGATGAGGCTTTCGAGATCTGGACGAAGGAAATCGGCGTGCCTGCGGAGAAGATTACCCGCTTCTACCGGGACGAGAACGGAAAATGCGACAATTTCTGGGAGCATGGCGCGGGACCCTGCGGTCCCTGTTCCGAGATTTACTACGACAGGGGAATCAAATACGGCTGCGGCAGGCCTGACTGCAAGGTGGGCTGTGAGTGTGACCGCTTCATGGAAGTGTGGAATAATGTGTTCACTCAGTTCGACAATGACGGACATGGCAATTACACGGAGCTGGCCCAGAAGAATATCGACACCGGCATGGGCCTGGAGCGTCTGGCTGTAGTGGTACAGGATGTGGATACCGTATTTGATATCGACACCATGAAGGCGATCCGGGACAGAATCTGCCAGATTGCCGGGACGGAATATGAAACGGATGCCCGGAAGGATGTGTCCATCCGCCTGATCACCGACCATATCCGTTCCACCACCTTTATGATCAGCGACGGCATCCTTCCTTCCAATGAGGGCAGAGGCTATGTGCTCCGCCGCCTGATCCGCCGTGCGGCAAGGCATGGCAGGCTGCTGGGCATCAAGGACAAGTTCATGGCCACTCTCAGCGAGACTGTAATTAATGAGAGCAAAGACGGCTACCCTGAGCTGGAGGAGAAGAAGGCGTTCATCCTGAACGTTCTCACCCAGGAGGAGGATAAATTCGACAGAACCATCGACCAGGGATTAAGCATCCTGGCGCAGATGGAAGCGGAGATGAGAGAGGCCGGTGTTACCGAGCTTTCCGGAGAGAATGTATTCAAGCTTTATGATACATTTGGATTCCCTGTGGACTTGACACAGGAAATCCTGGAGGAAAAGGGCTTCACCATTGACGAGGCGGGTTTCGGCGTCTGCATGCAGCACCAGAAAGAGACCGCCCGCAAGGCAAGAAAAGTGACCAATTACATGGGAGCGGACGTGACCGTGTACGAGTCCATCGACACGTCCGTTACCACACAGTTTACAGGATACGACAGACTGCAGCATAATTCAAAGATTACCGTGCTGACCACAGAGAGCGAGCTGGTGGAAGCCCTGACGGACGGCCAGGTGGGCACTGTTATCGTGGAGGAGACTCCTTTCTACGCTACCATGGGCGGACAGAATGCAGACACGGGTGTAATCACAACGGCGGACGGCAGCTTTGAGGTGAAGGATACGGTGAAGCTTCTCGGCGGCAAAGTAGGACATATCGGTATGGTTACCAGAGGGATGATCAAGGTGGGAGATATTGCCACCCTTACCGTGGACGCGGAGAAACGGAGCGATACCTGCAAGAACCACAGCGCTACCCATCTGCTTCACAAGGCGCTCAGGGAGGTGCTGGGCACCCATGTGGAACAGGCAGGCTCCTACGTGGACGGCGAGCGGCTGCGTTTCGACTTCAGCCATTTTGCAGCCATGACAAAGGATGAGCTGGATAGAGTGGAGAAAAGGGTTAATGAACAGATTGCCGCAAATCTCCCGGTAGTAACGGAAGTGATGGGCATCGAGGATGCCAGGAAGACCGGAGCCATGGCGCTGTTCGGTGAGAAGTACGGCGAGGAAGTCCGTGTGGTGAGGATGGGCGACTTCTCCGTAGAGCTCTGCGGCGGTACCCATGTGGCTAATACGGCTTCCATCGCGGCTTTCAAGATTCTGTCAGAGAACGGCATCGCGGCAGGGGTCCGCAGGATTGAGGCGCTGACCGGAAATGGTGTATTTACCTATTATAAAGGATTGGAGCAGACCATTGAGGAGGCTTCAAAGGTTCTGAAAGCCACACCGGCAAATCTGGTGGAGAAATGTGAGCATTTGATGGCGGAGGTGAAATCGCTTTCTTCCGAAGTGGAGTCCATGAAGGCGAAAGCTGCCCAGGAAGCCCTTGGGAACGTGATGGACAATGTGAAGGAAGTGAAGGGCGTGAAGCTTCTTGCCGCAAGTGTGGATAATGTGGACATGAACGGACTCAGGGATCTGGGCGACCAGCTTAAGAGTAAGCTGGGTGAAGGGGTCATTGTTCTGGTGTCCAATGCGGGCGGCAAGGTGAACATGATAGCCATGGCTACGGAAGAACCGTTATCCAGAGGCGCCCATGCGGGGAACCTGATCAAGGGCATCGCTCCCAAAGTAGGCGGTGGCGGCGGCGGAAAGCCTGGAATGGCCCAGGCCGGCGGTAAGAACCCGGCTGGCATCCCGGACTGCATTGCGGAGGCGGCGAAGGTGCTGGAGAGCCAGCTAAGCTGAGAATGGTCAGTTATAGTCATGAGCGCAATCATTTACCGTTTTCTGTTCTGTGTTACAGCAGCGCTCACGAGTGAGTGCTGTAAGGCGGGATTTTTGCCAAATGAATGCGTTCACCAGTATAGATACAAATACCTGTAAGATAGCGTGAAAACAGGACAGGCGTTCATGCATAGCATATGCTGCATGGACGCCCTTTTTTTGTAGAATAAACTGATAATTTTTTTACTGCTGGGCATAATAACAGCGAAATATGATGATTCACCTGCGGAAAACCGGGCAAATGGTGCAGGTTCCACAAGGGGAAGACATTGACAGGAAAAACAGCAGCCCCCGAAGCAGTACCCCGGAGGATTTACGGACGCATTACTTAGCGGCCGGAAATCCTCTGTCTATTCTGGGTACTGGGGAGGGTGGATGCGGAACTGAAAAACAGCAGCCACCCGAAGCAGTACCCCAGAGGATTTACGGACGCATCACTTAGCGGCCGGAAATACTCTGCCTATTCTGGGTACTGGGGAGGGTGGATGCGGAACTAATCATAGGAGGAAAAAGAAAATGAAGAAAAGAAAAACGAAGACAGCGCTGCTGTGGCTCATATCTCTGCTGGTGCCGTTCATAAAACCGGGCCAGCCTGTGGAGGCCGCGTGGGACAATGCGTCCCTGTTAAGCCAGGCGGCTTTTGAAGAGGCAACGGATGATTGGGAAATCCTGCTGGAGAGGCTGGATGCGGCGGCTGCAAATGGGAAAGGGGAAAATGTCAATTTCCAGGCGGGAAACAGATTTACTGTACCGGAGGGCATTCTGGAAAAACTTTCAGGCAGAAACGCAACACTGGGGCTGCATACTTCAAACGGTATCACGTTCAGTATTAGCGGACTGGATGTAAAGAGAACGGATATGCCGGTCAGCATGGAAGTAGTCTTTGAGACAGAGATTCCGGAAGAAGCGTTAAGCCGGATTCAGGGATTCACAATTGTCAAACAGTTCTATATGGTGGAGAAGGAGGCTTATCCCTGCCGGGTGAATGTGCATATGGCGCTGGGAGAGGAAAACGTGGGAAAGCATGCGGTGCTGTACTCTTATGATGAGACTGGCTGGAACCTGCGGCAGGAAGAAAGCTTTCGGATTACAGAGGACGGACATGCCATATTTGGGTTAAATCGGGGTGACGAATATATTGTAGCTCTTATGGACGGCTATACGGTGCGGCCCGGAGATACCTTTTCCCATATTGCGCTCAGACATGGGGTCAGCCTGCGGGAACTGAAGGAAGCCAATCCCCAGATTCACGATGTCGACAGAATTCGTATCGGCCAGCCGGTGAATATCCCAAAGATTCACGCTTAAGAAATAACGGCAGTCCATTCATGGAAGCTTACGAAACCGGCATAAGAGAAATGGTTACTGTTCACGGCTTCGCCGCTCACAGCAACATGATGCACACAAAATGAGCAAAGTGCGCTCATTTTGGCGCCTGCGGTCTCGGGATTTTCGTGCAAAGTGCGCACGAAAACGCCTCGCGGAGGCACCTGTGAACAGTAACAAGAAATGCTTCCTGGATGGCAGTGAAAAAAGCTGTCGGGAGAAAAGGGGCATTTCCCGACAGCTTTTCCGAAAGTTTTATGTGGCGAAGAGATGCGCGTCCGGCATCGTTATTTCGCCAGATTCTTCTGAGCCGTAGTCAGCATCAGCTTGATGCGGTTTAACTGGTTGACCTCGCTGGCGCCCGGGTCATAGTCGATGGCTACAATATTGGATTCTGGATAACGCTTACGCAGAGCCTTGATGACGCCCTTTCCCACCACATGGTTGGGCAGGCAGCCGAAGGGCTGGGTACATACGATGTTCGGTACGCCTTCCTGAATCAGTTCCACCATTTCCCCTGTGAGGAACCACCCTTCCCCGGTCTGGTTGCCGATAGAGACGATGGGCTCCGCGTAGGAAGCGATTTCCCGTATGGGAGTAGGCGGTGTAAAGTGCCTGGAATTCCTGAATTCCTTTGTCATGGTGCCGCGCAGAATGTGTTCTATGGCCCAGATTCCCAGGGAGGAAATGCGGGCGGCTTTTTTGCTCATTCCCAGATTGTCAGCCTTGTAGATCTGGTTGTAGAAGCAGTACAGCATAAAGTCCATCAGGTCGGGTACCACTGCCTCTGCTCCCTCCGCTTCCAGCAGTTCTACCAGATGATTGTTGCCTGCAGGGGAGAATTTCACCAGAATCTCGCCTACCACGCCCACCCTGGGTTTGCGGATCTTTTGAAGAGGGATCCTGTCAAAATCCCGTATGATTTCCCGGCACAGCTTCCGGAATTTCCGCAGACTGATATGCTTTTCCGTCACAAATGCCTGAACCACGGTCAGCCATTTTTTGTGCATGGCGTTCACGCTGCCCGGTTCCGCTTCATAGGGGCGCATCCGGTATACGCAGCGCATGAAGATATCGCCGAACTCCGCGGATACGGCGGCCCGCAGCAGCAGATCGGCATTGATATGGAAGCCGGGATTGCTCTCGATTCCTGCCAGGTTCAGGGAGATGACGGGAATCTGTTCCATACCGGCCTTTTTCAGTGCCCGACGGATGAATCCTACGTAATTGGTAGCGCGGCAGCCGCCCCCTGTCTGGGTCATGATGATGGCAGTTCTGTTCAGGTCATATTTTCCTGACTGCAGAGCTTCCATGATCTGTCCCACCACCAGAAGGGAAGGGTAGCAGGCGTCATTGTTGACATATTTTAAACCCACATCTACGGAATGACGATTATCATTATCCAATACAACGAAATTATATCCGCAGGCATTGAAGGCAGGCTGCATGATCTCGAAGTGTATAGGCGACATCTGGGGGCAGATGATGGTGTAGCTTCCCCGCATTTCTTCGGTGAAGGGCACTTTTTCAATGGCGGTGGAATGGGGAACGGGGTGTTTCCCGGTTTTTTCCCGTACCCGGATGGCGGACAGCAGAGAGCGTACCCGGATTCTGGCGGCGCCCAGGTTATTGACCTCGTCAATCTTTAAGCAGGTATAAATTTTGCCGGATCCGGACAAAATATCATTGACCTGGTCCGTGGTAACCGCGTCCAGGCCGCAGCCGAAGGAATTCAGCTGTATCAGATCCAGATTCTCCTGCTGTCTCACATAACTTGCGGCCGCGTAGAGGCGGGAGTGGTACATCCACTGGTCGGATACGATCAGCGGCCTCTCGGGGCAGCCCAGGTGGGAGATGGAGTCCTCGGTGAGCACGGCAATGCCAAAGGATGTGATCAGCTCCGGAATGCCGTGGTTGATCTCCGGATCGATATGGTAGGGGCGTCCTGCCAGCACGATGCCGCGTTTTCCGGTTTCCTTCAGATATTGCAGGACTTCCTCACCTTTTTTCCGTATATCCTTTCTGGCATTGTCAAGCTCGGTCCAGCCCGCGGCGGCCGCTGCCCGCACTTCTCCCGGGGGCAGCTCCCTGAATTCCTTCAGAAGGGCTTCCGTCACGGTATCCAGGTCGCGGAAGGACATAAAGGGATTGCGCAGTTTTACCTTGCCGCTGCTGATTTCCTCCACATTGTTTTTAATGTTTTCTGAGTAGGAGGTGACGATGGGGCAGTTGTAATGGTTGTTTGCGCCTTCTACCTCGTCTCTCTCGTAGAACAGGGCGGGATAGAATATGAAGTCCACATTTTTCCGGATCAGCCATACCACATGTCCATGGGCCAGCTTGGCGGGGTAGCACTCGGATTCGCTGGGAATGGACTCTATGCCCAGCTCGTAAATCTTGCGGCTGGAGCTGGGAGAAAGCACCACACGGTAGCCCAGTCTGGTGAAAAAGGTATGCCAGAAAGGGTAATTTTCATACATATTCAGCACTCTGGGAATCCCCGCCACGCCTCTGGGGGCATTGTCCGCATCCAGGGAGGCGTAGGAGAACAGGCGCTTCTGTTTATAGTCATACAGATTGGGCACATTGTGGGCATTCTTCTGACCGCCGATGCCTCTCTCGCAGCGGTTGCCGGAGATAAACTGACGTCCGCCCGAAAATTGATTGATGGTAAGCCGACAGCTGTTGGTGCAGCCGCGGCATTTTGCCATGCTGGTCTCGTATTTCAGGGCGCAGAGCTTCTCATAGGAGAGCATGGAGGTCTCGTAGCCTTCCTCATAGCGCTCTCTGGCGATAAGGGCGGCGCCGAAAGCGCCCATGATACCGGCGATATCCGGACGGATTGCCTCGCATCCGGCGATTTTTTCGAAGCTCCGGAGCACTGCGTCATTGTAGAAGGTACCGCCCTGGACTACAATCTGTCGTCCCAACTCGGAAGCATCGGAGACCTTGATTACCTTAAACAATGCATTCTTGATGACCGAGTAAGCCAGGCCGGCGGAAATATCGGCTACACTGGCGCCCTCTTTCTGGGCCTGCTTCACCCGGGAATTCATGAACACGGTACAGCGGGTGCCCAGGTCGATTGGGTGCTCGGCGAAAATGGCGGCATCCGCAAAGTCCTCCACGCTGTAATTCAGGGATTTTGCAAAGGTTTCGATAAAGGAGCCGCAGCCGGAGGAGCATGCTTCGTTCAGCAGCACGCTGTCCACGGTCTGGTCCTTGATCTTGATGCATTTCATATCCTGGCCGCCGATGTCCAGGATGCAGTCCACCTCAGGGTTAAAGAAGGCAGCGGCATAGTAATGGGCCACGGTCTCCACCTCCCCGTCGTCCAGAAGGAAAGCCGCCTTCATCAGCGCTTCGCCGTAACCGGTGGAGCAGGAGCGGACGATGTGTACGTCCTCGGGAAGCTGTTCATAGATTTCCTTCAGGGAACGGATGGCGGTTTTCATGGGACTGCCGTCATTATTGGAATAGAAGGAATACAGCAGGGAGCCGTCTTCTCCCACCAGGGCGATCTTGGTAGTGGTGGAACCGGCGTCGATTCCCAGGAAAGCATTGCCCTGATAGGAAGCCAGTGCGGCCGTTTTTACATGGTTGCGGCTGTGGCGCGTCTTAAAGGCATCGTAAGCGGACTGGGAGTCAAAGAGCGGCTCCATGCGTTCCACTTCGAATTCCATTTTGATCTCGGAGGAGAGTCTGCGGAGCATCTCATCCATTGTGCAGGACACTTCTTCTTTTGCGTTCAGGGCAGAGCCGATGGCGGCGAACAGATGGGAATTGTCCGTGTCGATCACATGTTCTTCGTCAAGCTTCAGAGTCCTGATAAAAGCGGTTTTCAATTCCGACAGAAAGTGCAGGGGGCCGCCCAGAAAGGCCACATGCCCGCGGATGGGCTTCCCGCAGGCAAGGCCGGAGATGGTCTGGTTAACCACAGCCTGGAAAATGGAGGCCGCCAGGTCTTCCTTGGTGGCGCCCTCGTTGATCAGGGGCTGAATATCCGTCTTCGCAAATACACCGCATCTGGCCGCGATGGCATAGAGGGAATGATAGCTTTTCGCATATTCGTTCAGGCCGGAGGCGTCGGTCTGAATCAGCGCGGCCATCTGGTCGATAAAGGAACCTGTGCCCCCGGCGCAGATACCGTTCATACGCTGCTCTACATTGCCGCCCTCGAAGTAGATGATCTTGGCATCCTCGCCTCCGAGTTCGATGGCAACGTCGGTTTTGGGAGCCAGCTCCTTCAGTGCCGAAGCTACGGAGATGACTTCCTGAATGAAAGGCACTTCCAGACAGCCGGCCAGAGTCAGTCCGCCGGAGCCTGTTATCATGGGATGAAATTTAATATTGCCCAGTTTCCGGCGGGCTTTTTCCAGAAGGCCGGAGAGGGTCTCGCGGATATTGGCATAGTGGCGTTCATAGTCGGAAAACAGAATATGATGTTCCCCGTCCAGAATAGCGATTTTAACTGTTGTGGATCCTATATCAATACCAAGCAGTGCGTTGGTATCACCAGGGAGAGCGTTGGCATCATCAAGCAGTGCATTTGCGTTGCCAGACAGTGCATTGCCACCACCAGGGAGTGCGTTGGTATCGCCGGGAAATGCATTGCCATTAACTGCGGTTGTGTTTGTACATTCCATGCAAATCATCCTTCCTGTACTTGTTGAGCATGTTCAGGAGCTGCTGGAAATAAGTCTTTATATCCGGTCTGCCTGAAATTTCTTAACAGCTCCTTATTTGTATGAGTATATGCCTGTGTGTCACTGTTTCGTGACATTCTAAGACATTATAGTACAAGGAAGGGGAAAATGCAAATACCAAAAGCTGTGAAAAATTTATTAAAATTAAGATATTTATATTAAAAAAGGAAAAGTTCGGTTTACTTATGGAATGGGGAATGATAAAATGTTAAAAGAAAGAAGGAGTAGAAGAAGGAGTAGGTGCGATGAGTAAGTTTGAGAAAAGGTTTGGAAAGTATGCCATCAGCAATCTGTCGTTAATTCTGATCCTGTGTTATGTGGTGGGCTATGTCATAGAACTGGTCAATGCGGATTTCCTTTTGTATCTGACATTGAATCCCTATGCGATTCTACATGGGCAGATATGGAGGATATTTACATGGATTATTATACCGCCGTCTTCGCTTGACCCGTTTACGATTATCATGCTGCTGTTTTACTATAATATAGGCACCAGCCTGGAGCGTACATGGGGAACCTACCGGTATAATGTCTATCTGCTGTCCGGCATGCTTTTTACCGTGCTGGGAAGCTTTGTGTGGCTGGCGATTGAGTATTTTGCGGGCGGCCCTGCGATGAACCTGAGCTATGTCTCCACACTTGCGTCACTTTATTTCAGCACATATTACATTAACATGTCCATATTCCTGGCTTTTGCGGCTACTTTCCCGGAGGTTCAGGTGCTGTTGATGTTCATTATCCCGGTGAAGGTAAAATGGATGGGTATCCTGTACGGCCTGGTGCTGGTATATGATTTCCTGTTTGCGGGAAGCCTTGTGACCAGGATTGCCATAGCCTCCTCGCTGCTCAGCTTTGTGATCTTCTTCTTCACATCCAGGAGCCATATCCATATGTCGCCGAAACAGATGAAGCGCAGGGCGGAATTTAAGCAGGACATCAGGCGCAATTCCAAAGTGACGAAGCATAAATGCGCCATCTGCGGGCAGACGGAGGACGATGACCCCAGCCTGGAATTCCGTTTCTGTTCCAAGTGCAACGGAAACTATGAGTATTGCCAGCAGCATCTGTTCACCCATACGCATGTGCAGTAATCTGACCATGTATCCGGCTGCGCCACCTTGCAGGAGCCTGCCGGGAGGTGTTGCAGAGGTGATTTACGGATACCAATGGACAGATTTGAAAATTGTTTAGCAGGAGAGGGGGGTAGGGAATGATATCCAGAGAAGTGGCGTTTGCGGAAAGCCTGCAGCGCATACGGCGGATTGCCAGGGAACAGGGAAACTGTATCAGCGAGGAGCAGGTGAAGGAGGAATTTTTCGACCTGGAATTCAATGATGCACAGCTTGAGATGGTGTATGATTATCTGAAAAAGCATAATGTGGGCATAGGAGAGCCTGCCGACCCGGAGGCCGGGCTGACGGAAGAAGAGCGCGATTATCTTCAGATTTACCTGGACGGACTGGAAGCGCTTCCGGTATACAGCGACGGGGAGAGACGGGCATATACCATTTCGGCCATGGCAGGGGACAGGCTGGCAGGGCAGCGCCTGACGGAGAGCTATCTGAAGGATGTGGCTGATATTGCAAAGCTTTATTCGGGACAGGGTATTCTTCTGGAGGATCTGATCGGGGAAGGCAATGTGGCTCTGGCGATGGGGGTGGAGATGCTCGTGTCGGGAGCCGGAGGAGAAGCGGACGGCAGTATGCGGGCATCTGCGGACGGGTTGACAGAAGCAGGGAAACACGATGAAGCGGAGGGCATGCTGGTGAAAGGCATTATGGATGCCATGGAAGCTTTGATCCGGGAGAATACAGACCAGGAGAAGAGAGACAGAAAAGTGGCGGACAAGGTGAACAAAGTGGCGGACAGGGCCAGGGAGCTGGCGGAGGAGCTGCAGCGGAAGGTGACGCCCCTGGAGCTTGCCAGGGAGTCGGGACTGTCTCTGGATTCCGTTCAGGACGCCATGCGGATAAGCGGCTTTCAGATAGAGGATATAGAGTATGCAGAAGACAGTATATGAGGATTATAAATACAGCGTGCAGGATACCGCCCGCATCTATGTGGGATGTAAGTATACTTTTGGGGAATTTCTGGAGGAGGAAGAGATTCTGTTTAAGTTCAGGCTGGTAATGCAGAAGTATATCCTTCCGGAAGCGGATCTGGAGGATACGCTGGAGACGCATCTCTATTACCTGGCGCCGGACAGTTTTCTGGTGAAGATTTACAGGCAGATGAAGGCGAGGGTGCGGGTAATCGTCATCGAGGAGAAGAAGCCCTTTCCGGGGATCGGCGTCAGGGGCGGCGCGGGAAAGGCAGGAGCGGAAGGAAAAAAGCGCTATGTGACCAGACAGCTTACCGTGGAGGAACTGGCCGGCATACCGCCCCGGGAGAAGGAAAGGCAGGGCTTTGTGATACAGGAGCTGTCGGTGAGCAAGCTGGCCCTGACCGCCCTGTAGGAGCTGTTGTGAAAGCTCGCGAACTTTTGTAATGGCAGGAGAATTGCCCACAATTCCTTAAAAATAAAATGGAAAGCGAGAGGAGAAGTATCAGAATGAAAGTAGAAGAACTGACAGGCTATGAGGTCATTGAGAAACGGGAGATTGCGGACATTAACAGCGTGACTTACCTGTGTCGGCACAAAAAGACCGGCGCCAGGGTGGCTCTGGTTTCCAATGACGACGACAACAAGGTATTTTATATCGGGTTCCGCACCACCCCGAAGGATTCCACAGGCGTGGCGCATATCCTGGAGCACTCCGTGCTCTGCGGGTCGAAGGAATTTCCCATAAAGGATCCCTTCATTGAACTGGCAAAGGGTTCCCTCAATACCTTCCTCAATGCGGTAACCTATCCGGACCATACGGTGTACCCGGTGGCAAGCTGCAATGACAAGGACTTCCAGAATCTGATGCATGTGTATCTGGATGCGGTATTTTATCCGAATATTTATCAGAATGAGGCAATTTTCCGCCAGGAGGGGTGGCATTACGAGCTGGACGAAAACGGGGAATTGTCCTACAATGGCGTAGTATATAATGAAATGAAGGGTGCTCTCTCCTCGCCGGATTCCGTATTGTTCCAGGAGATTACTGCGGCGCTGTATCCCCATACTACTTACAGCTGCGAATCCGGAGGAGATCCGAAGGTGATTCCGGAACTGACCTATGAACAGTTTCTGGATTTTCACAGGACCTATTACCATCCTTCCAACAGCTATATCTATCTGTACGGCAATATGGACATGGCGGAGAAGCTGAACTTTATTGACGAGCATTATCTTTCCGCTTACGATGCGCTGAAGGTGGACTCAGAGGTGAATTCCGAAGCGCCCTTTGACGCGCCTGTGCGCAGAGTCAGGGAATTTGCTGTCAGCGAGGGCGAGAATGTGGATGAGAATACCTATCTCGCCTGGAATCTGTCAGTGGGAGACACACTGAACAGGGAGCTCTATGTGGCCTTCCAGATTCTGGATTATGTGCTGTGCACGGTCCCGGGGGCGCCATTGAAGAAGGCGCTGATTGATAAGGGAATCGGCAAGGATGTGTACAGCATGTACGATAATGATTTAAAGCAGCCCTGCTTCAGCGTGGTGGCAAAGGGGACTTCCGTGGACAGGGAAGGAGAGTTTAAGGATACCATAAGGGAAGTGCTGGAGGGGATCGTCAGGGACGGCTTTGACAGGAAAGCGCTTCTTGCTGCCATCAATCATTACGAATTCAAATACAGGGAGGCGGATTTCGGAAGCTTCCCCAAGGGACTGATGTATGGTCTGAGCGCTCTGAGCAGCTGGATGTATGACGATAGTAAGCCGTTTATTCATATTGAAGCAAACGCTACCTATGCGAAGCTGCGCCAGCGGGTGGAAGAAGGGTATTTTGAAGCCCTGGTGAAAAAGTATCTTCTGGACAATACCCATGCGGCAATGGTCATCCTGCAGCCGAAGGAAGGACTGGCGAAGGCCGAGGAGGAGTCGCTGAAGGCAGTTCTTGCGGAAAGAAAGGCGCGTCTGTCGGAAACGGAGCTTGGGCAGATACGCAATATGATGGAAGCGCTGGATGCCTTCAGGGAGAATGAGGACACCCCGGAGAACCTGGCGAGGATTCCGCTTCTGAACAGGGAGGATATGAAGAGAGAGGCCGCGCCGCTGTATAATGAGGAGCGGACGCTGGCGGGAATTCCGGCGCTGTATCACAATGTGTTTACCAACGGTATCGGATATCTGCGGCTGATTTTCAGCGTAAAGGATGTGCCCGCAGAATATTTTCCTTATATCGGAATCCTTCAGAATGTGTTCTGCCATGTGGATACGGAGCATTATTCTTATGCGGAGCTGAGCAATGAGATCAACCTGGCTACCGGGGAGATTTCCGTCGCATGCAATAATTACGTCAATGTACAGAACCCGGAGCGGGATATGACGGCCATGGAAATCAGCACCAAGGTGCTCTACGGCAATCTGGAGCGGGCGATGGAGCTGATGGAGGAGCTGATTCTCACCAGCCATGTACAGGACACAAAGAGACTGAAGGAGATTCTGGCGGAGAACAATTCCAGGATGCAGGAATATATGCTGGCGGCAGGCCACAGTGTGGCAATCACCAGAGCGCTTTCCTATGGGGACGCAAGATATGCGCTCAATGAGGAACTGTCCGGAATATCCCAGTATCGCCTGACACTGGCCCTGGAGAAGGAATATGATGACAAAAAAGAGCTTCTGGCGCAGCGTCTTGAGACATTGTGCAGGATGATCTTCCGTCCCGAAAATCTTCTGGTGGACTTTACCGGCGACAGTAAGGCATTCGAGAGCCTGGAGCCTGTGGTGGCGAAGCTGAAGGAGAAGCTGTACACCTGTGAGGTCAGGAAGGAGAGATATGTGCCTGAGGTATCGAAAAAGAATGAGGGCTTTATGACACCGGGACAGGTACAGTATGTATGCCGTGCCGGGAATTTCCTGAAGAAAGGCCTTCCCTACAGGGGCGCATTGAAGGTTCTGAGCGTGATGATGGGCTACGAATATCTGTGGACGAATATCCGCGTCAAGGGCGGGGCTTATGGCTGCATGTGCGGTTTCGGCAGAACAGGCGACTGCTATTTCGTATCCTACCGCGACCCGAATCTGGGGCAGACCATTGACGTGTACGAAAATGCGGCGGATTTCATAGAAAACTATGATGCCGGCGAGCGGACCATGACCCAGTATATCATCGGGACCTTCAGCCAGCTTGATATGCCGCTGACGGCAGCCGGAAAGGGGCGTCGCTCCAGGGAAGCCTATCTCAGAGGGATTACGCTGGATATGATTCAGAAGGAGAGAGATGAGGTGATGGATGCCACGCCGGAGGATATCCGCAGCCTGGGCGCCTATATCCGGGCCTTTATGGCGGATGACTGTCTCTGTGTGGTAGGCAGTGAGCAGAAAATTAAGGCGGAAGCCGATAAATTTATGGAAATTCAGAACCTTTTCTAGATTTTTTCGTTTTCTAGATTAACGGTGCAGATATTACAGTCCGGCTTTGCTGTATTGCCGGACTGTAATTTTATGCCTGGGAATTGTCAGAAAATTACTGCCGTAATTTTCTTTTGACTGCAGGCTTTGCAAAGCGGTTCCTGCAATTAAGGAAGGCAATTCCGAAGTAAAATGGGAGAGTGTTTTTGCAAAGTTATACAGGCAATGGATAAAGGAATGCGCCAACGGTTATCTGTGCCGAACCGTATTGACGAAAAAGCCTGCGGCGAATGATGCCGGGAAAGGAGAGTACATGTATATGAAAAAAGGAAAAGTGATTACAGTGCTTTTGCTGGCGGCTATGACGGTCCTGTTTACAGGCTGCGGTGCCTCAAAGGACGGGGCGGGTTTTTCACAGAATACTGACGTAAAAACCTCTGCCGACACCTTCGAAATGGGAGGAGGTCTCTATGAGGAAGCGGAAGACGTGACAGTATCCGAAGAAGCCGCAGACTACGGCAGCAATGCGGACATGGCCGTACCGGAGGGGAGAAAACTGATCAGGACCGTGGAGCTGGAGGTGGAGACCAGGGAATTTGAGCAGATGATGTCTTCCCTGGAGACGCAGATTCAGGAACTGGGCGGCTATGTGGAAAGCATGGACACCTATAACGGCAGCAGCTATTCCGGCTACAGCAGTAGCCGCAGCGCCCGTTTGAAAGTGCGGATTCCCGAGGAAAAGCTGGACGGTTTTCTGAAGACGATGGCGGATATCGGAAACATTGTCAGGCGGTATGACAATGTGGAGGACGTGACGCTGTCTTATGTGGATATGGAGAGCCGCAGGAATACCCTCCGCGCGGAACAGTCCAGGCTGTTGGAATTTCTGGATAAAGCGGAGAACATAGAGGAGATTATCACCATAGAGCAGCGCCTGTCGGAGGTGCGCTATCAGCTGGAAAGCATGGAATCCCAGCTGCGCACCATAGATAATCTGGTTGACTACAGTACAGTGGAGATCAGTCTTTCCGAGGTGAGGGAGCTGACGCCGGTGGAGGAGCCCGGGGTCTGGAAGCGAATATCGGAGGGGTTCGGTGAGAGCCTGCTTGCCATTGGGCACGGAGCGCTGGAATTCTGTATCTGGTTTTTGGTACATATTCCCTATCTTGTGATCTGGGGGGCAATTATCGCGGCAATCGTGCTGATGATCCGGAAGCATCGCGGAAAGAAGCGCAAAAAACTGGAGGAGCAGCTGAGGATGAATGCGCCTGCGGAGCCTTTGGCGGAACCTTTTGCGAAGGAAGCGGAAAAATAAATTCCGACTTCTACGGAAATGTTGACAAACAGGAATGAAATGCATACAATTGTATTTAAGCTTCCTTTTGAAATCAATGCAGAGACCGCAAAGGCAGGAATATTATGGAAAATACAGATAATACACAGTATAAAGCAGGCTTTGTCACTCTGATTGGCAGGCCGAACGTGGGGAAATCCACTTTGATGAATCATCTGATCGGGCAGAAGATAGCCATTACATCCGCAAAGCCCCAGACTACCCGCAGCCGGATCCGGACAGTGCTGACCACGGAGAGGGGACAGATTGTTTTCCTGGATACCCCCGGAATCCATAAGGCGAAGAATAAGCTGGGCGACTATATGGTGAACGCGGCGGAGCATACGCTGGAGGAGGCGGATGTGATTCTGTGGCTGGTGGAGCCCACGAATTACATCGGCGCGGGAGAACATCATATTATTGAAGAACTGAAAAAAGGAAAGACACCGGTGATCCTTGTGATTAACAAGACGGATACCGTGAAGCATGACGCAATTCTTTCCAGTATCGACACCTACCGCAGGGAACTGGATTTCGCGGAGATTGTGCCGGTATCGGCGCTTAAGGGGGAGAATGCGGATGAGTTGGTAGACTGCATTTTCAAGTATCTGCCGGAGGGGCATGCTTTTTTCGATGAGGATACCGTTACGGACCAGCCCATGCGCCAGATTGTGGCGGAGCTGATACGTGAGAAGACATTGCGCCTGCTGGAGGATGAGGTTCCCCACGGGGTGGCAGTCAGTATTGAGAGTATGAAGGAAAATGGGAGGAATGCATCCAATGGGGGAGATACGTCCCAAGGGAGAGGTGCATCCAATGGGGGAGATACATCCCACGGGAGAGAGAAGTCCCATGGGAGAAGCACATTCCAGGGGAGCATCTGCCATATTGAGGCTTCCATTATCTGTGAGAGGGATTCCCACAAGGGCATTATCATCGGCAAGGGAGGCCAGATGCTGAAACGGATTGGCACCGAGGCCCGGAAAGAGATTGAAGAAATGCTGGAAATGCAGGTGAATCTGAAACTTTTTGTAAAAGTGAAGAAGGACTGGCGGGACAGCGATTATCTTTTGAAAAATTTTGGATACAATCCGAAAGATATTTCCAGTACCTGAAACAGCGCATAGAATAGTTGAAAATGCAGACTCTAAGTACAGATTTCACAGTGACCGTAAGGTTGTTTGGGAACTGTAAGTTCCTCAGGAACAGTCAGGTTCCATAGGAACCGTAAGGTAGCATAGGAACCGGAAGGTTCCTTGGGAACCGCCATGTTCCTTAAGTACGGAGGATGCGAATATGGATGAGAAGTACTGGAAGCAATTTGAAAACAGCGGCAGGATTGAGGATTATCTGTCCTTTGTGAACAGCACTGGGCGGGACATGCCTGACGGGCAGGTGAGAGAAGACAGCCATGCAGGAATATATCACAGTGACAGGAATTGTATTGAAACAGACCCCGGTAGGGGAATATGACAGGCATATCAGCCTTTTGACCAGGGAAAGGGGAAAGGTGTCCGTCTTTGCCAGAGGTGCCCGCAGGCCCGGGAGCCGTCTGGCGGCGGGCACCAATCCTTTTGCCTTCGGGTCCTTCCGGATCTATGAAGGCAGGAGCTCATACACGCTGACGGAAAGCGACATTCAGAATTACTTCGGGGAGCTGCGGACGGATTATATCGGCGCCTGTTACGGCATGTACTTTGCGGAGGTGGCAGATTATTATACCAGGGAGAACAATGACGAGCTGGAAATGATGAAGCTGTTCTACCAGTCTCTCCGTGCCCTCTGTGTCCCATCTCTGGCAAATCCCCTGGTGCGCTGTGTCTTTGAATGCAGGGCCATGGCGGTGAACGGGGAATTTCCCATGACGTTTTCCAGGGAAGCGCCGGTATTGCCCGGAGATGAGAGCCTGGACGACTCTACGGCCTACACCCTGCACTACATAGCGGCCGCTCCGGTGGAAAAGCTGTATACATTTACCGTGACGGATGCGGTCCTTGGTCAGCTGCAGGATGTGGCCGCCCGGTATATGAAACATTTTATCGGGAAAAATTTCAAAAGTCTGGAAGTTCTGCAAACTCTTTGTTGAAAAAAAGCGTATCTTTTGATACAATAGCAAAGAGTCAGGCAGGACTCTTTTACAAACACGCGGTTTTCTGAAACCTGGCGTGAAGCATCGGGCAGGTGTCGGCATCAGGCAGGGCGGATATCTGCGGATGGGAAAATCAAAAAGAAAGGCATCAGAACCCGGAATCCGGGGTGGTAAAAGGAATGAAAAGACTAGGAAAGGTGGCGCTGACAGTCTGGTTCTGCATTGTGTTCCTGGCGGGATGCGGTGAGGCGAAGGTGCCGGACGTAGTGACGGCTCCCACGGTTGCCGTCAGCAAAGAGGGAGAGGTCAGGGTATGGCAGGTGGGAGAATTCGACAAGTCATACTATAATGTGGCGGAGCTTGGCAACATGGCTTCCCAGGAGGCACAGGATTACAATTCTGCCGCGGGAAAAGAAGCTGTGGCAGTGGAGAAGACGGAAGGCCTGGAAGACGGCAGCGGTAAGGTAGTGGTGTGTTACAGGTTTGACGGCTGGGAGAGCTGCAGCGGTTTCGGGGAGGACACTCTGTTTTACGGTACGGTGAAGGAAGCGGCGGTGAACGGATTCAACACCGATACAGCCATGAAAAGCGTAAAGGACGGCTCCGCCCTGGATGCAGGACTTCTGGGGCAGTCAGAGGGCGATTATCTGCTGGTCACCGACATGAAGGCAGATATCTACTGCCCCGGAAAAGTGGTTTACATCAGTGAGGGAGCCGTGGTGAACGGGGATGGCAGCGTCAGTTCGGCTGAAGCGGAAGGGCTTGTATATATCCTGGTGAAGTAAGGAACTGTTAAGAAATAATTGCCGCAATTTTTACCAAAAGCCCGGAAATGGAATGAAAATTGCCGGCCCGCAGCCGGCGGTGTCAGGAAATGCCAGCCAACAGTTCCTGACAGATGGAAGCGGCGCCGACGGAGAAAAGACAGGCAGCATGGGAAGGAAAACAGGAACAGATGGAAGAGAATGATGTGTAAAAAATGGTATGAAAAGATAATGATGTGAAGAGAAAATGATATGAAAAGAAGGGATGGTTTTGAGATGGAAAAGACAATGGAAAAAATAGTAGCTCTGGCAAAGGCGAGAGGGTTTATCTATCCCGGCTCCGAGATTTACGGCGGCCTTGCCAATACCTGGGATTACGGCAATCTGGGTGTGGAACTGAAGAACAATGTAAAACGGGCATGGTGGCAGAAGTTCGTGCAGGAAAATCCTTACAACGTAGGCGTGGACTGCGCTATTCTGATGAATCCCCAGACCTGGGTAGCCAGCGGGCACCTGGGCGGCTTTTCAGACCCTTTGATGGACTGCAGGGAGTGCCATGAGCGTTTCCGTGCGGATAAGCTGATTGAGGACTACTGTGGGGAGAAAGGGATTGAACTGAAAGAGAGCGTGGATGCATGGAGCCAGGAGCAGATGAAAGCGTTTGTGGAGGAGCACAGGATTCCCTGCCCCAGCTGCGGAGCGCATAATTTCACGGATATTCGTCAGTTTAACCTGATGTTCAAGACCTTCCAGGGCGTGACGGAGGATGCCAAGAGCGTAGTATATCTCCGCCCGGAGACGGCCCAGGGTATCTTTGTAAACTTTAAAAATGTCCAGAGGACTTCCCGGAAGAAGATTCCTTTCGGCATAGGCCAGATCGGCAAGGCGTTCCGCAATGAGATCACACCCGGCAACTTTACTTTCCGTACCCGTGAGTTCGAGCAGATGGAGTTGGAGTTCTTCTGTGCGCCCGGCACGGATCTGGAGTGGTTCCAGTACTGGAGAGGCTTCTGCCGTGACTGGCTGATCTCCCTGGGGATTAAGGAGGATGAAATGCGTCTGCGCGATCACAGTCCCGAGGAGCTGTGCTTCTACAGCAAGGGCACCACGGATATCGAATTTCTCTTCCCCTTCGGCTGGGGCGAGCTGTGGGGTATCGCGGACAGGACGGATTATGATCTGACCCAGCATGCCAATACCTCAGGGGAAGATATGTCTTACTTCGATGACGAGAAGAAGGAGAAGTACATACCCTATGTGGTGGAGCCTTCTCTGGGTGCGGACCGCGTGGTGTTGGCTTTTCTGTGCGCCGCTTACGACGAGGAGGAGCTGGAGGGCGGTGAGATGCGTACTGTACTTCGGTTCCATCCGGCGCTGGCCCCTGTGAAGATCGGCGTGCTGCCTCTCTCCAAAAAGCTGGGCGAGGGCGCGGAGAAGATTTATGCGGAATTGTCGAAAAAGTATAACTGCGAGTACGACGACAGAGGGAATATCGGTAAGAGATACCGCCGCCAGGATGAGATCGGTACACCTTTCTGCATTACTTATGACTTTGATTCCGAGACGGATGGCTGCGTGACAGTCCGCTTCCGGGATTCCATGGAGCAGGAGAGGGTGGAAATCAGCAATCTGGACGCTTATTTTGCGGATAAATTTACATTTTAGGAACTGTCGGAAAATAACTGTGGGCTGATGTGGGGGCTGCGGCATGAAATGACGGCTGTGCGATGAAATGTTTATGACATATCGCACAGCATGTTTGAAGTGCACAGCCTCCTTTTATGAATTGGATGCCTCCTTTCTCAGCATTGTAGCCGGAGATTCACTCTGTGCCAGAACGAAAACATTTGCCAGCGTAAAGGTATAACGAGTGAGCGCACCCGTGCCGCAGGACAAACACCTGGCAAATATATGCGCTCACGAGTATATTTCCAGGAGGCGGGCTCAGGGGAAGGCTGCCCTGAGCAGTAAAAGATACAGGGGGATTGTATGAATTATTCGGAAAGTTTTATCATATTGGGAATCGATATCACGAAGGATGAGAGGGCGATTAAGAATGCCTATCGGCAGAAACTGGCTGTGACCAACCCGGAGGATAACCCGGAGGGGTTTAAGCGGCTGCGCAGCGCTTATGAGACAGCCTGCAGATACGCGAAGGAGCCGGAGGAAGCGCTGCAGGAGAAGCCCCGTGACACGACACCCTCGGGGCTGTGGCTGGAAAAGGCCGTGAAAATCTATGGAAATATCAAAACCAGGCAGGATGTGGAATGCTGGAAGGAACTTTTTAACGAAGATATCTTTTTCTCCATAGAGGAGGAAGAAAACTGCCGTATGAAGCTGCTGGCATATCTTACGGAGCACTTTAAACTTCCCACGGCGGTGTGGAAGCTTTTTGACCAGAAGCTTTCCATTGTCAGCGATGCCAAAACGCTGCGGGAGAAATTTCCTCTCAACTTTGTGCACTATATTGTGGGAAGATGTGAGCGTGGAGAGGATCTGGAATTCAGCCAGTTTGAGGGAGCGGAGGAGGCGGATTACGATCTGTTTCTGGAATATTATGACCGCTGCTGGCAGGCGCTGCAGGAGAAGAACCTGGAGGAGGCGGAGAACTGCGTCAGGAGTGCGGACGCCCTGGGGATCCGGCATCCCGTCATGGAAATCAGCCGTGCCAACGTCCTGGTGAGGAAGGGACTTCTGGAAGGCCGGGAATCCATGGAAGAGGGGCCGTCCAGGAAGGAAAAACTGTCCAGAGAGGAAGAGACGCCCATGGAGGAAAAACGGTCCACGGAGGAAGAGGGGGCCAAGGAGGAAAAGCTGTCCAAAGAGGAAAAGTTCTCCAGGGAAAAGGGAATATCCGCAGAGAAAAAGCCATCCGGAGAAGCGAAGAGATACATAGAAGAAGCCATAAGAATTATGGAGTCGGAGCTGAAAAAGTATCCCGGGGACGCGATGATCTGCTATAATTTTGCCGAGCTGCTCTGGATGACAGGCGGGACGGCGGAAGGGGAGAACAGCGGTTACAGAAGCCGGGCAGCAGCCTTTTATGAGGAACTGAAGGCGGACAACAACGCCCACTATATGGCGAATATACGTTTGACAGAATGGTACTATACGCAGAAACAATACAGAAAGGCAAAAAAATGTGCGGAAAAGGTTCTGGCATCCGGCAGTGACGATGCCTTCCTTGATTTGCTGGCCAGAATCAATGAGGAGATTGAGAAAGAACTGGAAGTGAGCTGCCGGGACAATCCGGGATGGGAACCCAGGCTGGAGCTGTGCTGGTGCTATCTGCAGGACGGGAAGATTGCCCGGGGAATTCAGCTGGCAGGAAAGCTGGAAAAGCTTCTGCCGCCGGAAAAGGATGCCGAATACAGGGGGCTGCTCTCGAAGCTCCATGTGGAGCAGGGCGACTACGAAGAAGCCATCGCCATGACGCGGCAGTGGGAGGCTGCTCTGGAAGAAAAGTTGAAAAACCGTCAGGAATCAGACGAAAAAGAGGCAAAAAGAGACAGGGACAGGCTGCGCCAGGCCCATCTGATCAGGATGCAGTGTTACCATAATCTGGGGTTTCGGGAGAAGGAAAATTTTACGCTGGCCATCAGGGAGGGGGAGAGCATCCTCACAGGAACCGTAAAGGATGTGGGGATTTTGCTGGAGACAGCCCAGATTTACTCGGAAATGGAGGAGTACGAGCTGTGTCTGGAGACAGCCCGGAGACTGGTGGATGAATACCAGATATTTGCCGCATATGCGTCTTCCATGGAGGCTTACAAACGGCAGCTGAATGCGGGAGGTGTGGTGCGGACCGCCGGCATCTGTCTGAGATATTTTCCTAATTTTGCCAAAGCCTATGAGTACCTTGCCAAGGTATATCTGGATCTGGACCGCCGGGAAGACCTGGAGAAGGTATTGGCGGATGCGGAAAAAAACGGCGTAAAGAGTCCGATTCTGGAGGCATATGCCTTCCAGATGGATCATGAGGCAATCGATATCGGCACGCTGAATGTGAGGCTGAAGAATTTTCGGGATGTCTTCTTCAAGCAGGTGGAGAAGGGGGACAGGAGCTTCTATGAAAAGGGCCTGCCCATTCTGACGGAATACCTCTATTATTATCCGGATGACTTTATGCTGGTGGAAAGGGCTATTTTTCACAGGGCTGCCCATCATCTGGAAGAATCACGGACGGATTTTGAGAAAGCACTTTACCTGAATCCCGTCAATCCCTATGCTCTGAACGGATTAAGCTTTGTGTATAAATATCAGGGGGATTATGAGAAGGCCCTGTTTTTCATGAAGAAGGCAATTCTGTATATGGACCAGGAGATGTCTCCGGTAATCTATGCGGATATGGGCAATCTCTATGCCCTGCTGGGAATCTGCGATAAGGCGGTGGAAGCATATCGGAAGTACGAGAGCCTGGCCGGAGAGAACGCAGGTAACTGGTTCGGGGACAACCTGGCGGAGTTTTATCTGCGCATGGGGCAGATTGGAGAAGCGGAAGCCATCTACGGGAATTATTACAAAAAGAATAAGTGGCTGCGCTATGAGAAGCTGGTGGAGCTGTACAATGCCGCGGGAGACAGGGAGAAAGCGCGGCGGACCATCGGAGAATGGGGATGGGAGCTGTATTCCGGCAGTGTAAAGCGCGTGGTGAAGGGGGTGCTGGCTCCTGCCGCGCAGCGGAAGCCGGAGGTGGTATCTTATCCGGACTATTTTTGCAGCAAAGGCTGGGTGGAGCTGCTGTTCGGAAAGAAATCCGCTGCGCTGGCAGCCTTCGACAGAATGTTCCGGAACGGTCTGACGGAAAGCTCCATGGAGGGAAAAATCTGCGATGCCGTATTCGCCTGCGTCCTCTGCGGTGACGAGAAGCGGGGAAGGAAATATGCAAAACGGCTGCAGGAGTGGCTGAAGGCGGAGCAGGCCGCCAGCAGGCCCAGGTACTATAACCGGGAAAAAGCGCATCTGCAGATGGAGTTCCTGGCGGCTTATTATACAGAGACGGCAGAGAAGCTGCAGGAAATCCTGGACAGGGAGAGTAAATGCGAGATTTGTCATTTCTGCAATTGCCCCAGGTGCAGGGAGATGGAGGGCGTCAGAATATTGTTCCTGCTCAGGCTGGGGAAGCGGGAGGAGGCGAAAGAGCGCCTGCGGCGGAACCTGGAGGTCCAGCCATGGGACGCATATATGCTGGCGGTGAAGCATGTGGCGTTTCATGACGTATTGCATTAATAATTTTTACCAATCCAAAATTTTTCGTGAATATACAGCTTAGTTGTGTTATACTGTAAACTGGTGGGGAAGGAATTCCTAAAACGATAAGAGAAACGGAATGGTTAAAATGATAGTAGGAATTGACTTGGGTACGACAAACAGCCTGGTTTCATATTTCACGGAAGAGGGAGCGAAAATCATCCCGAACAGACTCGGGAAGAACCTGACGCCCTCCGTGGTCAGCGTGGACGGGGAGGGAAATGTATATGTAGGCGAGACTGCCAGGGAGCGGATGAGCCTGTATCCGGATACCGTGGCCCAGACCTTCAAGCGCAGTATGGGCACGGAGCGGGACTATGTCCTGAGCGGGAAACATTTTAAGCCGGAGGAACTCTCAAGCCTGGTGCTGCGCGCCCTGAAGGAGGATGCGGAGAGCTTTCTGGGAGAGGAAGTGACCGAGGCGGTCATCAGCGTGCCTGCATATTTTGACGATAAGAGACGAAAGGCCACCAGGCGTGCGGGGGAGCTGGCAGGCCTGAAGGTGGAGCGCATGATTTCCGAGCCCACGGCGGCAGCGGTGGCTTACGGACTGTACGATAAGGAGCAGGACACCCGCTTCCTGGTGTTTGACCTGGGAGGCGGTACTTTTGATGTGTCCATTCTGGAATTGTACCACAATATACTGGAAGTCCGCGCCGTGGCGGGGGACAATTACCTGGGGGGCGAGGACTTTACGGAGGTGATGGCGAAGCTGTTCCTCCAGAAGGCGAAGCTGCAGCTGCAGAGCCTGTCCGAAAAGGAACAGGTCAGATTGTTCCGGGAAGCGGAGAAGGCGAAATGTGCCATCAACGATACGGATAAGGTGAGCATTCACTTTTTATATAAAGAAGAAACCATAGAGCAGAAAATTGGCTATAAGGAGTACGAGGAAGCCTGTGAAGAGCTTCTTATGAAGATCAGGGAGCCTGTAAAGAAGAGTCTTGCGGATGCGGGGCTGAAGCTTTCGGACATCGATGAGGTGATTCTTATCGGCGGCGCTACCAGGCTGTCCATTGTGCGGGATTTTCTGATCCGGCTTTTCAGGAAGTTTCCGGATACCAGAATGAACCCTGATGAGACGGTAGCGCTGGGCGCAGCGATACAGGCTGCCATGAAGGAGCGCCGGGAGGAAGTGAAGGAGGTCATACTTACGGATGTGTGCTCCTTTACCCTGGGCACAGAGGTGGTGGTGGAGTACGACGAAGGCAAGTACGAGGAGGGCAGGTTCTGCCCCATTATCGAACGGAATACGGTGATTCCCACCAGCCATACAGAGCGGCTCTATACAGCCAGGGATAACCAGACCAGGGTTCGGGTCAGAGTACTGCAGGGAGAGAGCAGGTTTGCCAGGAACAACCTGTTTCTGGGGGAACTGGATATCGAGATTCCCAAGGGCCCCAGGGGGCAGGAGTCGGTGGATGTGACGTACACCTATGATATCAATTCTCTTCTGGAAGTGGAGGTTACGGTGGTGTCCACGGGAGAGAGCCGGAAGATGATCATCAAGGGCCAGGACAATCAGATGACAGACGAGGAAGTCAGGAAGCGCATGGAAGAGCTTGCCTATCTGAAAATCCAGCCTCGGGATTACGAGGAGAACCGGCTGGTACTGACCCGGGCAGAACGGATGTACGAGGAGGCGCTGGGGGACCGCAGACGCAGGCTGGACCGTTACATAACCGCCTTCGAGGCGGCATTGAAAAGGGACGACCATGACGAGATCATGGACGCCCGGGAAGCGCTGGTTGAGGTGCTGGGCGAGGAGGACGACTGGGACTGAGGCCTGTGTTGACCCGACCGTATTGCGCGCTCCGCGCTGCGGACCGGATGGAGAAAGAAGACAGGTGCTCTGTTATTTCAGACGCATTCGGAACGCCCGAAGTTCCAGATGAGGAACCGGGAGAGGAATCAGAAGAGTCGGAGGATGGACTGGGAGAAGAAGGAAAGTACGGGATAAAGGAAGCGGCGGAATAGAGAAAGACAGCTTATACAGGGGGAGAAAGAGAGGCAGCAGAAATGAAATATGTAGTCGTTTTAGGAGACGGGATGGCAGATGAACCCATCCAGGCACTGGGTGGAAAGACGCCGCTGGAATATGCGAAAACAGAGGCAATGGACGCTCTCAGCAGGAAAGCGGAGATCGGAATGGTGCATACGATACCGGAAGGGATGAAGCCGGGCTCGGATACGGCAAACCTTTCCGTACTGGGGTATGATCCGAAGAGATATTATTCCGGACGTTCCCCTCTGGAAGCACTGAGCATCGGGGTGCCGATGAAGAATACGGATATTGCGCTCAGGTGCAATATTGTCACGCTTTCCGAGGAGGATGTACCCTTTGAGGAAAGGACGATCCTGGATCACAGCTCGGGGGAGATCAGCACTGAGGACTGTACGGTATTGCTGAACGCAGTCAGGAAAGAGCTGGAGACGGATACCTACAAATTTTATGCTGGTACCAGTTACCGCCACTGCCTGATCTGGGACAAAGGAAAGGTTATCGAGCTTGCACAGCCTCACGATGTGCTGGGGCAGATCATCGGACAATACCTGCCCGCGGACAGGGCGATGTATGAAATGATGAGGAAAAGCTACGACATTCTGGTGAACCACCCGATCAATCTGGACAGGAAAAGGAAGGGCCTGAATCCGGCGAACTGCTGCTGGTTCTGGGGCGCAGGCACCAGGCCCATGCTTTCTTCCTTTGAGGAAAAGACAGGGAAAAAGGGCATGATGATCTCCGCGGTGGATTTGCTGAAAGGGATTGCCGTGGGGGCAGGAATGGGCGTGGCGAAGGTAGACGGCGCTAACGGCGGGCTGCATACCAATTACGAGGGAAAGGCCCGGGCCGCTGTGGAAGCCCTTACCGAACAGGGCTATGATTTTGCCTACATTCATGTGGAGGCTCCGGACGAAATGGGGCATCAGGGAAGCGTGGAGAGAAAGGTACAGGCCATTGAGAATATAGACAGTCGGGTGATTGCGCCGTTGGTGAAGGGCCTGAGAGAGCGGAAGGTAGATTTCCGGCTGCTGGTACTGCCGGATCATCCTACGCCCATCCGCGTAAGGACACATACGGCGGATGCCGTCCCGTATATGCTCTATGACAGCACGGACGAAGAGGCGCATACATGGAATTATAATGAAAAAGAAGGCAGAGCCAGCGGCAATTATATTGCGAAAGGGCATGAGATGATGGAGCATCTGTTTTCGAGGTAAAGACAGCAGTGCGCCGGAACGCATGTCCCTGCCGTTTGTGTGCATACAGTTGTGTCAGGAGACACATAGTGAACCCCCAGGCAATTTTCTTTATTGCATGGGGGTTTATACTCGTAAACGCATTTAATTGCCGCTTACTGCACCGGCATTGTAGAAGCGTTCACTCGTTATACATTTAGATCGGCAGTTGTTTTCGTTCATGAGTATAAATTATTTAAATATCAAACTTAAAATACCGTTTCGCGTTATAGTAAGAAATATCCCGAATGATTTCGGAAAGGGTATCCATATCCGCCGGGAAGCCGCCGCCCTCTACCCAGGTGCCGATGAGGTTGCACAGGATTCTGCGGAAATACTCATGTCTGGTGTAGGACAGGAAGCTTCTGGAGTCCGTCAGCATGCCCACGAAACCGGACAGGTTGCCCAGGTTTGCCAGGGAGATCAGCTGTTCGGTTATGCCAATTTTATGGTCGTTGAACCACCATGCACTGCCCTGCTGGATTTTCGCCACAGCGGAGGAATCCTGGAAGCAGCCAAGGATGGTGCCGATGGACTGGTTATCATTGGGATTCAGGCTGTAAAGGATGGTTCTGGGCAGTTCGTCAGTTTTGCACAGAGCATCCAGGAAGTCAGCCATCTGGGCGGAGGGGGCATCATTGTTGATGCAGTCGTAACCGGTATCGGGCCCCAGCTTCTCGTACATTCTTGTATTGTTATCTCTCTTGCAGCCGAAATGAAGCTGCATGGCCCAGTCGAGCCTGTGATACTCTCTGCCTGCGAAGAGCATGAAGGCGGTCTTGAATTTCAGCTGCTCTTCTCTGGTAGGGATCATACGGTTCAGCCGCTTTAAGAAGATAGATCGGAAGAGCACACGTCTGAACTCCAGTCACAGCCTCATAT
>CANDMH010000020.1 GCA_947385785.1 uncultured Lachnospiraceae bacterium
ATATAGGCAGCCCGCCTTCCTTTCCTGCTGACGAAGAACTCCCCATATGCAGGGTCTTCTTCCGGCAGCCAGTCACAGCATTTTTCAAAGCTGTCTACACGCCCCCATTCTCCCGCATGGGTTCCACAGGGCCCCACAGAAAAATAGTCGCAGCCATCCGGATCCGTCAGATGCCATCTGCCGTCCGCCGTTTTGCAGGTTGAGAAAAATCCGGTTCCTTCCTTCAGCTTCCGGCTGCGGTCTCCGCCCCAGCGGTTCCACTCCGGGAAAGGATACGCCGCCTCTTTCTCCTGTGCCCTGTACTTTTTCTCCAGCTCTTCCAGCGACTGCACCTTGCCCGGCCACTGTCTTCCCTTCCATTGGCCGAACTGGTCTACAAGCTTTTTGTCCGGCACCGGAAAGGATTCCGGCATTTCATCCGACAGGTAAAAATCCGTAAAGCGCACCCGGATATCATGGTAAACCTTCTCCGTCCCCAATTCAAAACGAGCCACTTCATCCCGTTCTGTACGCTGTCCATGTACCACCAATTTCAAAGTTCCCGGCGTGCGGTTGGTATAGATCGTCCGGTTATCCAAAAGATCCAAATCCAGACATACCCTCGTCTTAAAATGAGGTAAAATCCCAAAACGCATATAAATCCGCTCTTTCTGCGCACCTGGAAGGAAACAGCGGAACATCATAGCCGCTGAATGCTCCTCCAACACTTCCACGTCCCCATATAGATACCGCTCCCTGCTTCCTTTCACTTGGGGCAGGGATACTCCTCCCCCGCAGGCTCCCAACAAAACAGTGCAGCCATTCCTGTCCTGTTCCAATATACGGGCATCTCTTTCCTCTGCCCCTGTCCAATCAATGCTTATCCTGCTCATTCGGATTCCTCCCCTTCCATCTGGCTCATAATATCTGCCTTCAGCGCTATAATGCTTTTCTCCAGGTTCCGCTCACACAGCGCCTGGTATATCTTCTGGTGCGGCACCCGATTGACATCTGCTTTCAGGCTGTTCAAGTGGTTCCACTGTACCTGGGCATAAATCCGTTTCTGCAGCTGTAAGCATTCCCGCAGGAATCGGTCCAGTGTCCGATTGGCACCTTTTTCATCCTGCCCCCTACCTTTCTCTACTTGTAAAACCATTCACCTTAAGTGTCAGGGAGTAACGCTGAAGAACATAATCCACAATTTCTTCAAGTGTCATTCTCCCCCTTTTAATCATTTTTTCCGCTGTTTTTCCTTCTGGTTCTTTTTCCTGATTCCCCTCTGATCCCTTCCCATAAACCTCTGAAATCTGCCTGTCATTACATAATGTCATCATACCCATACTGCCCCAACCTTTCCTACAGGACTTTAATCTCCTGTTTCCCGTCAAATACGTTTTAGCCACATCTTGTCTCTATCCATACAAATCCCAATTGTCCTGTTACTGCCTTCAGGATGTCATCTCCGCTTCCACCTGTTTGAGAACAGGCTGTTCTGTCGGATAAAAGTCCGCATATTTTGGCTGTACCATGTTTTGTTGATTATGCCGCCCCTGTCTTTAAAAATATTATAAAGAAATCAGCCCGGGATGCCATGGAATTATCCGCACAGGCACCTGTAAAAAACCGACCTGACAGACCGCTTCCCACGGCTGGCAATGGAATTTCATATCTGCGTCCTGGCTGTGACCCTATGTCCAGTGGAAAAAAATCTTGACAATAAAAGGAATCGTGTTATACTGTATTCAGAAAGCATATTTTTCTTAAGCACAGTGATATGAAACTCTATCCATCTAAATCTCACTTGGAAACTCTATGCTTTGACACCCTGATTATTTTTTGCAAGGCAGGAGTTTATTGCATATCCGCATAGTATGCTCCTGCTTGGAAAAGGAAGGAGCGACTATGAAAAAACTGGAAGACATGAACCTGGTGGACGATTTCCTGGTCCACAGCCTGACAGCCCACAAAACCTACGGGGAGAAAGCCTCCCGCTATATCCTGGAGTGTATCCTGCAGCGTAGGATACGGCATCTCACAGTGGTGCCCCAGAAAGTCTGGTACGGGGAAGAACCCGAAAGCCACGGTGTACGCCTGGACGTATACCTGGATGAGGAAGGCGGAGAGCTTTTCGACATGGAACCGGACAATAACAGCGGGGCCGGTAATGTGGCGGCGCTGCCCCGGAGGGTAAGGTTTTATCATGCAAAAATCGATGCGGGGAATCTGGCTGCGGGGGAAGATTACAGTGTACTGCGGAATGTAGTGGTAATATTTATTACCACTTATGACCCTTTCGGAAGGAACAGGATGATCTACACCATAAAAAACGGCTGTGTGGAGGAACCTGATCTGCCCTATGAGGATGGAGCCAGTACGATATTCCTCTACACAAAAGGGACGGAAGGGAAACCGCCTGAGGAACTGCGGCAACTCGCACAGTACATGGAAGATTCCACAGCGGAAAATGCGATATCTGCGAACCTGACAAGGCTCCATGAGATGGTGATGGAAGTAAAATCAGACAGAGAAGTGGGGTTGGCATATATGAAATGGTATGAGACGGAGAAGCGCATTCGTGAGGAAGGAAAAGCAGAGGGAAAAGCAGAAGCTATTCTGGAGTTATTGGAGGAGCTCGGGGTAATTCCGGAGGAGCTGGAGAAGCGGATCCGGGAGCAGAAGGATCTGGAGACTTTACAGAAGTGGATCAAACTGGCGTCCCGTTCCGGGAGCATAGAGGAATTTGAAGAGCTGATTACCGCATCTACCGATGAGGAAGCAGAAAAGACAAATAATAATGTGTCAGACTGATTCCGCCAGGGTGTAATTAAAAATATCCCCGGTGTCGGCCCAATAGCTGAACGGGGCTGTCTGCGGAGACCGCCCCGTTGTTTTTTGTTACCTCTATTTTCCATCTCTCCGGCACATGATGCATATGTATGAAAATCCTGTCTCTTGGAAGGATTGTACTATGTGCACAGGAATGCATATGGCAGATATGCCATTCGGCGGTTCCGGCCGGGAAAGATGGCTCTGGCTCACCTCCAGGAAGACAGCCATATCTGATATTCCTATGAGCGAAGCACAGTTGCGCCGTATATACGCCCCCGCCCGGACGCTTAAGGAAGACTCCCCATCTGTATTTCCCGATGTTCGGCTTCGGGGTTCCCTCACTAAAAAGATGCCCAACAGAATAAAAGCTGAATTGTACAACACAGTGTTTTAACTCAATCAATCCAAGACGCCATGGAATTATCCGCGCAGATACCTGTAAAGAACCGACCTGTCCGGCATGGGCATTTACCGTGCTGCCAGGCTCCGAAACGCTACAAAACGGCTTCCATGATAGTCTTATCGCTATATTGCAACTGCCGTATGTCGGTCTTTTTCTCCCTGCTTTTATGGAAACAGAAGCTGACCAGCCACCCCTTATCCTGTCCGTAGTGATCCAGATATCGGCACAGCTGTTCCATGCCCTCCTCCTGATAAGCCTTTCCCCTGTAAATTTTCAGTTCTATGATATATTGCCTTCCCAGGTAATCCACCACCACATCCGTCCTGGTCAGATCCCTGGTTCTCGCCTCCACATAATAATTTCCCACGCCGTTGATGATGGGCTTTAAAAAAGTCAGAAACAGGAAGCGGCCATTCTCCTCAGTGAAGGACCAGCCCTGCTCACTGTACAGGAAATCATAGCGGGCTTTAAAGCGGGCAATTACCTTGTCCATGTCCAAAAATCCGTCCCGGAGAAAATCTGTTTTTTCCAGAGTACCCTGCTTTGCCATGCTGTGCTCCGGCTTCGTCCGCATATCGTACATAATGTACATATCGTACAGATAAGTTTCAAAAATCTGATTGGAAACTGCCAGTTTTCCGTTTTCATTTTTGAAGTACCCAAACCGGACGCCCAATTGTGTGGCATTGTCACTGATGAGATAGGGATAGGAGGCTCCATGGAGCAGGATGTCACGGATTACCTGGTTCAGTTCCGGGTACAGATCCAGATTCTTATTGATATCGTCAAACAGGGTACAGGGCGTTATCAGCAGCTGCTTTATCGCCTGCAGAAACCCCGGCGGGCTCCAGCAGGCAGCCTGGCGGACGGTGTCCGTCTCTGCCTGCACCTTACGGTCAATGAGCTGGCAGATCCTGGAGACCAGATATGGGTAGCCGGAGGTATATTCGTATAACTGTCTGCTAAGCCACGGAATATCAATTCCAAGGCAGTGATCATTTTCATAGTCCTGCAGCATACCGGCAATTTCCGCCGGAGACAGGTTCATATCGATATCGAAGTCCACAGCCACATTCCAGGGGCTGTTGTAATGGCTCCCGGCTTCGGGGCGCATCTTTAGTTTCAGATTTTTGACGTCGTATACACTTGCCAGAATGACACTTTTGAAAGTGGCATCCTTCCCATTGGCGCGCCGGATATATTTGTCGCGGAGCAGTCCCAGGAAAGTCAGGAAGAGTTCATGGCCGGCACATCTGTCTACTTCATCTATCATCAGGATGATCTCTTTGTCGGCCTGCCCGCACAAAGCCGTAATCCTTTCGTCAAGCTGTACCAGTTCCAGCGGGGCATCCACCGGAGTCTTCCATTCTGCCAGGAGGCCGGGGGAAATGCCTGTCCTGCACAATTCCCGGGCAGTCAGGCGCAGAAAACCATTGACCAGGTTTTGGGCAGACGTAAAAATGTCGTCAGTACCCTCGAAGCTGATGCTGATGACATAATAACGCTCCTGCAGCTTTTCTGCCAGCCGGGACAGGAGCGTCGTTTTTCCGTATTGTCGGGCTCGGTTTATGGTAAAATAGCAACCAGGCTCGATCAACTCGGAGACAATTCGGGCAATTTTGTCAGAGATATCCGCCATGTAATGCAGGGTAGGAACACAGACAGCCGCTGTGTTGAAAGTTTTGGCAGTATGTTTTTTCAGGATTCTTTCTTCCATAAATAATGCCCTCCGAGCAGGTCTATGGTTTGATTATAACGGAAACGGGGGGCTAGAGTCAACCTTGCTTTATAAATAAATCCGTACAGCCGCCTCCAACATCGGAAGGTACCATTTTTCATACCCCTCAGGGTTTAAGTGTGTTCCGTTGCCCCCTGTCAGGCTTTCCTCGCTGTCATAGGAATATTTCATCCGCATGCCATCCACGCAGGTGTTGATCTGCCCTTTTCGAAACACATCCACGCAGGGAATGCCCCATTTCCCGCACACCTCCCTGGCCGCTTTCTGCACCGCCTCCTGCGCCGCCATATTCCTGGTGGGCATCTTATGGACACAGACATAAAAAATATGGCTGTCCCCGTACTTCTCCCGGAGCAGAAAGCATATCCGCTCAAACGCCCCGTAAAAAGTGGCAGTGTCATAGTCTCCGTCATAGGAGGCTGTCATACCGCCCAGGCTCATGTCCTCCCCATGCCAGTAAATATCATTGGTCAGCCCGTCAAAAAATACAAAATCCGGAACCTCCCCTGATGCCGCCTCAATCTGGGCGGCCACATCGGGAGTTCCCCCTTCACAAGGCTTTCCAGAGGCATCCCTCTCCGGAATCACCTTCGCCCCGTTGACGGCATATTTGCGGTATACCATACCGTACTTTTCCGCCAGTGCGTCCAACATCCCTATATGGAGGCAATGCCCGTCCACCAGTGAATCTCCAAAACCATACATCATCTTTCCCATCGCTATATCGTCTCCTCTTCATTTCATACGCAATAATATTCCCGGAATCACTATGACATCTTTCCCCGGGTTTTTCTTCAGCTCTTTCCATTCCATTCGGCAGATAATTTTGACTGCGCGGATTCCGCAGGCGAGATTCAACACTTTCACAGTAAGGAAGTGTCTGCAAATAACTGATACGAGTTTATCGCAAATTTCCTTGTATTTCCGGGCTTTTGCCTGAACAAGTTGTATCAGTTATTTTTCGGCAATTCCTGAGTGTAAATAATATATTCCAGGTTTTCAACCGCTATGGCCGGGAATATTCACAATCCCGTCGCATTATCTTTGGCATTCCGTTTCACATACCCTGCCATAGCCTCTCCCACCGCCGTTCCCACCTGATTATAGGCATTCTGATAATAATGGTAATCATCCCTCATGTCACGGATATACGGCTCGAAGCTTCCCGCCAGGATAAAATCTTCCTCCATCCGACACAAGTCCGCCTGCGCATTGCGTATAATCCCATATCTCTGATCCCATTCCTTCCCAGTAAGCCCTGCCGTACCCGGATACTTTATGTAATTATAATGCCCAATCTGCACCAGAAAACATTTCTCCGCGCCATGCGCCCGGAAAGCGCCGTAAATCTCCCGGAGACTCGCCGTATACTCCTGCGCCGTCCTCCCGGCGTCCCCATCGCTCTCCCCCTGGCACCATACCACAAACAGCTTCTGCACCGAATAACCTCCCGCCCGCAGAAATTCCTTCGCGCGCTCCAGTCTCTCCACCGCGTCTGCCAGATAAACCTGCTTCCAGGAAACCGTATCAGAACCGCCTACGGAAGCGGACACGCCCACAATCCTCCGCCCCGTTCCGGCATGATAGCTCTCCGCCACAGCGCTTACCATGCTTCCGCTCCTTTTGGACCGCCCCTGGGGGTCATAGTCCCAGATGCCGCCCTCCCTGTCCTCTCCCAGTCCGAAAGGCTCCCTGATGGGTACCAGTTCACCGGGCCTGCTCACCGCCTTATATTCATATCCTGCATCCACACTGCACCGGACAGCCTCACCCGCATCCCCCCGCCCGGACATATTGGATTGTCCGGCAAACAGGACCAGATCAATCTTCCGGTTTGTATCTTGTTTCCGGTTCATATCGCGTCTTACTACATTCACATCTTCATTTCTTTCCATTCCGCTATTCCTCTTCCATCTGCCGCCTGCACTCAGAGTATTTTGTTTCTGCCTGCTATGCCGCCTCTTCTTTTCCTCCAACCGTCCGGCAACGAACGCCAGTATGAGGACATCGACGAATACCACGACATGCCGCCTCTTCTTTTCCTCCAACCGTCCGGCAATGGCAGGGAAGCCCCGGAGGGACACTCCGCTTTTCATCAAAACAACAGCATTGCATCCTCCTTCACTCCCCATACTCCCCCAGTATCTCCTCCGCCTTCTGCCGGAATCTGGCGGCCGCCTCCTCCGCCGTAATCACCTCATAGAAAAAAGCGTTGGCCGAATCGGAAAAGGCCTGGTTCAGCCCATCCACACCCGCAGGCTCCGGAGGAGGCGTATCCCCACAGCGTGCCGCGGCTTCCTCCGTAAAGCGGAACATTTCCCGCTGAACCTCCCCCAGTGCCTCATCCTCCAGAAGACTCTTCCGAATCTCCCCGGATATGGGAACGCCCCTGTCTCCCTTCAGAACGGCATTGGCCTCGGAAGAATTCAGGAACCAGTCGATAAACCGTGCACATTCTTCCTTCACGCCGGATGTCTCCGCTACGCACCAGAACATGCCCGGCTTCATCCACAACGCCGCTTCCGTCCTCCCTTCCGCCAGAGGCGGCGTCACCAGCTTCAGGTTCCCATTGGCCTGGCTCACCTTCACGGGGTAATTATTCCATTCCTGTATCATGCCGCACTCTCCCCTGACCACAGGTAGTTCCTCCTGCCCGCCTGCATTGATGTCCGCCCACCTCTCCGAAACCGGAGCCGCCCCTGCGTCCATCAGTGTCTTGAACAGTGTCACATATTCCACATAGAGGGAATCGTCCTCATATCCAAGGGAATGCCCGTCCGGGGCAAAAAGCCGCTCCCCCCGCTGTCTCAGCCAATACCTGTACAGATTCAAATCCAGAACCGGCGTCATGGCCACCCCATACTTCCCCGTCCCCTCCCTTATCGCCAGACATATCTCCACAAAATCCTCCCATGTCCAGTCCTGCTCAGGGAAAGGGATTCCCGCCTCTTCAAAAACCTCCGGATTATAGACCATGGAAATGATAGCTATCCCCATGGCTATCCCTCTAAACCGCCCGTCTATCCTGCCGCTGTCCAGAATCTTCTCCTCCATATCCTCCGTCCGGATAGTCCCGTCCTCCACAAAAGGGGTAAGGTCCGCCAGGGAGCCATTTTCCGAATAGGTATTGATATACTGATAATCCATCTGGATCAGATCCGGCATGTTCCCTCTGGCTGTCTCCAGGGACAGCATATCAAAGTAATCGTTCCATGAGTAGGTCAGCGGCTCGAAAACCACATCCGGATGGCTCTCCGAATACAGCTCCAATACCTGCCTTGTTGTCTCATGCCGCTCTTCCCCGCCCCACCAGGCAATCCGAATCACTGTCGGCTCTTCCGCCCGGCTGTTCAGTTCCTCGTGTACTGCAGTCCGCCCGCACCCGCCCAGTCCCACTGCCAGAAAGAGCAACGCAAGCCCCGCCATAAATCTGCATATTCTTTTCACCATTTACCCCTGTCTGCACCTGCCTTATAAACACACTCGTATCAGTTATCTGAAGACGCTCCGGAACTGCTTTCTTCGGAAATCCGCAAAATCCGCTCCCGGTACTCACGGGGTGTCATCCCCGTACTCTTTTTGAATATTTTAGAAAAATACTGCCCGTCAGCGGCATACCCGGTCATCTCGGACACTTCATAGACCATGATATCCGGTTCCAGGCGCATGAGCTGCTCCGCGGCATCAATTCTGGCGTCCAACAGAAACTTTGTAAACTTTTTCCCGCTCGCCTTCTGAAAAAATCTCCCGAAGTAATCTTCATTCGCATACAGGATTTCCGTTGCCAGATAGTGCAGGCTCAGCTTCTGATCCTGAAAATGACGGTAGATTTCCTCCAGTGCCTGCAGGTAGCGCCTGTCTTCCTTCAAGGCGCCTCCTCCACCTTCCTGCCCCCCCTGCTCAGAATGCCCCCATATCTGCCTGGCCGCGGCCACCATCAGGGACTGGCCGCTCTCGTCCTCCAGACAGCCCTCTTCCTCCTGCAGGCTCTCCCCGTACAGGAAGCGCAGCATCCAGTCCATTCTCTCCTTCTTCTCCTCAAGAGACATCCCCCTTCTGCGCATCCGCAGAAAGGTGACCTGCAGCGACTGCAGCAATTCCGCATAATCCCGGGTCTGCCCCGCAACCGTGAAATCCACGAGCACCTGCATGTCTTGTTTCCTACCCGCCATCATGCCGTAGTGTAAAAGGGGCTCGCCCTTAAATTCCTCCCCCATGCGGAACAGCTCTTCCGTCTGCCCATACAGCTTCGGAAGATTCTCCACAGATCCGCTGTTGCTCAAAGCCGCCCGGACAGGCTCTCTTCTGATCCGCAGAAATTCCTTCTCAATCCTGCGCACCATGCGGAACAGCATTTCCGGCCCTGCATCCGAAACCATAATCACGGCATCATTGCGGACCACAGTGGAGACATAGGCCTGGAGCTTCTGTCCTTCCAACAGTTCCTCCAACATATTGCCAAGCACGAATTCCTCCAGGCCGTCGAAGGATTCCACGCTGCGGAACACCAACAGCCGCACGCTCTCCGGCAGGGCCTCGCCCGGCGGGAGCACGAAGAGATTTTCCTCCCTCCCCTGCTCCCTGTCTAAAAGGAGATTGCGGAACAGCTGCTTCCTGGCCTGGGGCGCAATCTGGTCAAAGTACGCATCCCTGCGCTTCCGTTCCCGTTTTGTCTCTACGTCCCTCTTCACCTTCTCCATCACTTCCGCAATCCGGTCCTCGTCACAGGGCTTCAGGATGTAATGCCTCACCCCCTGCTCCATTGCCTGCGAGGTATATTCATATTCACCGTAACCGGAAAGCACCGCAAACTCAATCCAGGGCCAGGCTTTACGCACCCTCCGGATCAGTTCTATCCCGTCCATGACGGGCATCTTGATATCGGTCAGTATGATATCCGGCTGCAGCTTACGGGTCTTTTCGATGCCGTCCAGACCGTTCCAGGCCGTACCCGCCACTTCAATGCCGTACTTCCCCCAGTCTATGAGCTGCGCCATCCCCTCCCGCTCGAACTCCTCGTCATCTACAATCAGAAGTCTGTACATCCTTTCACCTTCTTTTCCTGTTACGCTTCCTTTATCGGTATATCCCTTATTCACCATGACCTGTTGCTGTTTAAGCTTTTGTCCCGCTGTCCCTGTCTGCCATTGCGCTTACCGGTTCTTTTCATCTCCACAAATTGTATTTGCGATTCTCGTACCCGGCTTTCCGGCTCAGTTTCCCTCTTCCGTGCCCGGCTTTCCGGCTCCCGATTTTCCCATTTCCGCTCCCGTCTCTCCCTCTTCCGCCTTTCCGGCTTCCTGACCCGCGGCTTCCCTGTCCGTTCCATCGTCCTGTCCGCCTTCAACCGGTGTTTTCGGAATGCATATCCGTATTGTGGTTCCACTTCCCGGAGCGCTGTCCACGGTAAAGATACTCTCCTCAAATAAAAGCCGGAGCCTTTCCCGGATATTTGCCAGCCCTATCCCGTTTCCCCTGGGTTTGACGGTGCCGTCCCGAACCGCCTGCAGAGTCGCGGCATCCATCCCGGGGCCGGTGTCGGAGACCTCATAGACGATGGAATCCTCCGTCTCCCTCACGCATACCCGTACCGTGCAGGTTTCCAGAGACTCTTCTATCCCGTGGCAGATGGAATTCTCCACCAATGGCTGCAGAATCATCCTGGGAGTCCGGTATCGTCCCAGATCTCCTGACTTTTCCACCTGAAATTCCCCCCGTCCTTTATAGCGGTACGCCTGAACCGCCATATATCCCTCCACCGACGCCAGTTCCTCCTCCACGGTGGCAAAAGGATCCTCCGCGAAGGCGGAGCGCAGCAGATTGCCGAACTGCATAATCAGCCTGCCGACTTCCTCGTTTTTCTTCCACTTCACCATCCAGTTGATGGTATTTAAGGTATTGTAGATAAAATGAGGATTGATCTGGGCCCGCAGCATCCGGTAGCTTGTATCCTTCAGCAGAAGCTGTTTCTCATAATTTTCCCGTATCAGCTCGTTAATCCGGGTAAGCATGGTGTCAAACTCCCTCTGCAGCTGCCCTGTCTCATCCCTGCGGCTGTCCAGTGTCAGAAATTTACGCGCCCCCTCAAAGTCCCCTGTCTCCACCACCTGCATGGATCTGGTCAGCTCGTGCAGAGGATGGGTGATGGTTTTGATCAGCCGCCGCATCCCTGCGGCGAACAGCACCGCCAGTATCACCGTAGCTCCTATCAGCAGCATCCTGACAAACCATATCTGCCCGTAAATCTCCGTATAGGGAAACACATTGGCATACATCCACCCGGTAGCCCGGGAATACAGATAACATACAAAATACCGCTCCCTGCCCACCCGGGCAATCCGGTACCCCTTTCCCTCCTGACAGGCCGGAAGCGCAAGCCCCTCCACCGCCTCATCCTGATAAATCGTAAACCGGTCATTGTAGACATAAAGGCTTGCGTGCTCCGCCTCCAGGTTCCGCACATTTCTGCTGATAATCCCCGCCACGTCACAGTTCAGAACAAGCGTTCCCAGATAAGTCAGGCGCGCATGCTCCTTCTCCAGAATATGCCTTCCCGCCACATAATACCCCCAGGTTTCGTCCGGATCCCTGTCCACACAGCCTCCCCTGGCCGCTTCCATGGGCTCCGCCATTTCCTCCTTCACGCTCTCCGGCAGACGCTGCGCGCTGACCCCTATCACCATGTCCGCCTTCCTGCCGTCATAGTACCCCGCGATTTTTACATTGCGGTTTTCATTGACCTTAATAGTCAACAATTCTCTCAGCTTCAGGAGCCCCAAAGAATACACCGCATCGGAATCCCCGGCAGCCTGCAGCTTCACCAGCTGTTCCTGGATATCGTCATCCATGGCAGCCTCCGCGCTCAGCTGCCTGACCTCCTCCAGGGAGCGGTTCACCTCCTGGGTAAAATAATCCAGTTCCTGCAGGGACTTTTCATACAGCTTCTCATCATAAACCGCCAGACAGAACTGCAGGACAGCCTGGGAGACAGTACAGAAGACCACCAGGAACAGGCTGAATGCCAGCATCACCTTCCCTGCCAGGGTGCAGTCGTAATATTTCTGTCTCATTTTCTTCCACATGTGGCTTCTACTCCTTTATCCCGCCTGAATGTTTCCCCGAATTATGGCATACTTTTAGGAATTGTTGCCCTGTCCGTTTCCCGGGCTCACGAACACGATTCTTTCACCACTCATTTTCCTTTTACCTGGGTCACATTATAGCATACGGCAAACTACGTCCGCAACCTTATAAAAACTTGTAATTGTCTGCATAATTGCTGCGGTGCGCAAAAGGCTGCCATAGGGGCGGCAGCCTTCTGTCCGTTTCACATCTGCGCCATTGCGGAGACGTTTTTCATTTTTCCAAGGTTCACTCCAAATCCATGGTGTCAAGGGCGCTCTGGTATACGCTCACATAGTCGGCCACCTTCATGCCGTCGAACATGGACACAAACGCATTCCAGCTGTCATCGGTCACGCCCTCCGTAATGAAGGCGGCCATTTTTTCCTTCACGGCATTATTGATATCCGTTTCCACCAGGGCGTTTGCCTGGAGCTGTTCCGATGTCAGGGGCGCCATATCCAGGTAATCGTTGGAATACTTCTGCATGATTCCCGCGCTGTCATAGGTCTGGCAATACTGGGTCTTCTCCACCCGCTGCTCCGGCCACTCGAAAACGGAATCAATATATTTGCCGGGGCCGAAGAACAGCGCGTTGCAGTCCAGGAAATTCTTGATATCGATATCGCCCATCATCAAAGTGCGGACCTTGCCATCCTCATTGTATTCCCAACCGGTTCCGTCCGCCGCGTCCTTCTCGCCGTAGTACAGGGAGTACATCATCTCCGTCTCCATCATGGCATCCAGGAGCCGCAGGGTCTCAGGGACATACTGGTTAGTTTTGGTAATATATGCGCCCTTACTGGCCTTTTCGATAGAACGGTACATACAGGTACCCTCATCGCCAGGCGTATACAATGTACAGGTAGCCGTCACACCGTCGTCAAAACCCATTGCCTTCAGTCTCCATGCGGTGAAAAAGCCTGACTTGTCCTCCTTGAACTTTGTCTCCACGGTAGGCCCGTCCTGGGAAATCATTTCCGGATCCGTCAGTTCCTCTTCATAACAGGTATGGAGCCATTCCATACATTTGCGGAAACCGTCCTGGGTAGGGGCGAACTGGACTTTCTTCTCGTTATCAATATAAATCCACTTGTTGCCCGCAGGCACACCGAACATGGGCAGCATATAGCGGACGCCATAGAATCCGTTGTCCAGGCTCATCTCCAGGGGAACTTCGTCCGTGGCGTCCCCATTTCCGTTAGCGTCCTGTTCCTTGAAGGCGCGCAGCACATCCGTGAGCTCCTCCACATTCTTCGGCGTCTCGAGATTCAGACGGTCCAGCCATGCCTGGTTAATGAAATAATGAGCGGGAGTATTGATATACTGGCCAACCATATATCCAATCGCGTATTTGTTGCCGTCGGAAGCAATCAGCGCCTCACAGGGGTCTGCATCCTCGGCCGCTCTTCTCTCCGTGTAGTTCGGCATATATTTTCCTGTCAGATCATCGTTCAGCGGGATAAGCAGCTTCTGGGACACCCCGTACTCCTCCTGATCCACTGCCGTGTTGGGGGTGATGATGATATCCGGATATTCTCCCGACGCAAACATCAGGTTCAGCTTAGTGGACCAGTCATTGGCCTTGATGACTTCCCACTCCAAATGGATGCCTGTCTGCTCCTCCAGACGCTGAAGGGCCGGCATCTCGGAGGGGTCTGTCAGGGAGTCCGAATCCCGAATGCCCAACATGACCTTCAGTGTAATCGGCTCGTTTACAATGGGAAAGCCTGTCTCGTTAAAATTCTCACCGCCTCCGGAGACTTCTCCCGCGGCGCCTCCCTCCTGGGCGGAGCCTTCCGCGCTTCCCGATTCCCCGCCGGTTCCGGAAGAACCTGCCGGTTCGGAACCACAGCCTGCCAGTGCCGATACGGCCATCATAGCCGTCAACATCATTGCGATAACTTTTTTCTTCATGATTACCTCCTTGTTACTGTTTCCGTTTGTTTTACATGTATCCAAAGCTTAACACAGCCCCTTTACGTTGCTGCCGCTTTTTCTATTGCCATGCCGCTTCCAGCAATTGCAATGCCTCTTCTGGCAATTGCAATGCCTCTTCTGACAATTGCAACGCCTCTTCTGACAATTGCAATGCCTCTTACGACAATTGCAATGCCTCTTACGGCAATTGCCATTTCTCTTACGGCACAAACAATCTCTGCAATGCTGTACGCCGTCCCTGTAAGGGAGCCTCATATTCAGTCCGCCTGATCAATCCGGCCATACAGCCTCGCCCTTCCGGCCTTTCACTGTCCACACCTGTACTGCGTTGATCTACGCTCCGCTTCGGTCCATGCCGGACGTGTGCCGTTGGCACACAGCACCGTCGAAAGGCATGTCCACCCCGCCGCCTCCCTCCTCCGTCTTGTCCCGGCACGGACATCAGGCACGCATTACGCCGGAATGAATTTTCAAACACGCTCTAGCCCTTCAGGGAACCGATCATAACGCCCTTCTCGAAATATTTCTGCATAAATGCGTACAGAATCACCACCGGGCCAGTCGCCACCACGATGATACAGTATTTTGCCACCTGGGCCACCTTCATGGCTTCCGCCATAGACACCATATCGTCCGCCATATTCATCATGTAATCTCCGGTTTTATCCACCTGCAGAGTGGCCAGGATTTCCCGCAAAACCGTCTGCAGGGGAAACAGGCTCCGGTCACGCAGATAGACCAATCCAGTGAAATAATCGTTCCACTTTGCCACACCGTAATACACGGCCAGTACCGCGATGATCGTCTTGCTCAACGGCAGGACAACCCTCCCAAAGTAAGCGAAGTGGGAGGCTCCGTCTATCATGGACGCCTCATACAGCTCATGAGGAATACTGGTCTGGATAAAGGTCCTGGCCACCATCAGATTCCATACGCTGACGCTTCCCATCAGGATTACCAACAGGGGCGAATTGTACAGCCCCAGATCCCGCATGGTCAGGAAAGTGGGAATCAGCCCGCCTCCGAAAAACATGGTGAAGACAAAAAACAGATTAAATACAGCCTTCCCTTTAAACTTCGGCCTTGAGAGTACATATGCCCCCAACAGCGTGACCACAATGCTCAGCACGACGCTGCTGAAAGTGTAGAAGAGCGAATTCCCGTAGGAACGGATCAGTTCATTGTACTTGAATACCGCCTCATAGCCCCTCATGGAAAATCCAACCGGGTGCCATACCACCTCGCCCCGAATGATGGCATCCGGGTCCGATACCGAGGCAATTATCACCAGATAGAGGGGATAGAGGATGATAAACATGATTGCAATCCAAAAAACTGTATTTACGATTTTAAAAATCCGATTGCTTCTGCTCAGCTTTCTTTTGCCCTGCCTTACAGACATCGATGTATCTTTCGCCATAAATAAAATGCCTCCTATTTGAGTTCCGCATCTGTCCTAAGGACGGATGCTGTTTCCAGTTCCGCTTCCGCCCTTAGAACAATCCTACGTCGGTTGCTTTCTTTGATATCCTGTTCACGGTCATAATCAGGATAAAGTTGATGATATTGATAAACAGCCCGATTGCCGCCGTATAGGAAAACTGCCCGCTTCCAAGGCCCACATTGTAGACATAGACACCAATGATATCCGAGGTGGGGATATTTCCCGCAGTCTGCATGACCAGGGCTTTCTCCGTGTTGCTGCCCAGGAGCTTTCCGCAGTCAAGCACCAGAACCATCATGATGGTGGGCAGGAGACTGGGAATATCTATGTATCGGATCTTCTGCCAGATACTGGCTCCGTCGATTTCCGCCGCCTCATACAGGGACTGGTCTACCCCCGCCAGCGCCGCGATGAAGAGGATGGTGCTGTAGCCCGCTCCCTGCCAGATACTGGAAATGATGTAAATCGGCCGAAACGCCGCCGCACTGGACATGTAATCCACCGCTTTCAGTCCCATCCATCCCCGCAGGGTATTGAAAATGCCGCTTGTGGGAGACAGGAAAATGTAGAGCATACCTGCCAGTACCACAGTGGAGATAAAATAGGGAACATAGATAGTCGTCTGGATTCCCCGCTTCACCCTGTCGTTTTTCACCTGGTTGAGCATGATGGCCATGATAATAGGAATCGGGAACCCCCAGATCAGGTTCTCCAGATTCAGAATCAAGGTATTGGCCAGAAGCCTGACAAAATAATATGCGTTGAAAAATGCCTTAAAATGTTTCAGGCCCACCCAGGGACTTCCGTTGATCCCCAGTACCGCCTTGTAATCCTTGAACGCAATCTGTATCCCGTACATGGGCAGATAGTTAAACACAAAGAAGTAAACCACTGCCGGCAGGATCATCACATAAAGCTGCCAGTTATTTTTCAGGTAGCTCTTCAGGCTCTGCTTGTTTTGTCCTGACGCTTTTTTCATTAAGGACTGCTTTGCACCTTTCATAGGTAACCCCCTTCTCTTTTGGCTTTGTAGCGTATTGTCGTTTTCGCGAACCCTGTCTTTATAAAAATATTATAAAAAAACAGCCCAAAACGCCATGGAATTATCCGTGCAGACACCTGTAAAAAACCGACTTGTACACGTCCTCCTGATTCCAAGCTTAGACGGCTCCGTTCCGGAACCTTGCCGATTTGTACATGATTTCGTCGCTATACTCATAAGCGTAATCATTCTTGACAATAGAAGTACCGCTTCCATTACGTGCTGGTTCCTGTTCTGCATGACATACCCATGTTCTAAAACATTTGCCAATGCAAAGATGTATAACCAGTAATCGCTTCAGCAATCTGGAACAGAGAACGGCAAAGCCATGTGCTCACGAGTATAGAGTCGAAGGGACGACAAAATCGGAACTTAAAACCGGAAATTACGCCTGTCAGGGTGACTGCATATTTTCATACGCAGAACTTCATGGTATAATGTTGACTCAGAAGAACACTGAGTCAACTTCTGATTCCATATGCGCTGGCGCGCATGTAATTATGGTATAATATGACCATATTCGTGGCAGGAAACGGCCGAATGGCCATCTGCCATGTGCGTTGCTGTGCTCATGGTATAGTAGTTACCGGTTCTGTCCTCCCATAGAAATTTACATCGTTCGTACATGACGGACAGTACCGCCGCGGCCGGCAACGTCTGCATATATGGCAAACAGCATCGCTCGTACCGGCAAATCCGCCTGTAAACAGTTTGAAAGGAGTAGACCAAAATAATGGCAAAGCAGAAAGAAATCAAGACAAACGCCATGCGTATATTGGAATCCCTGAAGATCCCCTATCGGCACATGACCTATGAATGCGATGAATTTATCGACGGGCTGCAGATTGCGGATATGCTGAACCTGCCCCATGAAAAAGTATATAAAACCCTGGTGACAGCGGGCAGCAACAGAGAGTATTATGTATTTGTAATCCCCATTGAAAGGGAACTGGACCTCAAGGCTGCCGCCAGAAGCGTGAGCGTGAAGAGCGTGGAGATGGTTCATGTGAAAGATATCAACCGGATTACCGGCTATGTGAGGGGCGGCTGTACTGCCATCGGAATGAAGAAGCAGTACGTGACCAGAATAGACAGCTCGGCCAGGGAACTGGAGACAATCATTGTCAGCGGCGGCCGTATCGGCTCCCAGCTGGAATTGTCCCCAGAAGCACTGGCACAGGCCTCCGGCGCGGAATTTGCGGATGTGGCGCGGCACTGAATTCCGGAATCCGTTTAGGAATTGTCGGAAAATAACTGCTACAATTTCTTTAGGCAAAAACCCTGAAATACAATAAAAACTGCGATAAACCTGTAGCAGTTATTTGTAGACATTTCCTTATACTCTTAATAATCGCTTTTCCATAAAAAGAAACCGATGGTTCCGGCAAAAAACAGCCTGAACTATCGGTCTCTCTTAAGCAAAACACATCCGGACAATGGCTTAGAACTATAAAGCCCGCTCTACGTTTAATGCCTTCATCAATGCTTCCTGCAGCAATCTGGAGACATTAATTCCCGCATGCTCAGCCTCATAATTCAGCCAACTTGGAATTGTAACATTTCTTCTGACAGTCTTTGTATCAATCTTTCTTCTATATTCTCCCGAATCAATATCAACAAAAGATATAACGGTATCGCCCTCCCCCGCAAATGTCCCGCTGTTTACATCTAAGGCACGAATCTCGGATGGCAAGGGAATTTCCATTCCGTCATCTTCCATTGACACACATTTCAATTCAATTGCGTCTCTTGCCATTTCTATCGCGTCGGACATATCCTTCCCTTCTGTTAATATTTCCAGGTCCGGAACTTCTACCAATATAACGGTATCTGCTTTCGTAAAAAACACAGGATACACATTCTTCATCCTTATTTCTCCGTATCTTATAACAAATTAGCATTGACCAAATAAATATGGCCTATCTACAGTATATCAAAGGTTTCTTCTCTTTATAATTGCTTTTGCCAATCTTTCGTCAATTTCTTTATGCCTTGGAACCTCCTCCTTCTCGTCTCCTTTAGCATATACATCATGATTACTTCCATGCCGCTCAAAGATAAAACCGGCATTCTCAAGCTTTTTTACAAGTTCTCTTTGTTTCATACTTTTCCTCCGTATGAAATTTTATTTCTTTCAATGCCTCCTCCTTTCAGCTTCTATTATACACACTCAATACACATATGTCAACCATATGTATCAATGTCTTCAGAACTTCAGTTACTGTTCATGACAAACCGTAAACAGCAGCGGGCTTCACCCCAAAGCCGGAGGCAGCTCCCTCCCGTCGGTGATATAAATCTGTTCAAACCGCAGCCTGGAGGAAAATGTCACGATACGCAGCTCATGTTCGCCTTCCGTCAGCTGCGCCTTCCACACCGGAATCCATTTCCAAACCTGCTCGTTGGAGTAACGCCAGATTCCCCGTCCGCCGTAGAGGGCAGATTCCGGAACCAGTTCCCCATCCAGACCTATGGTGAAATGGCAGGTGTCATCCCCCCACATCATGGCCCGGATCCAGATATTGTAATTCCCTCCCTGCACCCGGAAAAGGTAGCGCAGGGCAGGGGCATCTGCCGCATCCGTCCAGTGTTTTCCATACTCTCGGATGTACAGAGCAAGCCCGGTCTCCCCATGGGAGGGGCTGGCGCACCACTGCCAACGATAATTCTCCATGCGGGCAAACGCGGTATCCGCCAGAGCCGCCCCGCATTCAATCAGAAGCCTGCCGTCCTTTTCCCCGGGCAGACTGCGGCCGCTTTCCACCAGTTCCTCCGCTTTCACAGGCTTTCCCCAGGCGGAAGGCTGAACCATGATATCCTCCGCATCCAGGGTTCCTCCCCGGGGATTTTCCGGCAGATAAAGCACGGGACGGGGCAGGAGCGAGGCGGCCTCCTTGCCATAGTTTTCCTCCACAAACCCCCGGATGTCAAAAGTCCGGGGAAGTCGCTGGTCTCCTCCCTCCCTGCCCAGGCTGTTCTCCCTTCTTTCCCCGGTATAAATCACAATTCGGGTAAAGGCAAAATAACGGCTCATGGCATGGAAGGTTATCCTATGCGTGCCCGCCTCCATATGGGGCAGTCTGAGATATATTTTATCAACGTTATTCCGTATATTTTCTTTCCAGGAACCCCGGTATTCGTCATTGGACTCCGATTCCAGTATCTGCACCGGTCCCTGGTCCACGGAAACTCCCACCTGTATGGCTCCCACGGAATTCAGGGACGGGAATCTGTGCAGCTCCAGCAGATGGCTGCCCGGCGTCAGGACGGTAACCTGCCAGGACACCTGCGCCCCCGGCTCCCGGGCCTCCAACAGGCTGCCGGAATCCCTGCCCAGGTTGGGTATCCGTCTCCACCCGGCATTGTTCTCACAAGTACCTCTCGGCGCCGTTTCCTCGAATAAGCCGTCCGGTGATGCTTCTTCACAGCCCTTACTCTGTTCAGCTTCCCCAAAGCTTCTTCCCTGTACTGCCTCCCCATAATTTTTAATCTGCTCAGTTCCATTGCAGATTTGTTCCGTTTCGCTGCCGATTCGCCCCTCTTCAGCCTCCGCGCAGATTCTCCCCTCTTCAGCCTCCGCGCAGATTCGCCCATCGTCCTCCACACTTCCCAGGAAATCCCGGGACGGCTGTTGGCCTGTTGCCCGGAACACTTTTGTTCCCTGCTTTATTCCTCCCATGGAACGGTTCTCTTTCCCTGCCCCGGAAAATCCCTCTTCCTTCCATTTGGATGCTTTACTCTCTTTCCAGACGGCCGCCGTCTCACCCCGCTGTCCAAACCTGACGGACACAGGAACAGAATCTACAGTCCTTCCCTCCCAATCCTGAATCCGTATGAATCCGGAAAGCCGGGATGTCTGACACCCGGGGGCCTCCAATTGTCCAATTGTCTTCCGGCATGACGGCTCCACGGCGGCCCCCTGCTGTCCGACTGCCTTCCTGACCGACGGCTCCACGGCGGCCTCCTGCTGTCCGACCGTCTTCCGGCCTGACAGCTCCACGGCGGCCTCCTGCTGTCCGACCATCTTCCGGCCTGACAGCTCCACGGCAGCCTCCTGCTGTCCGACCGTCTTCTGGCCCGACGGCTCCACGGCGGTCTCCAACTGTCCGGCCGCCTTCCGACATGACAGCTCCACGGCGGCCTCCTGCCGTCCGACCGTCTTCTGGCCCGACGGCTCCACAACGGCCTCCTGCCGTCCGACCGTCTTCTGGCCCGACGGCTCCACGGGGGCCTCCAATTGTCCAATTGTCTTCCGGCATGACGGCTCCACGGCGGTCTTCTGCCGTCCGGCTGCCTTCCTGCCTGACAGCTCCACGGCGGCCTCCAACAGCGCCAGCACCTCGTCCCTGTCAGGCGCAAACAAAACCCGTGCTTCCGTATCCACCAGGCATTCTGCCTCAGAAGTCCCTGTCTCCGCAAACCGGATCCAGTCAGGCCCGCTTAACCGGTACTTCACCGGGACATTCCCCTCATTGTCAATCTCAATCCATTTGACGGCAGGCTGTGTAAATACGATTTCCTGCCCATCATTCCATATTGTCACGACAGGATTGCATTTTCTGCTGCCTGCCGCACCAGCCTTTCCTCCATCGGAGCTATCCCCTCCCTCCCGCGACCCTTTCCCGGCCAACGAAATCTCCTCTGCCTGCAGTTCCTCTCCTTCGGAGCCATCTCCTCCCTCCCGCGGCCCTTTCCCGGCCAACGGAATCTCCTCTGCCTGCAGTTCCTCTCCTTCGGAGCCATCTCCTCCCTCCCACGGCCCTTTCCCGGCCAACGGAATCTCCTCTGCCTGCAGTTCCTCTCCCGACGATAATGCATCCCCATTTAACGGCATATACTCCAACGTATCTTCAGCCGACAATATTTCCTCAACCGGTGACAACTCTCCCACCGGCGGCATGCAGGCCGGATGCATGGCCGTGCGCGGCGGCGGGAAATCCTCCGGCGTCAGGATGCCGTTCCACTTCCCGCCCGACATGACATGATTGTAATAATGCAGCATGCTTCTCCTGGCATGGTCAAACTCCCGGCAGAGATCCGTATATTTCCGGGCAGCTTTCTTCTTTCCCCGGGCCATACACAGATTGCTCCTGTCCGCATAATAGTACATCAGATTCGTATAATACGCGGCGTGCACCTTCATTCCGATCATCTGGAAGAAAGCGTCCTGTTCCTCCCTGGGAAGAGCCTTCCAGATCCGGTTCACCACAGCAAACATTTCCTCATATCTATGAATACGCCCTGCCGCTTCATCCCCCCAGGCAGTCTGGGAAAAGGCATCGAAATCCATCTGCTCCACCTTGCGGGCATTGGTAAGCTGGTCAAATTCCGTGAGGATGGGCGCCAGCTCCGCCCCATATCCGCCGCTAAAAGTTCTGTCAATCCACTGCCGCAGAAAAGCCTGCTCATTCTCCGTCAATGCCCCTTCCCTGCCCGCCTCCCACGCATAGGCAGCATAGAAGGACATCTGCTGCTCCAGGGGCTTCATGGCCCCGAAATTGGTCACCCAGATCTTCCGGATACCCTCCTCATAAGCCTTTTTCAGCTCATTCCTGGTATGGGAAAGGGGAATGGAGCAGATAAACAGATAAGATCCGCCTGGCGGCGCCCAATAGGAATTATGGTAATACAGGCCGTTTCCTCCCCTGCGCCGCTTCTCCTTCTCCCCGGGATAGCGCCTCACATAACCGTAATTGTCATTGACCCAGATCAGCGTCAGATCCTCCGGCACCTCAAGCCCGTTGTCATAGAGTTCCAGTACCTCCTTGTAGGGCACAAAGGTTTTCACCGTCTCCTTACCCAGGTTCTCCCGCAGCAGCTCTTCCTGGGTCTTGATCACAGAATCCAGAAGCTCGATTTTGGCCTCCAGGAGTTCCCTGCCGGTTTTTCCCTCCAGGGCCCTGACCTCAAAGCCGCTGTCATGAATCCCCCGCATTCCCAGGGTATAGCTCACCTCGAAATCCCGGTTCTGCTCGATGCTCTCCCGCCAGTACTCCTTCAGAATCTCCCGGTTCCTGCCCGGCAGGGAAAAATCATAGACTGCATCCGTGTATCCCTTTTTCCTCAGCCAGGGATACCACTCCCTGTTGTTGCTGCGCATCAGCATGTCGCAGTGGGAGGTTCCCACCACGATTCCCATTCTGTCTGCGAGGGCGCCGTTTTCCCGTACTGCATTAAACGAATTTACATGCATTGCCGGCCAGATATAATTCATTTTCAGCCTAAGCAGCAGCTCAAATATTTTCTCATATGTCTTGACGCCGATGGTAGGCTCCCCCATATAACGCTGCACCCAGTGCTCCAGTTCCTCTTCATCATTGATAAAAATGCCCCGGTACTCTACAGAGGGCCAGTCCACTTTCACGAAGCCGGACGGGATTTCTACCTCCTGTTTCACCTTCACAGGCACATCTGCGAAAAAATACCAGGGAGACACCCCAAGCCATTTCTCACAAAATTCATAGATGCCATATATGGTTCCCCGCCTGTCGCTTCCCACGATAAACAGCTCCCCATTTTTCTCCTGCAAAAGGAACGCCTCCTTGCGGAGATTCCCTTCTTCGTCCCTGAGGCGCTCCAATCCCGCATCATGGACGATTTCGTCCGTCTGCCCTGCCGTCCCCACTATGATACGCAGGACAGCTCCCGGAGGGTTCTCCTGCTCCCTTCCCGGGACTCCCTTTCCGATTTCCGATACGCCTTCCTTCCCGTTTTCTGACGCGCCTTCCTTCCCGTTTTCCGACTCGTCCTCCTTCTCGCTTTCCAACGCGTCTTCTTTCTCGCCTTCCTTCCCGTTTTCCGGCTCGCACTCCTTCTCGCTTTCCAACGCGCCTTCTTTCTCGCCTTCCTTCCCGTTTTCCGGCTCGCATTCCTTCTTGCTTCCCGGACTTTCCTTCCTGCTTTCCGACACATCCTCCGCCCTACATCCCGCCGGGTCTTCCATACTGCTTTCTTCCGCTTCACACAGCTGACAATTGAGAACACGCCTCAGATCCCTTTTCAGGTTCTCCACCGCCAGCCTGACGCTTTCCGTCTCATGCTCCCCACAGATTACACTGACCGGGGCATACTGTCTGATCCACATATTCCTGCCTTCCTTTCCGACCGCAGTTCTATCTATAACGTTATATAGGAAACGACAGTTCCTGTTTTGCTCTGACACCTTCATGATATCATGATTGTATTTCCAGGCAATCAGGTACAGAAAGTAATGCCGTTTACTATACATAACAAGTGAGTGCTTCTTGTATTGCAGAACAAAAAGCGGTAAATAAATGCACTCACAGGTATTTATCTCATTATACTACTTCCCCGGTCCCGCACCATGAAATTATCCGCCCGGAAACTTGTAAAAAACCGACTGATGCGAACTGTCTCCCCCGATTGTCATGCAGACGGATGACGCGTTGGGCAATCGGTGCCCCCGATACATTCCGATCAGGCAGAAAAAACTTTTCTCATCCGCATCTCAAGACGCATCTCAAGACGCGTCTTATCAATACGCAATCATCGGAATAAAATCCGCCTTTTTCCCGCAGGGCTCTTTTCTGCCGTCCGCCACCTCGTATATTGTGCTGCTGCATTCCCGAATCCGTTCCACCATCTCCGCATAGGGCCGCGAGCAGACATCGAACAGCCCGATATTGTAGTTTTCCCCGTCAAACCGCCCCAGTACGAACTGGTCATAACACTGGAAATAATGGCATCCAACCCCGTTGGGATGTGCCGCCACACGGTCACAGTAAAAGCGGTACGCAATTCCCCTGTCCCTCTGGCTCACTACCCCCTCAAGGCCTGTGGCCGGCAGCCCGGCGTCCAGTGCGCCGAAATGGAATTCTCCTATCATCACCGGCAAGTCCACACCCAGATCCACGATATGCTGTATCTTCTCCGTGGGGTCTTCGGCATAGCAGTTGATGGAGAACACATCAAAATTCTCCCACCCTGTCACCAGATCCGGATCCGATATCCACGCCCACCGCATGCCCAGTATCATGTGGTTCGGGTCAACCCTGCGGCATTCCCGGACAGGAATCTCAACGTAGGCGCGCAGCATCCGCCTGGAAAATTTCTTCATGTCCTCATGTGCGGCCACTGACCATTTCGATACTTTTTCCTGGGGCTCATACAGGCTGTGGAAGCCCTCCAGGCTGCTGTTCCATGCCCGGTTCAGCGCCTCTATGGTCTGATACCGTTCCTGCAGAGATTCAATCAGTATGTCTTTGCAGGCTGTCCCTGCCGGATTGTGCAGCACTTCGTCCGCAATCACCAGATTGTCCACAAACGCCCACGCCGGCTCATTGCGCAGGAAATATCCGATCATCAGAGGGTCATTTTTGCGGGCCTCCAGTGCCTGCGCACACGTTCTGGCCTGAAGCTGGTATTCCACACTGAGCACATCCGGGAAGTCGCGGAAAATACTGACGGCTGTGGCCGGGAACCTGGGCAGCGATGTCACATAGGGTATGTCCAACACTCCCAGGAGGCGTTCGTCACTCCAGTTTCCCAGTGTATTCATACCATATTTTTTCAGCTGGCAGGCTATCATTCCGCGCCACTGTTCATACCATCCCGGGCCGAACACTCTGTACAGATTCGCCTGCGCATAGGAAAACATGCATGCCTTCCGGCGCCCCCTTCCATGCTCCGGCTCATAAAACATGTCCTTATACGCCTCGTCATCCCTGTCCGGCAGCCAGTCCAGCCATTTTTCCACACCGTCAACCCGGCAGTCCGCTCCAAGCCCCACGCAGTCCGGCCCCATGCTGAAATACGCATACCCAAGCGGATCGGTCAGCCACCATTTCCCGTTTTCCCTGGCGCGGGAAAAATAGCCGGTTCCCGCTCCCAATTTTTTCTTCTTCCAGCCGCCATAGACAGACCAGTCCTCAAAGGGATAACCGTCATCCGGCTCCTGCGCCTGCCGCGTCAGAGCCGCCTTCAGTTCCTCCGGTGCTCCTGTCTTTCCTTCCCATACGCCGGATTTCCTCTGTCCGAAGCAGTCCACCATCTTCTTGTCCGGCAATTTAGCGTCCGCCGGATATGTATCCGTCAGCACCATGTCTTTTATTTTCAGCCTGACAGCGTGGAAGCACGGCATTGCGGACAGTACTATCTTTGAAATCTCCTCCCTGTCCACCCGCCGTCCATGGCACACTATTTTCAGCGTACCCGCCATTGCCTGCGGAAACAGCTCACGGGCGTCCATCCAGTCCAGGTCAAGGCAGACCTGCGTCTCTGCCTGCGGCAGCAGGCCGAAACGGACTGTGAATGCGGGCGCATCCTCCCCGTGCACATACACCTGCAGGTTCAGGGCCAGGCTGTGTTCCTCCAGCACCTCAGCCCGAAAAGTCAGCAGATGCTCTCTGCGGGACATCATGTGCTCTCCGCAGGATAGCATGTGCTCTCCGCAGGATAGCATGTGCTCTCCGCAGGATAGCAGCTGCGGAAGGCAGAATCCGGCTCCTTCCTTTGCAAATTGAAAAACGGAAAAGTCCTGCCCTGCCTCCTGCAGGACAGTCCCTTTCGTCAGGTGTTCCTGTTTGATTTCTATTTTCTGCATATTTGTTCTCCTCTTGCTCTCTTGTACTACCTTGTGGGAATTAGCGGACCGGGCGCTCACAGGTAAAAGTGTACCGGATAATCCCCGCCATACGTCACCTGCATGCCTCAACCCGGAAACAGGAGCGAACCTCCCCGCCTGCTCCCGCTAACGGCACCTCCCACTGCAGCAGCCACACATCCCGCCGGATTCCGCTGTGGTCACTGAAATTCTCACAGATACAATGAATCGTTGCCTTCGTCCCTTCAACCGTGACCAGACATCCCCCTTCCTTTCCCTGGATCCTGACAACATTGCCCCGGATCTCCGGTTTCCACTGAGTGATCAGGTTTTCCCTGACAGACCGTATTCGTACGCTTATCCGAAAGCTGTCCTCTACCCGCAGCGTCCCGCTCTCCTCATTCCAGTCAAGGGTACGGACCAGGGATTTCAGCTCCGGATTGCCATAGGCGCCGGCAAAGCTGATCTCTGTCCTGCCCAGACCGTCCGTCTGAAAGCTGTCAGTGCCGTACCCGCTGCCTGCCAGCTGTTCCTGACCGTCTATGAGAGGAACATTATGTCCAAGGGAACGGCAGCACAGATAATCGTAACGTTTATCCGAAAAATAATCCCTGGTGTACTCTCCGCAGCCCAGGTCGGCCAACAGGAAATCTTTCCCGTTTATATAGAAGAAACTGCCCACATCATTATGGTTATGGGGCTCGCCGTTGTGCCCGCCCTTAGCCGCCATTCCTGCGCCGTTTCCGCTCCGGCAGATGCTCCACTGGGCGTCCGGGAGGATAAGGAAGTCACAGATTCTTTCTGCACAATTCCCGATTTGAGAGACATCGCCTCCTCCCGCAGGCTCCTTAACAACAGGTATCACGCCATGATGCTCCCCCTGCCGCAAAAAATCCATGTAATCCCTGGTCCACACCAGGTTGCGGTACAGTCCCATCCACCGGTAACAATTATCATCATTCAGCCCTGCGGCCCTCTCCATGGGCGGAATCCCTGCTCCCGGGTACTTCCGCGCCAGGAAACAGGTCAGCCCGGGCCGGAAGGTATCGTCCGTAAAGCCATCTGCGAAGCTCACCGTCTTTCCGGAAGGAAAATAGCACTTTGCCTGAAAAGCCGCTATTTTCGCCAGTTTCTCATTCCGGAACAGATCGCGTTTCCCTTTCGTAAATTCATATAACTGCTGTGCAAAACCGGCAAAATAAGTCATGCCGTAGGTAAAATACCCCAGCCCCTCCAGGCATGTACCGTCCTCAGCGAAGCTTTTTAGGTAGTAATGCTCCAGGGAGTAACAGACTCTGTCCAGAATCCGCCTGAGTACCGCCTGAGTTTCCGACACCGGGTGCTTTGTCTCCAGCTCCGTTCCCTTCAGGCAGGCCTCCCCGGACTCGGCTTCCGTCCCCTTCAGATAAGCCGCCTCGGACTCATCTTCCATCCCCTCCAGGTAAGCCGCCCCGGACTCATCTTCCGTCCCCTTCAGGTAAGCAGCCCCGGACTCGGCTTCCGTCCCCTTCAGGTAAGCCGCCCCGGACTCATCTTCCGTCCCCTTTGGATAAGCCGCCTCGAACTTCGCTTCCATCCCCTTTTTCAAGTAAGCCGCCCCGGATTCCTCCCCCATCAGATAAAGCGCCGCGCTGCCTATGCTCCCGCCGCACACGGCGCACCAGTTGCTCTCGCCGTACTCCCAGTGACTGTAAGGCGCCCGGGACTCGGCAAAGGGAATCAGCACCCTGCGCGTCACCTCCCTGCGGACCGTCTCCAGAATCCCGGTAGATAGCCTCTCCCGCAGCAGACAGGTAATCTCCGCCAGTGTCTGAGCCGTCTCCGACGCAAATAGATCTATGTAGATACGCCAGTTTTCATCCGCTTTACGATTCACATGGGCCGGCAGTGCCCAGCATTCCTCACCGCAGATATCCTGGATAACCGCCTCCAGCTTCCGGATATCCCGCTCCTCCCCATCCAGGATTCCCTTCAGCCCGAAGACGGCAAGGTATTTCCTCCGCAGAAAATACACGCCCTCATAAGTCAGACGGTTTCCCGTATTTTCATAGATTGCAAACAGTTCTTCCGTGATGGGCGGCATTTTCTCCCCCCGCAGGGTATCCGCTTCCTCTCGGATGGAACTGCAGTAATCTGCATAAAACTGCTCCAATTCTGCCAGCATATATTCTCCCTCCTAAACGCTTTCTCTTCCAGACATCCACAACCCTATGAACAATTTTAAAGCAATAGGAAGCTAAAATCAATGGCACTTTTTCTTAAAATTTTCCCTAAGATGCAATTCCATCTCGTATATGCTATACTCTGATTATCCTTTTGACTATATGCGGAAGGTACATTTTTCAGAAGATGACGGCAGGATTCATGCTGTCATTGATTGTGCTGTCATCCTTTGCGGCCGCTCTGACCGTCTGTTTATCGCAGATCGCCGGCCAGCCCCTTCGCAGTCGTTCCCGTCATATCGGAAAGCCCCAGGATTTTCGCCGACGACCTGTTTTCCTGTTTTTCTTGATTTTTTCTTCTTTCCTTGTTATATTGTATACTATAAAGCATTCCTGCCGCCCATAAATGGAATTATACTAAGCGCGTATGGAAAAATGCTGGATATTTCAAAATCTGTACTTCAGGAGGCGCAAAATGGACAGAAGGCTTGCGGCAAACGACGGCCCGCACTTGAACCATACGGACATCTATATCTACCAGT
>CANDMH010000021.1 GCA_947385785.1 uncultured Lachnospiraceae bacterium
ACGCCATAGGAATACCCTGTATACAGGGAGCTTGCAAACATCAGCACATACATGATAATGGTAACCGCGGCAACCCCGTCCTCCCCCACGTAATGCAGCATGGTCCAGTTGAACATCATGGTGATAATCCCGGTCACCAGGGCAGTGGCCATCTCCGAACATCCGTTTGCGGCCGCATTTGCCAGAACCCTGAACCGGAATGCCGGTTTCCTGAAATGCAGGAGGCTCTTTTTCCGGCTGAAAACGAACAGCCCCACCACCGCCGTCACGGAATAGCCAAGCCCCGTGGCAATGGCGGCGCCGCTGATCCCCATGCCCAATCCGGCGATAAACACATAGTCAAGCGCCATGTTCAGGATGCCGCCTGTCACGGAGCAGACCAGGGAAAGGGCGGCCTTCTCACTGGCAATCATGTAAAGCGTGAAATTATTCATCAGCAGAATCGGCACGGTAAACACCAGGTACCGGCTTAAATATTCCACACAGTACCCTTCCACCTCCGCGGAAAGGTTCATGCCGGCAAAAATATGCTCCATCGCCAGATACCCCGCCCCGCACATCACAATCCCCACAATGACATTCACTAAAATCAGGAAGGTGAAATCTTCCTTCGCTTCCTCCCTCTTTTGCTCCCCCATCTTTTTCATGATGACCGCGCTGCCTCCGGTGGCAAGCATGGTTGAGACCGCCGTGACAAGCTGAATGATGGGTGCCGTCAGATTGATGGCGGAAAGTGCATTTGTACCGATCAGGTTGGACACAAACAGGCCGTCAACCATGGTGTAAAAGGACATGAACACTGTCATCGCAATAGTTGGGACGGCAAATTTCAGAATGTTTTTCAGTGTGACAGGCTTTTCATATACATTTGAGCTATTTGCATTTTTGCCATATACGTTTTTGTCATTTGGTTTTTTGTCATTTGGTTTTTCGCCATTTGTATTTTTGTCGTATACGTTTTTATCATTTGCTTTTTCGCTGTTTACGTTTTCGCCGGTTACATTTTCGCCAGTTACATTTTTCATAGATTTCTCCTCCGTTCACCTTGTTTTTATTTCCGGTGTAGGGTATTATAAACTATACAGTAACTGTACGGTCAATACACAATCAGAAATTTCGGTGTAACTATTTTGGGAGGAGAGGTGACCATGAGTAAAAAAGACAAGCTCCTGACCATCGGCCAGTTTGCGGCCATGCACGGCATCAACAAAAAGACGCTTATGTGGTATGATGAAATCGGACTGTTTAAGCCTGCTTTCATCAACCCTGAAAACGGATACCGCTGCTATAATTACCACCAAAGCCCTGTCCTGGAAACCATCCTGCTGCTGCGGGAACTGGATGTGTCCGTCAGCGAAATACAGGATTTCATGAAAAACCGGTCCGCCGACAGCATGAAATGCCTTCTGGAAGAAAAAATAACAGATCTTGACGCACAGATTACCCACCTGCAGGCAGTCCGGGCCACTCTATGTACCCATCACCAGAATATGGAGACCCTGCTGTCCATGGATCTGTCCGAGATCAGCATTGTGGAAAAAGAGGAACGCTGCCTGGTCACCGTGGACGTGGACAGGAATACCTCCTTTGAGCAGGAAGTGGAGCTGATCACCGCCGAGACCGAGAAATACCGGCTTGGCCGTCTCCACAAAGCCTCCTATGGCTCCATGCTCCCCGTTGCTGACCTGCTGAACGGCAGCTTTGACAATTACTCCTGGCTTTTTATCGAGATTCCTTTTCTCCCATACCAGGCCGGGCTGCATATCGCGCCGAAGGGCAAATATCTGAGAGCTTTCCATAAAGGGGATTGGAGCGGCATTCCCAATCGGTATCGGGAAATCCTGGCCTATGCAGGGGAACATGGGCTGACGCTCCACGGATTTTCCTATGAAATGGGTATTAACGAAAATGTGATTGACAGGATTGAAAATTACATCGTTCAAATTGAAATTCCGGTTACCGGATAGGCGCGGACCGGACTGCCCTCATCCTCCGTAAGGTGCGGACGCCGCGCCGGACGGAACTGATCCTCACGGACGAAGGCATTCCGCACCTAAATATTTCTCTCAATTTGTGCTTACTTCCGTAGCGAAAATTTTGCTGCAAAATGCCGAATATTCATCATAAGAAACGGAAGCGCCATTCAATGTATATTTCGTTTCAGACTCCGCATTATCAGAGTCTGCGAGTTCCTCGCCGAAATTCATTTCCGCAGCCAGATTATCGGCTCCTTCATACTTTTCCATATGGTAGGCTTCATATCCTGCGTTCATTCTGTTGCTATACAGAATCCATACAGCCCCATTATAATAGACATAGGAAAGGCTGAGCGCATTGCCCTCTCCTGCGGCAAATTCGTATACCTTGTCGTCACGGGCATCAAGGTATATTCCGCCGTAAGGACCGCAGATAATCAGTTCATTTTCACCGTCATTGTCGAGATCATCTTTCTCGCCAACCGAATAGGAGTCCCATTCCCCAGTGTCCATATTTAAATCAGTAATATAAAATGCCGATGCCGGATCTTCTGAATTCACCGCGCTTATGGAACCGTCGATAAATAAATCCAACAGCTCATCCGCCGTCCTTTCCGAACCCGCATTCTCAGCTTTCTTTGCGGCATGATATAAAAATTCAGCCTCTTCAAACGCAGATTTTCCGTAATATACCTCTATGCCCTCCGCGTCATATTCCAGAATATAATAACCAAAGACAGCCTCCCCATCGGAAAATACCTGTTCAGGATACTTTATATAAATTCTGTCTTCTTCCATATTTTCTATATTCGATGAATCAGCCAAAAAACGATAGGAAGATTCTGATTCATAATCGGAAATGTCATAGCCATGGGATGTCTTTTGAATCGTTAATCTGCCGGTTCCATTATCCGATACATAATCATATTCCCCTACGAGGCTTTCCAACATATCTTCTTTACCGGTTGCGGAATGCCCCTCATCCTTATGATAGGCGTTATATACCATGTCCATTTGCTCATTCCTTACACGGACACCGTCTGAATAGCCTACGGCCGACATTTCCGATAACCCGTATTTTTCTGCTATGCGATTCAATTCTTCGCTGTCCACTTCCAAATCATTTACATAAAACCTGCTTTCATCACTGTCAAATTGCGTAATGCTCTGTGTCACATCCTTACAGACAGCTTTTCCGTTTTCCATTGCATAATAAAAAACCTGGGTGGAAGTCTGCGTTTCTGTTACAGATTCATTTTCCGCAACAAAAATATTTTCCTTTTCCTTATATGCAAACCCGCCATATTGTCCAAAAAAATCGCTTCCCTCCGCCACAACCTGAACTGCTTCCCCGTTCTTAATTGTGAACAGATAACCGCCGTCCGCCTGGGATTCACCGAAGAAAACAACCATTTCCCTGGTGCTGTCATCATCTAAATCAATAAAGGAAACGGCAAAATCCGTTTTTCCCTCCGATAAATAATTCCGAAGTACCTTTATATAAAGTTCAATAGCCTTATCCTGGCTGCCGCTCTCTACTGCCGTAGTTTCCGGCTGACTTATTTCCCTCTGCTGACTATTTTCATCCTGCTGACTTTTTTCACCCTGCTGCTTAGACAAATCATCTGTCACAGTTACCTGATCAGCCTCAGCAGATTCCTGATCTGTCTGCACATTCTGTACAGCTCCTTCCGGTGCTTCCGGCTGATTACTACAGGCAGTCAATAACATAACAGCCAAGATACCTGTCAGGCCAGCAACCTTCTTCATATTTGTTAAAGACATTTTACTTCTCCTCCATTTTTCGCAGACAATCCTTCTATCTGCGTTCTCTTTCCTTTTGGGGCATTTCCGGCTCAAACATCCGGTACCCCGTTGCATGAATTCCCGGGAATCAGTGCCTGATGTCCGCGCCAGGACAAGGCGGCGGAAGGTGACGCGGCGGACACGCCTGCCGATGACTGCTCAGTACCGGAACGAACAACGAATGCGCATTACGCAAGGATTCCTGCAATGAGGTAACGCTTATTTTATATCACAGTGTAAAAGACAATAAAATACTTCCCGCGTAAACAACACTTTTTCTGCACAAATGACACAATTTAATCATCGAACAGCATTCTCCATCTAAAAAATGCTTTCTTAAAATCCCTGCCATGGGTTCTGCCGATTGCTATCTCCATCCCGTTGCAGAGCATAATCTCACGGCTGTTTACCCTTTCAATATATTTTAGATTGACGATATAGGACCGCTGTACCTGAAAAAAGCCGAAAGGCGACAGGCTCTGCGCCGCTTCCGATATCCGCCCTTCACAAAAATGCTCCCTGCCGTCAAGCATGAGATATCTTAATTTTCTTCCGCTGGTCTCAACAAGCAGAAGCCCGCTTAAGTTTATCTTTATCTGGAGCCCTGCGGTATCCATGCAATATATGATTCTCTCCTGAATTTTTGTCCGCAAGAAAGCCCCAAGCGCCTCCCCGATTTCCTCCGGGTATTTCTTGTCAATGTATCTGAATGCGTTAACTTTGTAGCCCTGCCTGGCCATTTCCGTATGTGAGGTTAAAAAGCATACCCTGCACCGGCTCCCGGATTCCTGCAGTTTCTCAGCTATCTTAAAACCGTCTTCGCCGTCTTCTTCGCCGTCTGCAAGTTCAATGTCCAGAAACAGCAAGTCCGCCTCCGGACTTTCCATAAAATCTCTTCCGCTGCCATATGCATTGACCTGGACAGAAAATTTTTTGTCCCTGCAATATTTTTCTACGATATCTCTTATTTTATCTCTCCATACTGCCTCATCTTCCACAATCCCTATTCTCATATCCCGTTCTCCTCCTGGGCTACAGTCCCGGGAACTACAATCCCCGGAGTTCCGGTCTCTTAGCCTTCAATCTCCGAAATTTCAGTCTCTGGGATTTCACTCCCCGGGACTTCAGTCTTCGGTATTACACTTTCAGGGATTTCAATCCCCGAGACTTCAATCTCCGAGATTTCAATCCTTGGGATCGCAATGCTGACTTGAAACATTGCCGTTCCGTCTTCCACTGCAGACTCCATATAATATTCCCCGTGATATTTACGGACTGTCGCGGCAATATTTTTCAGGCCGAATCCATGGTTCGCCGCATCTGCTTTCGATGTCCCCTGGAACCCTTTTCGGCTGTTCATTTCTTCAGCCGTACTGTTGCTGACAACAATGAAAATTTCCTTCTTATGCTCTGTCAGCTCAACCCGGATTTTGGGAACGGCCGTCCGCACTGCCGCTTCCATGGCATTCTGCAGTATATTTCCCATCAGTGTCGTGACGTCAAACATTTCAAGGCCTGTTTTCCCGGACAGCTTTCCTGTTACGGTGAAATCTACCTTTTCCTTTTCCGCCAGGTAGAAATAGTAATTCAGGATAACATCAAGCATATCGTCCCCTGTGTGGATTTTCAGCTCAAACTCGTCCTGTATGTTCCAAATGGTATCTATGTACTCCCTGACTTCTTCCGTCTTTTTCTGACTGGCCAGTTCCCTGAGAACGCCCATATGATTCACCAGGTCATGCCTGAAACGCCGCACGGCCTCCGACTGCCGCAGCTGATAATCATACTGCTGCTTCTGCATCTGCATAAAAAGCCGCAGTTCCCCATTCTGTCTGTCTGACAGTATATTTCTAATGGCGAGGCCAAGCGTCAGAAAAATGGAATAAACCGCCCCCACTATGCTGATAAAAAACACCGCATAGCCATCTATGCCATACCTTGCATGATTTTCGTTAAAGAAATAAAAAACATAATTATAGAACATCTGGAAAATACTGCCCTGGATTAACAGCGCAAGCTTATACTTCAGCTTTATATCGCATAAGTAAACGTCATTTTTCCGAAAGAGCCGCAGATATACCAGAAGATACACCAGAAAGGAAATCAAATAGGCAGGCTCCATCCACCATGTAATATCCGCTCCGCCGACTCCTCCGCCTATTAAGACAACCTGTATCAGCATCACGCTGAACGTATCGATGATTCCCGTGAAATACATAAGGGCGGCGCTTAATATCAACAGATGCCGCAGCCTGTCTTCAAAAAACAGGCATATGGACAGCACGCTCCAAACCAGATAGACAAGAGGAGAGTTTGTATCAAAATATGCATTGTAAACCCCGCCGGAAATCATGGTCAGAACCGACGCGGCAATGAAAAGTTTGTTTTTTCTTGGATTTAACCTGAATCCGAAATGAATGATAAACAGGTATATAAAATAATTTGCTATATTGTCCACAATATAAATCATGATAACCTCTCTGCAGTTTTTGTCAGCAAAAGTCCATTGCTGCTATCACCGGATCACCTAATGGATGATACAATCATTACATGCGCTGTATTGCGCACCGGCCGCCTGCCCTCCGGAAACACCTGTCGCCGGAACGTTTGCACGGATCAGCACAAACAAAAAGAATTTCAAACGCCAAACAGTACATAGCGCTGGAAATTCTTTTTCAAAACAAGCTCAGGCCCTGTATGATATCCCCCGCCTGTTTCAGCCTGACGGACACGGTTCATCACGTTTCCGCCGTCACCGAAGCCACAGTCTCTGCCACGTCCACCACCTGGGGTCCCCCGGACATCACTTCCCCGTTTTCCGCTGCTTCCTGAGGATCTTCATATACTTTCTCCTCCTCTTCCTCCCACAGTGAATCATATTTCTCCTTCTTCTGCCTCTGTACCATGGCGCCGATACTTTTCGCTGTCTGGTACATTTCTTCACTGTATTCCATCAACTTTTTCTCGTCTGCAGCAGGTACAATGGCTCCCCTCATAATGCGGCGTGCCACCTCCATAATCTTTGCCATATCCACCGCATACTCCTCTGCCGCGTCCGCCTGCTGATCCGCCGCTGCGTTATTCCAATAGGCGCAGTACTGCTCCGCCAGGTCGTTTAAGTAATCCTGATATTCCTTCTGTCTCTCCTTCAGGGCATCCAGGGTCAGCTCCAGGGTTGCTGCCTCCGATTCGTACTGTTCCCTCCCATCTGGATTCGCTTCCATCCTGCGGCGGAGGTTTTGCAGCTGCTTTGACACAGATGCCTTCTCCTTCTGATATGCCATTATCTGCTGCCTGTAGATCCCCTGCGCTTCTCCTATTTTCATTCCGCTCTCCTCCCGGCTTCCGCCTGTACTGCCGTTCCAAACCCGGGCAGCCTGTTATACCCGTGAGCGCATTCATTTGCCATTTTCTGTTCTACATCGCCGATGCGCTCACTCGTTATACAATTCAACCGGCAAATGTTTTCGACTGTGAGCATAAACTCCTCATCTCCCGGCCGCCTTCAAAATCCAGTCCACCGCCGCCTCGGCGTGTACCGGCAGATTCAGATTTCCAGGCGTTCCCTCCTCCCCCTCTTCCACGCCTTCCCGGAAGGCATCCAGGGCATATCCGGCCAGAAGTTCCGAGACCCGGCCCCTCTCCGCCGAGTCCTCGGCGCCCAGGACAACAACTACAAGGTCGTGGTCCATAATTCCGTCATCCGCGGTCAGGGATGTGACCAGGCAGGCTCCGGCCCTGTTGGTGGTTCCGGTCTTCATGCCGGTGACCTCCGGCATATTGCGCAGAAGCGGATTGGTATTGGCCACTTCCCGGCCCAGGGATTCCAGGACGGCGGACTGCATGGAAGTGATATCCTTAATCTGGGGATAAACCCGCAAAAGGTAGGACGCCAGCCGGAACATGTCCTCCGCGCTCATGCGGTTCTGGAGTTTTGCGGGAACGGGATCCTCCGTGTAGACAGGCAGGCCGTTGCTGTTGAAAAACACTGCCTGGGAGAGTCCTATTTCCGCCGCCTTCCGGTTCATCCTTTCCACAAATTTCTCCTCGGTGCCCGCCACGGCCTCCGCCAGGCACAGGGCACATTCATTGCTGGAGGGCAGCAGGGCGCCGGTCAGCAGATCCTGCACGGTAACCTGGTCCCCGGCTTTCAGGGGAAGCACCCCGTCGGAGGACTCCGCCAGCATCTGGGCCTTTGGGGACACGGTGACCAGATCCCCGGGATCCAGCTGTCCCTCCCATATGGCTTCCATGGCCAGGAGGCAGGTCATAAGCTTGGATGTGCTGGCGATGGGATAGGATATGCCTGCCTGATAGCTGTAGTAGATTTCCCCGGTGGTGGCATCCCCCGCCAGCACACTGTTGACCCCGTAGAAATAGCCCGCCTGTTCCAGGTATCCGGGGGAAATGCGGAAAGGCTCGCCAGTGCAGAACTCCAGACAGTCCGCCCCGGGAACGGCAATGCCCGCATCCAGAATCATGGCCAGGTCCGCCGCCATCATAAAGCAGTCGTAAAATCCGGAAGGCAGCTGCATGATCAGGGTATGGTAGGACACTGTCTCACCATTCACCTGAAACTGGTTTCTGCGCACAGCCCCCTCCGGCATCTCCTCCTCCCCCCAGGGGGCGTTCTCCCCTCCCACAGGCGTATAGGCCTCCCCCGGATTCAGGGAAACCGCGTTTTTCGTGATTTCCAGGGAAAAGGACTTTTCCGTATTCTGAAGAACCATGGCCGTGTCCCGCAGGGAAAGATAGGTATTGTCTGCGTAATCCCAGTCCAGGGTTTTTACCGTATCCGCGGCGCCTGTGTCCGTCTGCACCCGGCACGTTCCGGGAATCCTGAAGGCGGCGCCTGTCCTCACCGGCGGGACGGCGCACAGCAGAAGGATGCCGGTCATAAGGACACATATTTTCTGCAGGTTTGGTTTCATATGGTCTACCTCCCTCTCTAAATCCGTTCACACTGATGCTTTGCCCCATTGTGGAAATGCTCCATTTGAAGCGGTGAAAAGTATTTTTCCGCCAGAGAATACAGCTTCCGGATAGTGATTGTCTACGGCTTTTCTGATGTAATCTGCACTACTGTTCACGGCAATGCAAAATGCGCACAAAAACGCCCTGCTGTGACACCAAGTATACTCGTGAACGCATTTAATTGCCGCTTTCAGCTCTGGATTGCCGATGCGTTCACTCGTTATACTGTGCAGACGGCAATTAATTACGTTTGTGGGTATAAATAAATGACTAATCTGCCCTTTGCATGGGATGGGGCTATTGGCTCTCAGACTGTTTCAGCGTATATACCGCAGGATCATGCCCCCTGAAAGAACCGGAATCTGCGTCATCCGTCCCTCCGGACAAAACCAGACTGGAGTCCTTCCTGATATAGCCCTCTTGTATTATTGTTCCGTCTTCTTCAAAATACCTGGTCACAATCCCCTCTTCCACTTTATAAGTACCGCTGCCCTCATATCCGTTCTGCAGCTCCTCCAGGGAAGGCAGCAGGGCAGGCCCATGGGAGGCCAGGTAATCCACAGTGGACATCCCAAAGGATCCGGTCACAAGGGCTTCCAGGGACTCCCTGTCCGTACCGCCCGTATAGCCCGCCATGTGGAGCCTTTCCGCCAGAAGCTCCAGAAACACCCCCGCAAATGCCTCGTAGGCCGCCTGCCTGCAGGCCTCGTAGCTTTCCGGCAGCACGCTGCACCGGAAATTCCCCCCGGAGCGGTCAGTCTTCTCAAAAACCAGGCTGACTTCAATGGCCAGATCCTGCATTCCGGCTTCCACTTCCTCCAGGGAGACCGAAACCGCCTCTATGTCCCGGAGCCATCCAAACGCCCTGGCCGCAGCCTGGTCTGTCATGGGGAGCCGGGCAGTCCACTCCCCGGACACATCCCGGTCGCCCGGGGCAATAAAATGCAGGTATGCCAACAGCCCGGTGGAAAGGCTTAATGTCAGGATCAGCAGAATGCACACCACGTTTTTTACAGTTTTTCTCATGAATCTCCCCCCTGCCCGCCGCGGGCCTTCAGCCCGGGATATTTGCCCCGGGGGACAACGGCGCGCTGTGTCTGTCTCTGTATTTAAGGTAACGCATTTGGGGGGAAATGTCAATGTGCAGAAACGGCCTGCCCCCCTAATCAATAATCGCCATCATTTCCGCAGGAGTGACAATAAAGTTTCTGACTGGATAATGTTTCTGGTTACCCGTGACCAGGTAAGCATCATCTTCCCTTTTTTCCATAGCTACTTCATAGAATACAAGGTCATCCAGTTTCCCGCCACCTACCCGCCACCGTCCCCCTTCAGGCCGCCAGCTTCAGGCCGCGTCACCAATATAATTTTCCATAGAAAAACTGCTCCTGAAAGGAAATATCCCCCAGAATTTTCTCTGCCGTAAGGTCTTCCCCGTCCAGAGACACGATCCATTTGTCCTCCGTATCGTCAAAACGGTGCCATACCGCCACTACCCTGCCCTCAAACGTCTCCAGGGGTTCCTCCGTCCCAAACAGGTACACGTCCTGCTCCATTCCGTCTCCGCCGTAAACGCCGTCCACATATCCGTAATTGACCGGATAAATCATCTCCGGATGCCTGGGATGGGCCGAACCCAGGGGCCTGTCCACGGTTCCCCTCACTGTTTTTCCGATAATATCCCCGTAATCCGGCTCCTCCGCTTCCACTGCGCAGAAGAAATAGTCCAGCGTATGTACCAGTTTTTTCTCCTTATACAGTTCTCTGATTTCAGATACGGTCATCCATCTGCAGGCGGCCACCTCATCCGTTGTGGCAGATTCCAGGTGCAGTTCTCCATCGTATTCAAAAAGCCATACATCCATAATATCATTGAACATCTTACACTCATATCTGACGTCGCTGCCGCGTATTTTCGTAAAAAGCAGCCTGCCGGCTTCCGGATCCAGGTCCAGTCCCACTTCCTCCTTTGTCTCCCTGAGCGCGCCTTCCATGCTGCTTTCCCCCTTCAGGACGGAGCCGCCTACACATTCCCACATAAGCGGAAATGTGGGCCGGCTGGCGGAACGTTGGGAGATAAGGTACTCCCCCCTGGAGTTGCGTATCCACACGTGTACCACCAGATGATAGAAGCCTTCCGGAAGCTTCTCTCCCCTGATGTGTTCCTTTCCGGTCTTTTCCCGGTATTTTGTGTATAAATCCCATTTTTCCATATTTTCCATGGCTTCATTTTCTCCTGTCATTATAATCTGTAACACTTTTTTCAGAAATGCTGTGTACCAGACCTTCAACATTCATTTCGGCAGGCTGCTTTCAGGAACCATCTGCCGCCTGTTTCCGCAAAGCATACTGCCGCAGCGGCTTTAAGGCCTTATCCAAAATGCCTGCTGCGATATACCGGCTCTGCATATCCATTTCGTCTATAAGCTCCAGTACGGAATCACTGTTCTCCTTAAAATTCAGTTTGTCACCCCTTGTATTCTCAAGATAGTACCATGCCGTACAGTTACCGTGCCTCAGTTTCGGCAGATTCAATGCCCTTATCCGTTCCATCCAGGTATTAAAAAAATGGGGAAACATCTTCTCCGCATCAGACAGCGGTATAAACCTCTCTTCCGATTGTTCCACAAATCCAAAGCAGGCATACAGGGAACCGTCTATGGCCAGTTCAAATACCAGGCTATAGGTCTGTTTCCCATACTTAATCCGGTCAATAAAGACATCCACGCAGTTGGAATAAATGCATGTCTCCATCCGGCTTTTCCTCTCCAAAATCCCGCCCACATTTCTGAATAAATCCTCGGTAACCTCTTCCATCTTTTTATCAAAACCCTTCCTGATAAGCAGCGCCGCCTTCGCCATATCCGTGCTTGTCAGCAAATCCTTTACATTCGTCATCCCGCCGTCCGATTCTGCCATATGCCTCACTGCCCCGTCGTATTGTTTTAAAAAAGAATATCTGTAACTGTCCGTATCAACCGTATCCATGCACCTTTGAAGCCAGTTTCGGATTTCACGCTGAAAACTGATGCACCGAAGCTTCCGCCTGTCCATACGTCCTGCGCTCTGTCTGTCCGGCCTGCGCCCACCCGGCGTCAGATAATAGATGCGGTACCCTTTCCCCTTTTTCCGGCAGAACATGTCGTATCGTTCCAACTGCCGGGTTCCGTCCTCCGCATCGATCTTCATCTCTATAGCCACGCAGAAATTTTCCGATTCAATTACAAAATCTATCCTCCCTTCATCGAAAACCTGTTCCCGGCAGACCCTCCAGGGACAGGGGATGTACCTTTCCGGCACCTGAATCTCCCGCAGGAATAAACGGAGAAAATTGGCTTCCCCGTCTTCGCCGCAAGACCTGTCCAACAGAAAATAAATGATTTTAGAATGGACATATGTCTCATCCCGTTCTCTGTCAATGGCAGCGAGAATATTGATGGCCGGACTCTCCCCTGCCATGTCGGTTTTTCTCCTCAATTGTACTGTTTTTAGCAAATTTTCTAACGTATTATTATCCATATTCTTCTTATGCATACTGTTTCCAGTAAATTTTCTATGGTATTACTGCCATGTTCCCCAGTATAGCTCTATGTAAATACCCTCCATGTTCACTGTGGCTGATATCTTTGAGCGGCCTGGGCTTCCCGTATTTTTCCAAACTGCCTCACCAACAGCTGTGTGGCGTAAGTATACATATCCATGGTCTCATACTTTCTGTATTCACACTCCAACGCCACCAACAGCATCAGGTACACATCATACCACAGGGCCCTGCGCTCCTGGTTTTCAGTGAGGCTTCCCATTCCATAGCCTCTCTGAAAGCAGGTATTATCAGAATAGGTGCGGAATCCCACTTCCATAAGGGGGTCACCCCATATGCTCCGCTCCCAGTCTATGATGCCTGTCACTCTCCCTGACCGGACGAAGATATTCCCGTCCCAGCAGTCCCAGTGCACCAGTTTCGGCTCTTTTACCTCGTCGAAAACAGGCCTGTCCCTGTCAAGGCAGCGCCGCATTTCATCCACCGGGATTTTCAGGTCCACGTTTCCCTGCTCCGCGTCCTTTACCCCCGCCTCCATCATCCTGCGGAAAACCGGATACCATTCCTCTCCCTGAAACTCCCTCTGCCCGGGATAGCCAAAGGTCGGGCAGGTTATGGCATTTATCTTTCTGTTGATTCTTCCCGTTTCCGTATAAATGCTTTCCATCTGCTCCGGCGTGAGTCCGTCTTTTACGGAATGAAGGCTTTTTCCCTCCAGTTTTTCCATGAAGAAATAGGGCGAACCGCAGATGGTACAGCTGTCGTCGTAACCCAGGACTTCCGGTACAGGTATGCCGCCGGCACGGGCGGCCATTCCCATGGCTTCCACTTCGCTGAACATGATGTTTTTTTCGTAGGTCATAACGCGCGTTTGAGGGGAGGGCGCAATTTTTAGTATCAGCTGTTTTCCGTCACTTAGACGGATTTCATAAGCCATGTTAAAATAGCCCTCTGTCAATTCGTGAAAACGATCCATTTTAAGCGGTGTAAAGTATTTTTCCACCATCTTTGCTATCGTTTCCCTGCTCTGTCTGTTTTTTGTCAGGCTTTCCATCTTTTTGCTCCTTCGGTGGTGTTTAAGATAATGATTAGTCCATTCATGATTTTTGTCCCTCTGTACTCAAAAATTAATTGCCGCTTTCAACTCTGAACTGCCGATGCGTTCACTCGTTATACATTTAGGCCGGCAATTGTTGCAGGGGCTGCATGGCCTGTGCCAGTATCAGGCAAAGCTTCAGCGGTGATGCGGCGGATCCACCCGCCGACAATGCTATGTGCCAGTGGCACACGTCCAGCATGACCTTCGCGGAGGAAGACCAACGCAATACTGGCGCGGTCAGCCAACGCTGACTGCGCCAGGCGGAATACACTGGGGTATTAAATCCCTGCCTCCACAAAATGCACGGCGGAATTGTCCCAATATTTTTTGAAGATGTATTTGTCTTCCTCATCAAAATTCAGCTGATACATCCGAAAGGTAACCAGGAAATCCTTGGGCTGCCATTGTTCTTCATAGGAATACTGATATTTCATTCCCACCTGTCTCATGACTCCGCCGCTGCGGGGATTGTTGACGTCATGGGTCGCCGTGATATAGGGAAGGCCGTCTTTTTTTACCCGGGCTATGACAGCTTTCCCCGCTTCCGTGACGATTCCCCGGTGCCAGAACTCCTTCCGCAGCCCGTAGCCGAAATCATGGCTTTCGTCCATGTCCACCTTTATGTAGCCAATGGGAAAGTCCTCCTCCTTCAGGCAGATGGCATAGGCGTAGCCCTGAGGCTTTTCATACTCTGCCGCATACCTTGCTTCATAGAAGGCCTTCGCCTCCTCCATGCTTTTCAAAGAGAACCAGGGCAGAAAAGTGTTGGCCTCTTTATCAGTCAGTATCAAATACAGTGCTTCTATATCCTTTTCCGTAAACTTCCTTAAAATCAGCCTTTCCGTCTCCAGCTGCGGCGTGTTTCTCTCTGCCGTACGCTCCCTGCCGTCAGCAGGCTCCTTCCGTTTCATGTACAGAAGGGGATACGGATTGCCCTGTTCGTCATGGTCTGTCCGTTTATAGGCCTGAAAACCCATATGCTCATAAAAGCCTTTTGCAGGCGGGTTCTGCCACCCCAGAATCCTCTCGATCGCCTTACTCACCCCATCCTCGTCGTTAGTGACTGTTATGAACCGGGCATGCTTTTTGACCTCCTCCTGCGCGTTGCCCATTGCAATCCCCAGGCCCGCGTACCGTATCATGTCCAGGTCATTGAGCCCGTCGCCGATGGCAATCATCTCCTCCCGCCGGATGCCGCAGCGTTCGCCGATTTTCTCCATTGCCTTTGCCTTCGACACATTCCTGTTGAAAAACTCCAAAAAGGCAGGCTGTGACGTACAGTATGTGACTTCCGTAAACAGCTTTGCCGAAATACCGTTTACCGCCTCCTGAATCCGTTTTTCGTCATCATACCACAGAATTTTTGTAATGCCCTTATCCAACAGCTGATCGAAATTCTTTGCAAGGACCGGTTCCACACCGGAAAGCTTTTTATAATCGTGGATTCTGTCGTTTAACCTGTTCCCGTAGAGCCGGCCGCCTGCCCAGATGCACATGGTGGTATCATACTGCAGGCCGAGCTCTATAATTTTCCCGGCGTCGCTGCGCAGCAGTCCCTGCTCGAACAGCGTTTCCCGGCTTTCCATATCCACAATCACTGCGCCGTTATAGGTGATGGCCGGCCCCTTCAGACGCAGAATTTCGTTATATTTTTCCACTCCCTGGATGGGCCTCCCGGTGCAGACGGTGAACAGTATGCCTGCTTCGGCCACCCTTCTGACAGTTTGAATCGTTTTGTCCGTAATCTGTCCCCTGCTGTCAAGCAGCGTCCCGTCCATGTCCACGGCAATCAGCTTATATTCCATCGTTTTTTCTCCAATTGGTGTAACAGCTGCGGTATGGATTTCACTCTCCCGCCACATACCGGGCCAGTTCCAGGGCGATGTCAAAATGCCCTGCATCGTGCTGAGTGCCTTCTGTCTGCCCTTCCTTTCGCCTTGTATCCCATTTGGGGGCATCCAGGAGGTCTCCGCTTGTAAAAAAGGCATACAGGTTCAGCCCCCTGAAATCACACATGGCCTGCAGGGCGGCGCATTCCATTTCCACCGAAATACAGCCGTCGGCTTTGTGTTTCCGGAAGTTGTTGACGGTCTCCCGGTAGAAAGAATCCGTGGTCCATGTTTTTCCCTTCACATAAGGGATGCCGTTTTCCTCCATATACGCGGCCACGATGTCCGCGTTCCTGACCGTCACATAATCCGACGCGGGCGCATAATGGTAGGAGGTGCCCTCATCCCGGTAGGCCTGGGTTGGTATCATGACTTTTCCGTGGGCGATTTCCTTATTCAGGCAGCCCGCGCCGCCGAACACGATGTATTTGTCCGTCTTTATTTCCGCCAGGGTATCCTCCACCGTGCCCACACAGGCGGGCGCACCCACATATGTTTTGTAAAACGCGAATTTCTTTCCCTTATATGAAATACCGTAAATGGGCGTATTGCCCGTGGCGAACCAAAACGACGCAATCTGTTTACAGTCGTAATTTTCCAGGACAAAGGTTTCAATCACATGGGAAAAGGTCAGGATGCACGCGTCCACCCGCGGCACGTCCTCCCTGATCTGGGGATTGATGATTGCCGGGGACTGATTGTCAAAGGTCTCTGTAATCATGTTTCTTTCTCCTCGTCTTCCTATTTCATTCGATTATACCTCTTTTGAGAAAGTATTTCAATTCTGAAAAGCTTTTTTAAGCCGCCCTTATCGCTCCAGGCGGTTCAACCAGGAAACCGGCGAGAGCCTGACGGACTTCATCGCATCCGCATTATGTTATAAATTTTAAATGTATCATCAAATATTTCAGGATTATGAGATACAATCAAGAATGTCCTTCCTGTCATTTGGCCAAACAGCTGTCGGAGGACAGCTATATTTTCAGAGTCAAGATTTGATACCGGCTCATCCAATACAAGCAGGGCACTCTCCCTCATCAAGACCATGCACAGTGAAAGCCTCTGGCGCTGCCCGGTAGATACCTTGTTGGAATTGACCGGCGTATTTAACCCCTCCGGCATTTTTTTGATTTCACGGTCCATGTTCACAAGGGCAGCATACTGCATATATTCTTCCCTGCTTTTTCCCGGCGCCATCAATTCAAAATTTTCCAATATAGTCATATCAAAGATAGGGAAATTCTGCGGCAGATAAGCTATATAGCCGGTCTTTCTGACAGCAATGTCACGGATTTCTTTTCCTCCCAATGTTACGGAACCCTGATAATGCTCCAATAACCCTACCAGCACTTTAAGTAATGTCGTTTTTCCACAGCCCTTTTCCCCCACGATTCCAATATGAGCCGCCGTATCCCAGGAAGCGCTTTCAATATATACTCCCAGTCTTTCATCATTGTAACAGTACTTCAGCTTCTCGATTTCTATTCTTGGATTCTTCTCTTGAGAGGGCATTTTCTTTTGTATCCGTACATTTTTTTCTTCCTTTTCTGTCATCTCCATAAGGGACGATATCCTCTTAACACCTGCATGCGATTCCTGTATTCCGATAAATATTTTCCCTATAGATCTGAAAATGCCCATAAAAGCCACTGTATTGTTTATGATCGCCAGAACGCTTCCAAGGCTGAATTCACCCGCCATCATGCCTACCAAAAGCAGCGGTAGGTAAGTTTGGAAGAATCCCAGCAGATAATCAAAAACAGAGGTCATTGCCTGCCATTTCGCCTTATCAAGGCAGCTTGCTATGTACCTGGCATACATGTCACGGAACAAACGTTCTAACGATGGGAATCCAAAAAATCTCCTGTATCCGTAACTGGCATATTGCTGCATTATGATACTTCTCACATTGGAATCATCTGTCTGGATGCTGTCCTGAATCCTGCCGAACCTTGGACTTATAAAATAATGATATGAAACAATAACCAGCCCCAACATCGTCAAAACAAAACTGATTTTCCAGCTTAGCGAAAAGATGAATACGATAGCTCCCATGGATTTTGCAAATTGGGTAATAGCCGAATCCAATTCATCTAAAAATGACAATGCAAGCTCTAAATCAGAGGATATGATGTTAAAATACTCAGCCTGATTCTTCTGATCGATAAGGTCGTAAGGCATTCCGAGAATAGCTTCCATGGCCCTGTTCCTGGAAAAAGCTCTTTCCCATTCAAACAATACATTCTTCAAATAGCCCAAAGCATAATGCAGGACGATAGCCGTGAGCAGTAAACCTATTTTGCCCATATGCATCCGAACTGTCTGGGCAATTCCATGCATGGTCGCGCCGTCCACTAACACCGCAAGCATTTCAGCCACATAATAAGCCAAAAAGGCGCTGACTATGGCTTTGCACAGCATGATCAGTATGCACATCCATTTCTTTTCATATAAATGGAATCTACTTTTCTTCATAAAGCCCCCTGTGATGTAATCTATTCATTTTCCCTTTGCAGATGCTGATTTTTCAACAAGAACTTCATAGGGATTCCTGCCAGCAGCTCTTTCTGGTGGGTAATGATCAATACGCATTTTTCTTCCGATAAATGCTTGAATATTTGCCATACCCGCTTTCTGGAGGCTTCGTCCATAGAGGCTGTCGGCTCGTCCAGGACGATAAGCCGGGCGTCCTGTTTTGCCAGAACTCTGGCAATCCCCAGCAGTTGTCTCTGTCCTCCAGACAAAGTAACCGCGTCTTTCGTCAATACCGTATTCTCTTTATCAGGGAACTCCTCCAAAAATGCTCTGATTTCACCCATTTTAAGAACCTTGTCCCAGCCGCCCCCGCCGGCTTTCAGATTCTCCAGTATAGTCCCTTCCATGAAATATGGCTCGCTGTCCAAATAAGCGATTTTGCCGCAGATATCCTCTTCCGTAAAATGCAGAGAATTATATATCACACGTCCGTCCGTTGGCTGCAAAAGCCCTGCAGCCATCTTGGCAAGGGTGCTTTTTCCCTCGCCGGACATACCTGATATTCCCAGAAGTCCCTTTGAGGGCAATTCCAGTGATACCCCCTCAAAAATCGTCCCATTTCTGCCAATATAGCCTGCCTGCTCTAAACGGACCAACACATCAGGCGGCATCTGTGCGCGATGGTAGAGGGGCCTTTCCTCCGTAAATGCTACCTTTTGCATGATATCATCGACAACCTCCCGCGAACTGCCCGCCTCCTTCATAAGCCCAACCAACTGAGATAGGGAGGGAACCAAAAAGGTAGAGAACACCGTAGTCGCCACTGCTACGCCTCCAGGGGTCAAATCGCCTTCCATCATCCATGCGGCACCGATTACAGCGACGATGAACTGAATCCCATGCTCCAGGAAAAACTGCAGAAACGCGAATAGTCCATTCTGTCTGAAAATACGTTTCTGTAACGAAAATACCGCCCTGTTCTTCTGTTCATATTTATTTTCAATGGCTTCCGAAATGTCATTGGCTTTTATAAAATCAATTTTCTGAAGAATGTCCAGAAAGAAGGTATGGCTGTCTGTCCTGGCACGGTTTATTTCCCAGTTCGTCCTTCTCATACCCTCTACAACCTTTTTAAAAAGCATTGCAAAAGGGACTAATAAAATGAGAATTAGATCCATTTTCCAACTGACGGCAACTCCTAAAAACAGGATGAAACCTGCCGATTCCAGGATGCAATAAGGAAAATGGTAGACCATTGCAGCAAAAAGATTACCCAATTCCTTTGCCACATTGTCCTGGTTCATCAACTCCCCTATCGCCCGTTCCCTGGCCTGTTCATAGTCCATGTGCAGATGGTTTTCCACAAGGGACTTCCTCAAATTCCGGACAAAACAGAGCGTATATTTTTCTACGAGATAGTTTTCCCCAAGCTGATCTGACAGATATGTGGAAACCGCCATGAGTCCAAACAGCATGACCGCGATTGCACGATTGCTATTATCCACATGAAATATACAGTCTACCGAATACTTTAGACAATAGCTCATGACAACAGAAGTAATGGAGGATAGGATACCCAAAACCCCCAAAACAATCGCGGATTTTTTATGTTCCCTCCAAATATAGGTGAAAAAGCGTGTCATTTGGTCTCCTCCATATATTGAGATACTTTTTCTAAACTGTTTCCAATCATTTTAGTACCTTCGGTCAGGAAAAGGCAGGGGCATAAATGATTATAATCATTTTATCTGATACAGACAGGCATGAGATGAAAAAGCGTGCGGCGGCCTATGCAGCCGCCGCTTGGTATGTTGATATGTTTGGAAGAAGTTAACTATCTTCTACCTGAGTTGTCTTAATTATCTTTCGGATCGTATCATAGGAAAGGCTAAAATGTTCACACAATTGGTCAATATTCATCTCATCATCTCCTGTATTCATACTCAAAAGACGCCCTGTCCGTCTCAAAGTTAAGAAGCGTGCGTCCTTTCCTCCGGAACCGGTATTTCGCCCTGCAGGCCGCGCTTTCATGGATTATCCTGACCATATCCCCCTTAGCCGGAGCCTTTAAAGGTTTTCCGGTTCTATCCGGAAGTTCCGCTTCCAGTTCCATGCTGCCCTGAACCACCCTGACACGCCCGTCTCGGATTTCGGCTTTCCCTGCCCCCAGATACGTAGCCAGTCTGTACTCCCTGCCATTCAGCAGCACAATGCCGATAATCCCCTGAAAATGAAAACCTGCCAGGGGTATATCGGCAACGGAAAGCATCAATGCGCCCCCGGGAAAGCTGCACTGGGTCCAGATATATTCCCTGGGAAAAGACCGTCCCCTGTCTCCCTCCCAATAGCCCTGCGCCCTGTCAAACGAATATGCCGTCCCGTTTACATACACCTTTCCCTGTACCAGATGCCTCATGCTCCATACACTGTGGCTGCATTCCAAAAAAGGGATCAGGGAAAAAGGCCCCATAATGCTGTACCTTAGAGGTTGGAGCGCACCGAATACAAGCTTCCCTTTTACGTTCAGCCCCGGCGCGCATACTGCCAGTCGTATTCCCCTCTCCCCGAACCGGTTCTTTTCGATGGAGATTGTCCTCCCCTTCCGCCGGAACGCCTTCCCGGGAAAGAGAACCGTCCATGACTGCTTTTCTGTAATAATCTGAATGGAACAGGTTTTTTTCCTTCCGGTCTGATGAACCGCCGGTATCACCGCCAGAGTCTGTGTATCGGACTGACATTTGAAATACCATCCATAGAACCATCCCTTTTTTTCGGAAGCCATCCTTTCTCCCCTCCGCCTGCTCCGGCAGGCTTTTCGATGATACTGAAGTCAATGTAATTGTCCAAAACCCCTCAGGGCCTCTCCCGCCTCCTGCAGTCCGTCTGAGCCGGACCGTCAAGCAGGCGCCCTTCCCTGTCGAACCGGGATCCGTGGCAGGGACAGTCATAGCTTTCCTCCTCCGGATTCCACTCCAGTCTGCAGCCCATGTGGGGGCAGTTGGGGACTATCCTGCCGTTCCCGGAGGGCAGAAGATGCTTTGCCAGACCTTTCACCGTATAAGCGCCATGCACCGCCAGGTTTTTCGCTGCCTGTGCCGTAAAATGCCTCCCCGGAGAGAAAATATCCCCTTCCGGACAGTCCTGTCCGCTGATCAGGGCTGTCAGGATGCGGGCGCTGACCATGGCGGAGGTCATACCCCATTTTCCAAAGCCCGTGGCCACGTACCAGAATGGCTTTCGCCTGGAAAACCTTCCGATGTAAGGCACACCGTCCAGTGTCATGCAGTCCTGGGCGGACCAGTGGGACACCTCCCGGCATCCGGGATAGAGCTCCCGGGCTCTGCTGCGCAGCATCTCATAGTTGCATCCGGCGCCTGCCCTGCTTACCGAATCCAATTCCCTGCTCCTCCCCTCCCGGTTCACCCCCGTCCGGTGGCTTCCGCCTCCCAGAAGTACAAGATCTCCGCATGTCCGAAAGGAAAGGCCGTCCCGGTCAATCCCCAGGTACATTCCCCGCAGCCTCTCCGCGCCCTCCAGGGCCGCCACGTAGCTCCGCTCCTGGTGCATCCTGGCAAAATAGTACCCCGGCACATTGACAAAGGGGTAATGGGAGGCGAACACGATATGCTCCGCCGTCACTGTCCCCCGGGCAGTCTCCACCCTTCTGCCCTCAACCTTCAGCACCTTCGTCTGCTCGTAGACTTCCACTTCCTCCGCCATTTCCGCCAGGAATTTCAGCGGGTGGAACCTTGCCTGGTTCTCGAACCCTGTCACACCTGCAACCGTCAGGGGAAGCTCGCATTCTGTTTCGAAGGATGCCTTTATGCCCAGAGACTGCGCGGCTTCCGCCTCCCGTTTCAGCAGCTCTGTCCCGGTCCGGGAATACAGATATGCCGGGTGCCTGACAAAATCACATGCAATCCCCTTTTCCAGAATCAGCCTTTCATATTCCCCTATGGCAGCCTCGTTTGCCGTGGCATAATGCTCCGCCATGGAGCGTCCAAAGGTCCGGATCAGCCTGTCATAAATCAGATTGTGCTGGGAAGTGATTTTGGCCGTGGTATTCTTCGTCTGCCCGCTGCCAATCCTGTCCGCCTCCAGAACCACCGCCCGGATACCTGCCTGCTTCAGGTAATAAGCCGTCAGAATCCCCGCAAGCCCTGCCCCGATGACAACGGCCGCCGTCTCCATGTCCCCCGCCAGGGGCTCCCGTCTCCTGATTTGTGTATCTTCACTCCAGACCGACTGCATTTTCCACCTCCGCCATGTCCCTGTCCTGCCGGACGAAGATACCGCAGAACAGAGTTGATTTACATAGCATATGCCAAAATGCGGCGATTATACGGTTTCTGAATTTGCGGCATGATAGTTCATAAACTTCTGGAGAATCTCGCCCGCCATACCTGTACTGAGGATGAAAAAATCCCCGCATATCACATCCTTGTCAATGACAATACTCTCCGCGCCTGCCTCATACTTCACAGTCATCACCAGATCCAGAGCCGACCGCGTGTCAGCAATTACCATCTCATCACCGGCAACGACTGCAATATCACCCCCGCGTACTTTATAATATTTCTATTACAGCTGTAATATTTTGTGCAGGAGGTATCTGTTTGAAGACTTTACCCCAAATTTCCGAGGCTGGAACTGTTTACTCGATGCCGTGCCTGTTCTCCTGCTAAAACAGCCAGGACGCCTCTGAACAGAGACGTCCTGGCTGTTTTATATCAATATACGTATCTGAAACATCCCTATGCCGTCAGCAGGTGGCACCGCCCTTCACCTTCTTCTCCAGGACAGCGGACTTGTCGATCTTGGCATGGAGCAGTTTATCCTGTACATAGTCAAATCCCAGACGGTTCACCGTATCCGCGAAACGCTCGCCGGTAATGCCCTCATCCCGGAAGAACAGGATGGCCCGTTCCACCGTATCCAGAACCTCTTCCTCGCTGGTGAAAATCTTGTCCAGAGGACGTCCGTTGGCGATCTTCTTGCCCCATCTGCCGCCGATGTAGATCTTGCAGCCGTCCATGTATTCCTCGGTGACGCCGAAGGGACATTTGGCTTTGCAGCGCCCGCAGCCGTTGCAGGCATCGGTCTCCACCTTCAGGCATCCGTCCTCCACCTTTGCCACCTTGATGGGGCAGGAGGTCTCCACCTGGCATTTTTTACAGCCCTTGCACTTGGAATAATCGAACATGGGCACTCTCTGGCCGATGATGCCCAGATCGTTTAAGTCGGGCTTCACGCAGTTGTTGGGGCAGCCGCCCACGGCGATCTTGAACTTGTGGGGCAGGGTTACGTTGTGATAGCCCTCGTAAAACCGTTCATGAATCTTCTCGCTTAAGTCAAAAGTATCAATCAGGCCGTACTGGCAGGTGGTACCCTTGCAGGAAACCACGGGACGCACCAAAGAGCCGGTGCCGCCGGTCTCCAGGTTATGCTCCGCCAGGAAGGCGATGAGGGGATCGATGTTGGCATAGGGAACGCCCTGGATCTCCATGGTCAAACGGGTGGTCATGGTAATCTCCCCGCTGCCGAAGCGCTCCGCCCCTTCCGCAATGGCGCGGTGCTCGTCGGCGGTAATCTTGCCGTTCCGGGTGATGACGCGGACATTGAACACGTCGCCGAAGCGCTTATCCTGGAGGCAGCCCAGACCCTTTACCCGTTTGATCTCCTCCGGGGGAAGCTTTCCGCCTGCGGGAATGGCCCTCTTGATCACATTAAACGTTGCGCCGCCTTCCAGCACACGGGTATTCGTAAATCCCAATGCCTTCAGCTTGTTCTGGGTCAGATACCCTCTCTTGCCCTTGGCACAGACCAACAGGAGTTTTTCGTCTTTGCCGTACTTCGCCGCATACTCTCCCGGCTTCGTCAGGTCAAACCACTCCCCGCCGGGCAGAGTGGAAGCCGGATGGGCGTCGATGAGTTTGTACCCTGCCGCCGCGCCCGCCGCATATTCCGCAGGGGTAAAGGATTCCAGTCTTCCGGTCATTTTGTTCACCAGTACGCCGCAGGCTGCCGCGATAGGATGTATTGCGGTGGAAAAAGGCGGCGCATAGGCGAAGTCCAGGGTGAGGAAGTCCTCTGCCTTCGCCCCGAAGGAAATCCCGGTGACGGCGATGTCCGCCATCTTGTCCACAGCGCCTGCGCCGATCACCTGCAGCCCCAGGAGCCTGTGGCTTTCCGCATCCGCAATCAGCTTGGTGATAAACATGTCGGAATCCGGATAGTAATGGGCCTTGTCGTCGGTGATGGACAGGGCGGAGATGACCTGGAAGCCTGCCGCTTTGGCCTGCTCCTCGGTAAGTCCCGTGCGGGCCGCGTTCAAATCGGCAGACAACTTCACCACGCCGGTGCCCAGGCAGCCCGGATAGCCGAACTCGTCTCCGCTTAAGGACAGAGCCAGGGCGCGTCCTGCAATGTTTGCCGTGGAGCCCATGGCGGACCACTGGCTTTTTCCCGTGATGCGGTTTTTCACCAGGGCGCAGTCGCCCACCGCGTAAATGTCCGGCAGATTGGTCCTCTGGTACTCGTCGGTGATGATACAGCCCCTGTCCATCTCCAGTCCGGTGTCCGCCAGGAATTTCGTCGCCGGGCGGATGCCTGCTGCCAGGATCACCATGTCGGCGGGCAAGGTGCCTGTGCCTGTCTGCACGCCGGTGACCCTGTCCGTGCCTGTGACGGCGTTGAGGGCCGTTCCGGTGAGGATGCGCATGCCTCCTGCCTGGAGCTTACGCCTGACGTAATCCGCCATGTCCGCATCGAAGATATTGGGCATCAGCTGGGGTGCCATGTCCATCACGGTGACGGAAAGGCCCTTTGCCATCAGGTTTTCCGCCACCTCCAGACCGATGAAGCCGCCGCCTACCACAACGGCGCGTTTACAGTTTTGTTCCTCTGCGTATTTCCTGCAGCCGATGGCGTCCTGAGGCGTGCGCACGGTGAACACGCCGGGAAGCTTTGTGCCTTCCACAGGGGGAACGGAGGGCTCCGCGCCTACGGCGATGATGAGTTTGTCGTAGCGGACGGTTTCTGTGGGCGGCTCCTGGATTCCGGGCGCATTGGTTCCGGCTTCTTGTTTTTGCTCTCCCTCATTGTCCGCTCCTGCACCCTTCCCCTGCTGCGCTGCAATAGAGGTTCCCATCCCGCTGTACCGGATGGAAACCGTCTTCGCCGCAGGGTCAACCGCCACCGCTTCGCTCAGGGTATGCACCGTGGTGCCTGTGAGCCCCATGAATTTAGCAGGAGTGTTCACAATCAGCTCCCCTTCCGTCTCGATGGCACCGCCGATGTAGTAGGGAAGCCCGCACCCGGCATAGGAAATGTCCTTTCCTTTGGTGTAGATGACGATTTCGTCATTGGGGTTCTCCCGTTTCAGCTTTGCAGCTGCCTTTGTTCCGGCGGCCACGCCGCCGATGATGACAATTTTCATGTAGTCTTCCTCCTTTAATTTTTGTCATTCATATATTTTTATTTTCTCAAGTACGGCTTTGAGCGTGCCTTCGGAAATACCGTTTCCAAGCATGGCCGCTTTACACTTTGCAAATATACGCCCATTGTCTGCTGCAAGACACTTCAGATTATGCTCTCCGATTTCCTGCACCGCCCGTTCATCCAGGGCAATCGGAGCAAAAATTTTTGTTTTGACGCCAAAATGGCATGGAACAAATCCGCCGATGGCCGTCAGGGTATCCACATCGAGAGGCTCTTTCGTTAATCCGTAATACTTAATCCTGCCAGTTCCAACTGAAATGCATTCAAAATCTTTATGCCTTTGCGCTCTGTCCTGCATCTTATTGTACCAGACATTCCCCCCTCCATGCAAAAACTTTCAAACAATTTTTGAAAAATTCCACAAAAAATTTTCACCAAAAATTTTCCCGATGGATTTCAGCTTGACAGAAAAGTTCCCTGATAGTATGATTTATATAGTATAATTTATTAAAAAGCTTTTCCATCAACACAGCACAGGCAATTGTTACACAAATCCCAGGAAGTACGGAAGGAATGGAACGAACAGATGGCAAACGGACAGGAAGAACAGATCAGAATCGTACAGGAAACCGTGGCCGGCAAGGAAATCACATTTGCACATGTAATGGGCGGGCCCGCACCAATTATATACCAGAAGCTTGGGTTGAATCCGCAGGTGGATTATCAGTCATCCGCTATCGGAATTATGAACATGACACCGCCGGAATCAGCTGTCATTGCATCTGATATTGCGGTCAAAAGCGGGAATGTCTATCTGGGCTTCGCTGACCGTTTTACGGGAACGCTGATCATTACCGGCGAAATCTCGGATGTTATGTCGGCCATGACGGAGGTTGTGAATTATTTCCGGGACGAACTGGAATATGTCGTCTGCAAAATCACAAAGAGATAGGAAGTACAACCATGGCACAAATAACCAGAAAAGAATTGTTGGAGAAACTGTTCCATGCGGATTACGAACAGCTGAAAGGAAAGGAACTGCGCCTGACACGTCTGAGAATTCCTGGAAAAGAGGTTTGTCTGGCCCATGTCATAAGCGTCTCCCAGGCTCCTGTGTACCAGAACCTTGGACTGCATATCGGAGTCCACGAAGGGGAGGATCATACAGGAGAATCCATAGGGCTGATCCGTTTTACCCCCTGGGAGGCGGTTGTCGTAGCGGCGGATGTTGCAACGAAAAGCGCAGATATACAGATTGGCTTTATGGACCGCTTCTGCGGTTCTCTGATTATCACCGGCGGTTTATCGGAAGTGCAGACTGCCGTGGAAGAAGTCGTTCGTTTTTTTAGAGAGGAACTGGAGTTTCAAACCTGTAAAGTCCACAGAAATTAAGAAACAGGACAGGGAACGCTATGAAAAAATTATTTTTGATGGGCAGAAGCGAAGCCGGAAAAACTTCCCTGACGCAGGCACTGCGGGGCGAAGAGCTTCATTATATAAAAACCCAATATACCAGCTCAGACGATGACACCATCGACTCACCGGGAGAGTATGCCGAATCCAAGCACTTCAGCGCAGGGCTTGCCTGCTTTTCCTTTGAGGCGGATGTGGTGGCTGTTGTCCAGGCCGCTGATGAGCCCTACAATCTGTTCAGCCCAAGCCTTCGTTCCTTTATCCTCCGCCCCCTCATCGGCATTATTACAAAGATTGACTCTCCCTATGCCAATATCCCCATGGTCCGGCAATGGCTGACCAATGTAGGCTGTGAACACATTTTCCTGATTAACAACGTGACCAGGGAAGGTATCGGTGAGCTTATGGCATATCTGGAGGAAGATTTACCCCATTTGACCCTCGGACAGGCAAGCTTTAAACAAAACCTCGGCTTAAATGAATGGGACCCTCTTCCTGAAGGAACGGAATATCCTGCTGTAGACGCCCCTTTTTTCGGACAGCCTCGATAGAATCTCGGATGGCATACTTGGAACAGCCATATACAATCCGATCTCATCATAGGTATAATCGTACAGCGCATAAAGCAGAAACCGCTCCCGCCGAACCGGGGTGCAGGTGTCCAGAATGGACAGCTGCAGAGTCAGGGTTTTCCTCTGGCATACAATGTCCTCCGGGGTGGTCTGATAGGGCAGCAGGCCCTCGGTATTGACTATGTACTCGTCAAATTCTCGATCATCCCAATGCCGCCGCTTGCGCATCAAAGGCACATTTCTTTTTATGCTCCTTTTCTATTTCAGAGGCGTCCGAAACCTGTAAATCTCCTTTGCGGAGCCGGAAAACCACATCAGCCTCTTTAGCCAGTTCATTAGAGTGCGTCACAATCACCACGCATTTTCCGGATTTATGGGCACTATCTTTCAGAATGGCCGTAATCTCTGCGGCAGTGTCCTCGTCCAAGTTCCCGGTCGGTTCATCGGCAAGAATCACTTGCGCGTCACTGGCTAGGGCCCGGGCGATGGCCACACGCTGCTGCTGGCCGCCGGACAGCTTCAGCACATTCCGCTTTGCTTCCTCCGCGGTCAATCCTAACTGCTCCAGAATGGGGAGCGGCGGCAGCTTAGAGGTCAGCGCCACATTTTCTATCGGTGTCAGATAGTCGATCAAGTTGTAACTTTGGAAGATGAACGCCACATGACTGCGCCGGTGATTGGCAAGGCCGGTCTTTGCAATGTCCTCCCCCTGGTACAAAATATGGCCGATGGTGGGACTGTCCAGACCGCCCAGCAGGGACAGCAGCGTAGTCTTGCCGCACCCGGAGGGGCCGAGGATGGCGTACATTCTGCCCTGCTCCATTTGGGCGTTGACACCTTTCAGGACTTTCTTTTTGCCGTCATAGGCATAATGGACATTTTTGATTTCCATGATATTCATAAAACCGCCTCATTTCTGTATAAAATTATTCCATCTGCGATAGGATGGCTTTCGGCCTCAGCCGCATAACGGGGATGCAGGATACCAGCACCGCCGCAGCCAGCAGGATGCTTCCCGCCACCGCCACCAGGGTAAAATGCCTGGATGTTACAATCACATTCTCTACCGTTTTGCCTAATAGCGTTCCAAGGGTTCCTGCGGCCTGCCTGCTTGCAAGGTATGCCAGCGGGAACGCCACGATTGCAATCAAAAATGTTTCCAGCACATATTGGGAAATGACGGCGGGCTTTGCGATACCTACCGCCAGCAGAATCCCCATTTCGTGTTTCCGGCTGCGAATGGACAGGGACAGAATCAAAATGATCAGCACCATGCTCACAGCGGTAATAATAGCAATCAATGTCGTAATCAGAGAACTGGTATCAGTGAGCGCGCCGGAAATGTTCTGGTATACCTCGTCATTGGCAGTGATCTTGAAATTGCCCCATTCAATAGAGGAAGTACCCTGCACTTTTCTTATCACGCTGTCTAATTGGGCGGCATCCATGACATAGAAATATGCTTCTGAAATTCCGTCGCCATCTTCGCCCCAGCCTTTCAGCATATCTTCCGATG
>CANDMH010000022.1 GCA_947385785.1 uncultured Lachnospiraceae bacterium
AAAAAGCAGATTCCTAATTTTTAACAGAAATCTGCTTAAGTAAATGACATTGCGTATGAACAGAATATTAACATTCATGAAAAAATAAGTTAAATGATAATATTTGCTTGTAAAAATGCTTTTATTCTAGTAAAATAGACCCATGGGAATTGAATCACTTGTCATTATCATGTCAAAACACCCAAATTACATAAAAATTGGAGGAAAGTCAAATGAAAGTTTACACAACTGACAAGATTCGTAATGTGGTGCTGCTGGGGCACGGCGGTAGCGGTAAGACCAGCCTGGCGGAAGCTTTTGCGTATCTGTCCGGAATTACATCCAGAATGGGCCGGGTCCCCGACGGCAATACCATAAGCGACTATGGCAAAGAGGAACAGAAGCGTAAGTTTTCCATCAATGCATCCGTTATTCCCATCGAATGGGAGGGTTGTAAGATCAATGTAATCGACACTCCCGGCTATTTTGATTTCGTAGGAGAGGCTGAGGAAGCTGTCAGCGCCGCAGGCGCGGCCATTATCGTGGTGAACGGCAAATCCGGTATCGAAGTCGGCACCCAGAAGGCATGGGAGCTCTGTGAGAAGTACAAGCTGCCCAGATTTATCTATGTCTCCAATATGGACGTGGACAACGCATCCTTCCGTCAGGTAGTGGAAGATATGACCAATCTCTACGGCAAAAAGATGGCTCCTTTCAATCTGCCCATCCGTGAAGCCGAGAAATTCGTGGGTTATGTCAATGTGGTTTCCGAGACAGGACACCGCTGGCAGGGCAAGGAAGTAGTGGACTGCGAGATACCCGACTATAATAAGAAGAATCTGGAAATCTGCCGGGATACTCTGATGGAGGCAGTGGCAGAGACCAGCGAAGAGATGATGGAGCGCTATTTTGGCGGGGAGACCTTCTCTGACGCGGAAATCAGAGCGGCTCTGCGCACCAATGTATGTGACGGCACCATTGTTCCCATGACAATGGGTTCCAACGTGCTGTGCCAGGGTGTCTATACGCTGCTGGACGATATTGTAAAATACATGCCCAGCCCTGATAACCGCAAGATCAAGGGCATCAACATGAAGACAAATGAAATCTATGATGCGGACTATGATTTCTCCAAAGCAAAATCAGCCTGCATCTGGAAGACCATCGTCGATCCTTTCATCGGCAAGTATTCCCTGATTAAGGTGAATTCAGGCGTATTGAAGACAGATGATCTGCTTTACAATGTGGATACGGAAGTGGAAGAGAAGATAGGCAAGCTCTATGTCCTTCAGGGCAACAAGCCAATGGAAGTACCCGAGCTTCATGCAGGAGATATCGGCGCGCTGGCGAAGCTTTCCGACGCGAAGACCGGCAACAGCCTTGCTACCAAGGCTACCCCTGTGAAGTACGGTAAGGTGGAAGTGTCCACACCTTATACCTGCATGCGTTACAAACCCAAGAACAAGGGTGACGTGGATAAGATTTCCCAGGCGCTGCAGAAGATGACCAATGAAGATCTGACTCTGAAAGTGGTGAATGACTCCGAGAACAGGCAGACTCTGCTCTATGGCATGGGCGACCAGCATCTGGACATCGTGGTCAGCCGTCTTCTGAATGAGTACAAGGTGGATGTGGAGCTGGATCGTCCGAAGGTTGCATACAGAGAGACCATCCGGAAACAGTCCGATGTGGAATATAAATACAGGAAGCAGTCCGGCGGACACGGACAGTACGGCCATGTCAAGATGCGTTTCAGCCCTTCGGACAACCTGGAGCAGGCATATGAGTTCGCCCAAGAAGTCGTGGGCGGTACCGTGCCGAAGAACTACTTCCCCGCAGTGGAGAAGGGACTTCAGGAATCCGTGATCAAGGGACCCATGGCCGCTTATCCTGTCGTAGGCGTGAAAGCCGTGCTGTATGACGGCTCCTATCATCCGGTAGACTCCTCCGAGCAGGCCTTCAAGATGGCAACCATTCAGGCATTTAAGAAAGGCTTTATGGAGGCGCATCCCGTGCTGTTAGAGCCTATCGCATCCCTGAAGGTTACCGTGCCGGACGCTTACACCGGAGATGTTATGGGTGATCTGAACAAGAGGAGAGGCCGTGTGCTGGGCATGAATCCCATAGCCGGCGGCAAGCAGGTAATCGAGGCGGAAATCCCTCAGAGCTCCCTGCACGGTTACTGCACGGATCTTCGCTCCATGACGGGCGGCAGGGGCGTGTATTCCTATGAGTTTATCCGCTATGAGCAGGCTCCTTCCGATGTACAGGAGAAGGAAATTGCGGCCAGAGCAGCCAGCGTTGCGGAGAACAATGGAGAAGATTAAGCGTTACTGTCCATTTGGCGCCGCCGCGAGGCGAAACCCAAGATTAAGCTACCCAGGATAAAGCGAAACGAGTAAATTTAAGCTGTTTCTTGATGAATTTTAACTTGACAGACAGTAAAAAACAGATTACAATAAAGGTCAGTTCCATATATGTCACAGACGCAGAAGAGGAATATTAAGGAAGTCGGACTTACAGAGAGTCGCCGGGCGGTGTGAGGCGGCAGGAAGATTTCCCCAACTGGCCTTGGAGTTCTCTCCTGAAGCGCGTATCAGCGTGAGTAGGGCAGAGCGGTTCATCTCGTTATCGATTTTGAGTGCACAGGTTATGAGAATGTCGTCCTGTGTCCGCCCGGTATGACATGCAGCTGAGTGGAACGGCAGATCGATATTTGATCAGAGACTGTGAATTAGAGTGGTACCACGGAATCAAGCCCTTTCGTCTCTAAAAAGCGAGAGGGCTTTTTTGACGCATGCGTGAGCGGAAATCAACGCCTGGGAACCGGGAAGTGACACATCGCCTGCGAAATCGGGAAACGGTATCAACGCCTGCGGACCCGGGAAAGGGCACAATGCCTGCCGAACCGAAAACAGCATGAATGTCTGCGGACCCGGAAGCGGTACAACGCCTGCCGAACCGAAAACAGCATGAATGTCTGCCAAACCGGGAAACAGTATCAATGTCTGCAGAATCGGGAAGCGGCACAATGTCTGCGGAACTGCGACACAGTGTGCAGGGACAGGCACAGATCAAATTCAGGAGGAAAATAACATGGCACAGCCTTACAACCACCACGAGGTGGAGAAAAAATGGCAGACTGTCTGGGATGACGAAAAAGCGTTTCAGACTTCCGATGACTATTCAAAACCGAAGTACTATGCACTGGTAGAGTTTCCTTATCCTTCGGGACAGGGACTGCACGTGGGACATCCCAGGCCCTACACGGCGCTGGATATCGTAGCCCGCAAGCGCAGAATGCAGGGTTATAACGTGCTCTATCCCATGGGCTGGGACGCTTTCGGCCTTCCCACGGAGAACTATGCCATCAAGAATCACATCCATCCCAGGATTGTGACGAAGAACAATGTAGAGCGCTTTAAAGGGCAGCTTCACTCCCTCGGCTATTCCTTTGACTGGGAGAGGGAGGTCAATACCACCGACCCCGGTTATTACAAGTGGACGCAGTGGATTTTCCTGAAATTATTCAAGGCGGGCCTCGCCTATAAGACGGAGATGCCCATCAACTGGTGTACTTCCTGTAAAGTAGGCCTCGCCAACGAGGAGGTGGTCAACGGTGTCTGCGAAAGATGCGGCTCCGAGGTTGTCCGTAAGGTCAAGAGCCAGTGGATGCTGAAGATTACGGAATATGCGGATAAGCTTCTGGAGGGGCTGGATACGGTTGACTACATCGAGAGAGTCAAAGTATCCCAGAAAAACTGGATCGGCAAGTCCCAGGGCGCGGAAGTAGATTTCTCCATCACAGGGAAAGAGGAAAAGCTTCGCATCTACACCACCAGGCCCGACACGCTGTTCGGCGCCACTTATATGGTAGTGTCCCCGGAGCATCCGCTGATTGATAAATACAAGGATGAAATTAAAAATTATAACGAGCTGGCGGCATACAGGGAGCAGGCGGCGAAAAAGTCTGACTTCGAGCGTACCGAACTGGTAAAGGAGAAGACCGGCGTACAGATAGATGGTCTCACTGCCACCAATCCTGTGAACGGCAAGGAGATTCCCATCTGGATATCCGACTATGTGCTCATGACCTACGGAACCGGCGCTATCATGGCGGTTCCGGCTCACGATGAGAGAGACTGGGATTTCGCGAAGAAATTCGGCCTTCCCATCATTGAAGTAGTGGCGGGAAGCCCGGTGAGCGTACAGGAAGCGGTGTACACGGATGTGGCCACGGGGACACTGGTGAATTCCCAGTTCCTGGACGGATTATCTGTGGCGGATGCCAAGAAGAGGATTATTGAATTTCTGGAAGAAAAGGGCATAGGCACCAGCAAGACCAATTTCAAACTCAGAGACTGGGTATTTTCCAGGCAGCGCTACTGGGGTGAACCCATCCCCATTGTGAAATGTGAGAAATGCGGGTTTGTTCCTCTGGACGAGAGCGAGCTTCCTTTGATGCTTCCCGAGGTGGAATCCTATGAACCCACCGATAACGGAGAATCGCCTCTGGCTGCTATGACTGAGTGGGTCAATACCACCTGCCCGTGCTGCGGCGGGCCTGCAAAGCGCGAGACGGATACCATGCCTCAGTGGGCAGGCTCTTCCTGGTACTTCCTCCGCTATACGGACCCGAAAAATGAGAATGCGCTGGCAAGCAAGGAAGCTTTGGAATACTGGATGCCGGTGGACTGGTACAACGGAGGAATGGAGCATACCACGCTGCATTTGCTTTACTCCCGTTTCTGGCACAGATTCCTTTATGACCAGAAGCAGGTGCCCTGTCCCGAGCCTTATCAGAAGAGAACCAGCCACGGCATGATTCTGGGCTCCAACGGCGAGAAGATGTCCAAATCCAGAGGAAATGTGGTAAATCCGGACGACATTGTCAGGGAATACGGCGCGGATACTCTGCGCACTTACGAGATGTTTATCGGCGCATTTGATTTAAGCGCGGCATGGAGCGAGGACGGGGTAAAGGGCTGCCGCCGTTTCCTGGAGAGAGTGTGGAAGCTTCAGGATATGCTTGTGGAAGGTGACGGCTACAGCGCGGATCTGGAGACGAAGATGCACCAGACCATCAAAAAGGTGTCGGGAGACTTTGAGACTCTGAAGTACAACACCGCCATTGCGGCCATGATGTCCCTGATCAATGAGTTTTATAAGAAAAATGCCGTCACGAAGGGCGAGTATAAGACGCTTCTCACCCTGCTGAATCCGGTTGCGCCGCATATCACGGAGGAACTGTGGCAGACTGCAGGGTATGAAGGCAGAGTTTACCAGACTGCATGGCCTTCTTACGAGGAAGCCAAAACCGTCGAGAATATGGTGGAAATCGGCGTCCAGGTAAACGGTAAGATACGTACTACCATTTCCGTTCCCAAGGATGAGGAAAAGGAAGCCGTCATTGCAGCGGCGAAGGCGGCATTGGGAGATAAGCTGACCGGGAATATCGTGAAGGAAATCTATGTTCCGGGCAGGATTGTGAATATTGTGGCGAAATAAAGCGGGATGGTTAAGATATGCCGGGATTGCCCAAGCTGCTGTTAAGGCATAGTTGGGATTGAAGCTTGTTATATTTTGGCGGGATATGGGAATAAACCGGCATAAAGGCCGGGTTTGAATCAGTAAGCGCACAACAGGCTGCCGCATTCAGAGAAAGGTTTACGGGGAATGCGGCAGCCGTTTTATTTGAAAGTGTCAGTCTGCGGAGAGCCGTTGCGGCTCTTTTCCAGTATCCTGTCAATCTGCGTCAGTTCTTCTTTGCTGCTGTGTCTGCGGATGGCAGCGACAGCGGCATTCATTTCCTGCGGTGTGAAAGTCAGGTTTTCCTGTTTTGCTTTTTTCAGAAGCGGCATGGCAAAGGTCAGTATTTCCTTCTGGCTTTTTCCATGTCCCTTTGCAAAAAGCTCTTCCACAAATTTCAGTTTCTTTTCCGGGATGTCCTTCACGAGAGGGTCTGACATCCACGCTGGTCTCGAATCATGTTCCATAGATACTCCTTTTCTTTTCAGAAATCGCTGAAAAATAACTGATGTTCTTTAGTCGCTCCTGTCCCCGCCGAACATCTCAAAGATGGAAGACAGTCCGGAGTCGGACATGCCGGCGAACATATCCATGGGATTATCTCCGCCCATTCCTTCCGGGAACAGTTCCTGCATCATTTTGATCATTTCCATCATTTCCTGCATTTTTTTGAAATTCAGAATCATGTTTTTCATGTTTTCTATTCTGGTACGTTCTTTCGGTCCGCTGAAGGGAAGCAGTTCGTCCAGTAATTCTATGGTATCTGAATTATCTCCCTGAAAGAAATCGGCGGACAACTGTTTTACATTTCCAAACAACTGTTTTCCCGAGTGCCGACGCAGAAAGGTAAAGGCATACTGCAGTTCTAAAAACTTTATGTAAACTGCGAAGCCAACCTGGTGCTCAGGGGCGAGCCGCGGCAGAAGGATTTTCAGCATCTGTATCTGATTGTTGGTAAAAAGGGAGTCAAACGCGGTGATGGCATTTGTATTTTGTTCTTCCATGACGGCACATTCCTTTCCGGACAAGAATAGATCCTCTTCTATTCTATGTAGACAGGTTTCGGGATATGTGCTCTTGTTGGAAACAGGCTCCAACGGAGAAGAGACAATCCGATGGAGAATCGCTTTCCGTCAGAGCCTGTAACAGAATGAAAATTCATTTCGTGAAATCTCATTCCGCAAAATTTTGATGGAGCCTCATTTCATGAGAACTCCATCCGTGTTAATGCTTAGTTGCATCCGCAACCGCAGCCGCAGTTGTTGTTGCATCCGCAGTTGTTGTTGCAGCCACAGCTGTTGCCGCCGAAGAAGCTGCCATTGCCGCAGAAGCAGGACAGCAGCAGGATCCAGATAAGCCATTCGCATCCGCCGCCATTGCCGCCGAACAATCCGCCGTTGTTGCAACCGCAACCGCAGCTTCCGCTGTTATTTCCGCCGCAGCAGCACAGCAGCAGAATAATCCAGAGCCAGCTTCCGCTTCCGCACCCACATCCGTTATTGTTTGTGTTTGCACATCCGCAGGAATCGTTGCAGCCACAGTTTGTAGCAGTTAAGTCACTCATTTTTTTGCCTCCATAGGTTTTATTTATGGTTTATTGTATGCGGGGCTGCCTGTCAATGTTTCCATTGAATTCGGGAAAAACGAAAACCGGATTGCATAGAAGGTTTGGCCGATTCATTTCCTGGATGGACAATGGGGAAGCGGCGGGCTTTACAGTGTTAAATAAAATGTTGAATAAAATGTTGAATAAAATTTAATAAAGTGGCAAATAAAGTGTTGAATAAATTCCTGATATAGTATATACTGTTTTCAGGAGGGGCATGATATGAACATTGGAATGGAGACGGAACAGGTTGAATTCAAAAAAACAACGGGCGAGCTGAAGGAGGGTATGATTTCCCTGGCTTCCATGCTGAACAAGAATGGAAAAGGCGTGCTGTATTTCGGTGTAAAAAATGACGGCGAGGTGATCGGGCAGCAAATCGGTGACCGTACCATGCGCGAGATATCCCAGGGGATAGCCGTTGCCATCAAGCCCCAGGTAATCCCGACAATTGTAATGGAACTGCTCGAAGACAAAAATGTAATAAAAGTAAATGTTATGGGAGACGAAAAACCTTATTCGGCATACGGAAAATATTACATGAGGTCAGCAGACGAGGACAGGGAAATATCACCGCAGCAATTGCGCAGCCTGATGCTTAGCGTGGCGGATTCCATTGTGAGTATGGAGGCTAATAACCAGAACCTGACTTTTGAACAGCTGAAGACATTGTATATAGGACACCAGCTTACGCTTCGCGAGAATACCTTTGAGCAGAATCTGAATCTGCGGACGAGGGGCGGAGCCTATAACGTGATGGCGGCTATTTTAGCGGACAGCAACAGCTATTCGATTAAAGTGGCAGCCTTCCGGGGGACGGATAAAACAAAGCTGATAAAGCGCAATGAATACGGTTACAAATGTATGTTGGTAGCCGTGAAACAGGTCTTGGATTATATGGAAGCGCTGAACGATACCTCGGTGAATGTGGACGGCAGTCTGAGAAAGGAAAGCAGCCTGTTTGACTTTTCCTGCTTCAGAGAGGCCTGGCTGAATGCCTGCCTGCACAATCGGTGGTCCCGGCAGACGCCGCCGGCTGTCTATCTGTTTGATGACCGCATTGAAGTCATATCTGTGGGCGGGCTTCCGGAAGGGCTTACACTGGAAGAGTTTTATGAAGGAAAAAGCAAGCCCGTGAATCTCGAGCTTCAGCAGATTATGGTGCAGCTGGATTATATAGAACAAACAGGGCACGGGATACCGCTGATTGTATCCAAATACGGAAGAGAAGTGTTTGATATCACGGAAAATTTTATTACTGTAACCATTCCTCTGAACAGGCGGAGAATGGAAGAATGGCAGTCCATAGAAGAAGGACATTCCATGGAAGAAGGGCGTTCCATGGGAGATAGGAATTTCATGGAAGACAGGAATTCCGTAGAAGACAGGCGTTTCAGGGGAGACAGGCATTCCATGGAAGATAAGCATTCCGCGGAAAAAGGCTCTTTCATGGAAGAAAAGTATTCTATGGAAGACAGGCATTGCACAAAAGGAAGTTCCATAGCAGAGCGTTCTATGGAAGAAAGTTATTTTACGGAAGGACATTTCCCGCAGGCAGAAGGATTGTCCCTCGACAGGTTTGACCATATGATACTCCGTCTGATGAGAGAAAATGCCAGAGTCAATGTAGCAGAAATCAGTCGGCAGACCGGCTTGGGCACCACCACTGTCACAAAAAGAATCCGCCGTCTGAAAGAGGCAGGAATGCTTGAGCGAAACGGTTCCAAAAAGAAAGGATGGTGGATTGTAAAAGAAGAGTATATTCCCTGCGAAAGAAGCCGGGCATACAGATAAGCTGAAATGGTCAACAAACAGTGAAAAACACCAAAAAGTCCTTGACTGTTCCGCAGCGTCACCCTTTATGATGTCCTTAACAGGCAGGCCGGTTTCATAGAAGGCAGGCCGGAAAGGATGGAATTATTATGAAAGAAAGCCGTTTTATGGAAGAAGGACAACCCACAAAAGAAAGCCGTTCTGTAACAGAAAATTGTGTTATGGAACGGGAACATTCCGTAGAAGAACCCCTGTACACCGCAGGCGAAATCGCCAGGATGGCAGGCGTTTCATTAAGGACGATCCGCTTTTACGATGAGAAAGGGCTGCTGAAACCGGTCAGGTATTCCGAGGCGGGGTACCGCTACTACAACCAGGCATCCATGGAAATCCTTCAGCGGATTCTGATGCTGAAATACCTGGGATTTTCCCTGCAGAAGATTGAACAGGTTCTCCACACGCAGAACATGGACCTGGAGCTTTCGGAGCAGAAGGAGCTCCTGCTGCAGAAGAAAAAGAAACTGGAAGAGCTGATTTCCGCCATCGGGATGATGGAGAAGAGCGGGGAGGAGGATAAGTGGAATTTCCTGATTCACCTGCTGAACCTCCTGACCGAAGAGGAGAAGCTGAAGGAGCAGTACAGGACGTCCTCCAACCTGGAGAAGCGAATCCGTATCCATGACTTCAGCACCAATCCCCAGAAATGGATGGAATGGGTCTATGAGCGGCTGCAGCTGAAGGAAAATGACCGTGTCCTGGAACTGGGCTGCGGCACAGGGCTGCTGTGGCAGGAAAACATCCACAGGCTGCCCCGGGGGCTGCGGCTGACCCTGACTGACCGTTCCGAGGGCATGCTTGAAAAAGCCAGGGAATCCCTTGCCGGATACAGGAAGCTGTTGGAAGAAAGAGACATTCAAATCGGGTACCGCCTGGAGGACGCGGACTGCCCCGTGTTGGAAAAGGAATATTACGACTGCGTAATCGCCAATCATATGCTGTACCATGTGAAAAAACGGGATATCTGCCTGGGCGCAATTGCAAAGAGCCTGAAGACACAGGGGACGTTTTTCTGTTCCACAGTGGGAGATGAACATATGCGGGAGCTGCATGAGATTGTCAGGGATTTTGATGCCCGGATTGAGATGCCTTACATGAACATAACTGCAGGCTTCCATCTGGAAAACGCGGCCCCGCAGCTGTATCCCTATTTTGCGCAGATAGAGCGGATGGACCAGGAGAATGACCTGATTGTGGACGATGTGGAGGCCGTGTATGCGTATGCGTGTTCCTATCCGGGCAACGCTGCCTGCATCCTGGAGCAAAGGGGCGAAGAGTTCCGGGAAAAGCTTCGGGAGAAGATGGAGAAGGAGGGAGCCCTGTTTATTCATAAGTCCACCGGGATGTTTCGGTGCAGGGAGGCAAGGAGAGGCAAAACGGCCGATGCGGCAAATCCGGTATATCGGGTATAGCAGGTGATATTTTAGAAGAGGTACCGGACGAAGAAGGAGATGCTTACGAAAATCTGTCGGAAGGACTGCAGGACACCGTGTTGGGTGAGCAGATGCAGGAGAACATAGAGATATTAGGGGAAATACTGGACTATCTGGAAGAGGCGGAAGACAGCCTGGAGGACATCTGACAGTTCTCAATTCTATAAAAACCGGAAAGGAAAAAGAGGCACACATGAAAAAAGGGACAGCACTAAACAGAATCGCCGCATTTTTTAAGAAGGAAGCCGTACTCTGCATCGCGGTCATACTGGCTTTTGGATCTATGTTCTTCATACCGCCGGATGCCGGATACCTGGATTATCCGGACTACCGTGTACTGGCGCTTTTGTTTTGTCTGATGCTCGTGATAGCGGGCCTTCAGGACATAGGCCTGTTCCGGTACCTGGGGCTTCGGTTTCTGGGAAAAATCAGGAACACTGGGGAACTGGGGCTTCTGCTGGTATCGCTGTGCTTCTTTGGAAGCATGTTCATCACCAATGACGTTGCATTGATTACTTTTGTACCGTTTGCCGTTATGGTACTGACCATGGCCGGGCAGCGGAAAATGCTGATTCCGGTGGTGGTGCTCCAGACCATCGGAGCCAACCTGGGCAGTATGCTCACGCCCATCGGCAATCCCCAGAACCTGTATCTGTATACGACGTTTGAGATACCCATGGGGACTTTCCTGGGCTGCATGCTGCCCCTGGCGGCGCTTTCCCTTGTTCTGCTTGTCATTGCGGTGCTGCTGACAGGGCGGGAGCCTCTGTCCGTGGCGTCACTGGAACAGGCGGAAAGCCCTGACCGCCGGAAACTGACAATATACCTTGTTCTGTTCCTGGTATGCCTGGCCTGTGTGCTCCGGCTCCTGCCATGGCCGGTGATGTTGGGGATCCTGGTTCTGGCGGTGTTTTTCGCGGACCGGGGATTGTTTCGGAAGGTGGATTATTTTCTGCTTGCCACCTTTGTGTGCTTTTTCCTGTTTATCGGCAATGCAGGGCGGATTCCGGCGGTTTCCTCTCTGCTTCGGGAACTCATCGGCGGGCGGGAGCTGCCTGCGGGGGTGGTTTTGAGCCAGGTGATCAGCAATGTGCCTGCGGCCATACTGCTATCCGGGTTCACGGACAATGCCAGGCCGCTTCTGTACGGGGTCAATATCGGTGGCCTGGGCACTTTGATTGCCTCCCTGGCAAGCGTGATTTCCTACCGCCTGTACGGCAACAGCGAAGGGGCCGAAAAGGGGGCTTATATGAAAGCCTTTACGTTGTATAATGTGGTCTTCCTGGCCATTCTCTATGCCGCGGCGGCGTTACTGACACGGTAACCCTATGCAGGCCGGTGCATAGCATTCCGGCTGCTTCACCTTGCATGGAAAGTAGGGAAGTGTCTGCAAATTACGTGAGAACTAACTGACCATAAGTGTCTGATAGAGATTCTGTTCCATGGCATGACAGACAGGAAATTCCTTGAAATTGTAGAGAAATATCTGAAAATTTGCCAGGAAAACCATACACCTTTGATTTTCGTGGCTTCACGGTTTTATTGCAGAATGGACAGAAAGAAGCGGTTTTACTGTTGCAGAGTTAAAGCCAGGCAAGAAGGAGCGGGGAGAGGGACATTGAAAGTATTATGCATATCAGCTTCCAATATTTTACATAGCAAAGAAAACAGTATTTCGCAGATTCTATGTTCTAAAATTTCTGAAATCCTATCAGAAAAGGAAACAATGTGTGAAATAGCGGATTTAAGAACTTACCGTTTCCAACCGTGTATTGGCTGCGGAAAATGTTATGAAACGAAAAGATGCTGTAATGACACTGATTTTAATACAATTTATGAGAAAGTGACAGAATCAGATGCCATTTTCCTTGTGTCGCCGCATTATGCGCCAATCCCTGCAAAATTAAGTATGATACTGGAAAAAATGGAGGAAATTACTTTTTTACACTGGTGGAAAGACAATGAGTATAAATCTGAAGTATATGGAATACCTGCAGGAATTATTTCTCATGGCGGCGGCTCTGATTGGGCATTAAAGAGTTATAAAGCAATGGTAAATGATACAATCGCAAATGCTTTAGATACCATTCAATGTAAGACAGTTCCTTATAATTCCGAATGGAATACAGGAATATCCCTGCCTGTACAAATGGTGTTGAACGAAGATCCCATTTTTCCAATTCAAAAATATGATTGGAAGCCGCTTATACAAAAAATAAGAGAATATGTTGAAATTGTTCTAAATGAAATTGTGTAAAAGTTGTGAAAAGGTTCCAAGACATAAAGAGGTTAATGAAAACCTGGCAAGAATGATACTGAGAAAATGGATGCTGTTATAAGGAGTGAATGATATGAAACAGGTTTATCCAACATTTATATTGAATACAAATGACGGGTCTGAACATTCTTTTTTGGTCTGTGTTCCTGATATGGAGATTTTCACTGAAGGAGATTCATTTGCAGATGCTATTGAGATGGCCAGGGACGCTATTGGACTGTCTGGAATTTCAATGGAGGATAATAAAGAGGAACTTCCTGCGCCGTCAGATCAAAATGCTGCTATTGAAAAAGTAAAGCTGTATACAGAGGAAATTGATTTTTCGAAAGGCGTTTTGACGTATGTAGATGTTGATTTTTCTGAGTATAGAAAAAAAGTTGATACAAAAACCGTTAGAAGAAATGTGGCACTTCCGAGTTGGCTCAATTATGAGGCTGAACATGCAGGAATTAATGTTTCAAGAGTGTTACAGGAAGCTTTGATGAATGTGCTGAATGTAAAGAGAAATATATAGTATATAATTGACGGATTGATTCTGCGGTCCGTCAGTTGTATATGGATAATACAGGGCATCCTGCGAACAGGATGGAGATTGGGAAGCGTATACAAAGGAGGCTCGGCAAATCCTATGTCATGTCATATTCTTATTGTAGAGGACGATGCGCATATTGCAAAGTATATTCAGGCCTGCCTGGCCGTGGGGGATTATGAAAGTGAAATCTGCCGCGACGGCCTGTCTGCCGTGGACAGGGCGGGCAAAGGGGGCCTGGATTTGATACTGTTGGATGTGATGCTTCCCGGCCTGGACGGATTTTCTGTGATGGAACGTATAAAAGAATACGGGGTACCGGTGATTTACCTCACTGCCGTGCAGGATGTGTCCGAAAAGGTACGGGGGCTGAAATCAGGCGCGGAGGATTATATCGTAAAGCCTTTTGAAGCCCTGGAGCTGCTGGCCCGGGTTGAACTGGTGCTGAAGCGTTACCGCAAATCGCAGACGCTCTATCAATATGGGGATATCACCCTGGATACGGAGAAACATATCGTGGAAAAAGAGGGAAAAGCGGTGCCGTTGTCCCCGAAGGAATTTGATGTGTTTGCTTTCTTTCTCCGGCACCAGGATATCGTGGTTTCCAGGGAGCGCCTGCTTTCGGCGGTGTGGAATTATGCTTATGAGGGCGAGACCAGAACCGTGGACACCCACGTACAGCAGGTGCGCAGAAAACTGCGGCTGCAGGGGCAACTGGTTACGGTGCCTACCTATGGGTATAAGCTGTTGAAGAGGGAGTGAGGGTATGCGGCTTTGGCAGAAGATTTTCCTGTTGACGCTGTGCCTGACCGCGCTGGCCGCCAATTCCATCGCCCTGGTGCTCCTGGTCCGGAATCAGGCAAACAGCCTGTCCCTGGCGAAGGAACGGGTGCGGGCCATCTGCAATGGGGCTGTGGCGGAACTGGGGCATCTGGTTCAGGAAAAAAGGGAGGCGGAGGGATGCCTTCTGGTAACAGAAACTGAACTGGAAAAGATGCTGTCTGACTTACGGCTTGACCACAACGGAGGGCTGATAACAAGGGACACTGGCCGGAACGGGGAAGCGGCAGGGGAAAATAGAATAGCTGTGACACCTGTTGCCTGGTATTCGGAGGAAACGGAAACTATCTGCACAACGTCTCCGGAGGAAGTGGGGAGTATCCGTACAATGCTTTTGGAGAAAGTTGGAAGTACTGGTACAATTCTTTCAGCGGAAGAGGAGAGCGTCAGTACAATGCTTATGGAGGAAACGGAAAGTATCCGTATAATGCCTCCGGAGGAAGCAGGGAGCATTAGTACAATGCTTTCGGAGGAAAACGGAAAGAGATGGATCCGTGCGGGAACAACCGTTTTCCTGGAGGGCGGTTTTTACCGCGTGGAGGTGTCTTCCAATGTGACTGGCCTGTTTGAGGGCTTCCGGGATGACTTGGTGTTCAGTCAGTGGATGTGCGGAGCGGTTTCGCTGATTATCGCGGCTGTGCTGCTGCTTTCCATCCTGTATCTGACGAAACCCCTGAAGCGCCTGGAGACGGCCACAAAGCAGATTGCATCAGGAGAGTACGGGTATCGGGTCAGGGTAAAGGGATGCGATGAAATAGCGGAATTATCCGGTCATATGAACGAGATGGCGGAAGAGATTGAAGCCAGAATCAGACAGGTGGAGGCGCTTGCCCGGGCAAGGGAGACTTTTATCGCCAATATGGCCCACGAATTGAAGACACCGCTGACATCCATTCTTGGATTTGCGGATATCATGACCATTAAAAGCAATATGGAAGAGCCGGAGCGCCGGGAATATGCCGCCATTATTGCGGCGGAGGCCAGGAGACTGAAGCTTCTATCTTCCCGGCTGATGGAACTGATTTCCATCCGGGAAACGGAACTGGAGCTTTGTCCCCTGGATTTCGGGGTACTGGCGGAACGGGCCCTGGATGTATTCGCTCCGGTCTGCGCGGAGCGCCAGTGCCGCATCCGGAAACAGCTGCAGTCCCTGCAGGTGGAGGCAGAGGGCGCCCTGCTTACCTCGCTTATCCTGAATTTACTGGACAATGCACTGAAGGCCTCCGATCCGGGGCAGGAAATCGAGCTCACGCTGCAGAAGAGAGACGACAAGGCGGAACTGACAGTCAGGGATTACGGAATCGGGATACCGGAAGCGGAACTGGACCGGGTGACAGAGGCATTTTACATGGTGGATAAGGCCCGTTCCCGCAGCAGCGGAGGATCCGGCGTGGGACTTGCCCTGTGCAGGGCAGTTGCGGAAGCGCACCATGGCACCCTGCAGATAGAAAGCAGGGAAGGGCATGGCACCAGGGTTACGGTTGTGTTGCCTTGTGTCGGTTAGTGTCGGCTGTATCGGAACACTAACTATGTCGGTATGGAGGAATTATGAAAAAGATATGGACAGCCGTAACGGCGGTTCTGGCAGTTCTGGTCCTGGCGGCAGGAGCGGCCCTGTTGCCAACCGTATATTCCGCCGTCTTTGATGCAGAAAAAGTGGTATATGAAGAGGACAATTTACAGGAAGAGCTTTCTGCCGCCCCGGCAGCCTTTATGGACAGGTTCCGTTATCCGCTGTCGGAGGAGACGGTAATTCTGCCGGAAGCGGACAGGGAAGCCCGTATGTGTGACTCCAGGGCTCTCCTGGGGGAGGAAGTATATGAGCGCACATTCCGGATGGTGGGACTGGAAGAGTCAGACAGCTACTGGCACCGTCTTTCCTCCCTGCCGGACGGCAGCATTTACCTGATACAGGTTCCGGCGGAAAAGGAAGGGGAGGAATACGTGCTGTCCGTGGCGATGGATGAGGAAATGCTTCCTTTCCTGGCCTGCCGCAGGAGGAAGCAGGAGCCTTCGGAAACGGAGGTACAGGAGGCGGCGGAAACGCTCTCCGGACTTTGCGAAGCAGGGGAAGACAGCTTGCGCCTGTATACGGAGGAGATAGACCAGATTTACGAAAACTGCCAGGTTTACTGGAACCATGTAGTCAGGCTCTACAGCAGCCTTCTCCCGGAAGACGGGACGGCAGCAGAGATTTCAGACAGGGTGCCGCTATGGGAGTGCTGCCGCCGGGGAGAGTGGCAGGTATGCCGTGACAGCGGGGAGGCGGTACTGGTATGCGTCATGGGACAGGGAAGCCTGGTTTTGTATTATGATGCGGTTGAGAAGGAATTTTGTGGATTCAGGATTCAGTTTGCAGAGGATTGATGGGGATTTTCGTCAGTCCTTTGCAATTTTTTTGCATTTTTCGGGGGATTTCCTGTGCCAGAAGGCTCTATTCTATGAGTAAGGAACAGGGCTTGTCCATTCCTGTCAAAAATAAGGAAGTGGTTTTACTATTTCTGCCAAAGATAAAGAATTGGTATAGGTCATTCCCGATAAGGATAAGGAATTGGTTTTGTCCATTTCTGTCAAAGATAAGGAATTGGTATAGGCCATTCTCGTCAAAGATAAGAAAATGGTTTTGTCCATTCCTGCCTAGGACAAGGAATTGGAATAGCCCATTCTCGTTAAAGACAAGAAAATGGTTTTGTCCATTTTTGCCAAGACAAGGAATTGGCATAGTCCATTCCCGTCAAAGATAAGGAAATGGTTCTTGGCCATTCCCGATTAAAATAAGAGGAAAGGAATTTTTCATTATGAGAAAGAAATATGGTAAGACAATTTCAGCCCTGTTGATAATGGGTATGCTGACGGGCTGCGGAAAAGGCGCACCCGCAAGCGAAGGATTGGCGCAAAACGGGACTGTAGGAGCTGCCGGAGAAGCAGGAACTACAAGTGCCGCCGGACAGGTAGGAGCAGGAGCAGCAGGCGCCGTCGGGCAAGCAGGAGAAGGAGCAGCAGGTACCGCCGGACAAGCAGGAGAAGGAGCAGCAGGCGCCGCCGGACAGGCAGGTGAAAACGCGCTGTCCCCGGGAAACACACCGACAGAACCGGGATCGGAGGCCGGGACGCAGAGCACCCCAAAGCCCCAGCCGCTGACGAACAGCGAGCCGGAAGTGTATCATATGGATGAACTTTATACGGAAGAAGAAAACATTCTGCCCATTACCGAGTCTGCTGCCGCAAAGGGGATTTCCTATAAAATCGAAAATGTGGAATACACGCAAAGCTTTGGGGAGAGGAACCCGGATCACCTGCAGCTGTTTGCGCCCGGGGCAAATACCGACAGCCAGGGAAACCTCCAGGGAGACTTCATGTATTTATTCCTGACAATCACTTTCACCAATACCACGGGCCAGACGCAGGAAATCTACCGCACATCCAATGAAATATCTGTGATAGGGCTTTCGCTGAATACAGTCACCTGGAGCGGCGATGCCTGCTATTACGATAAGGACTGGGAGAAGGGAACGGAAAGCGAGAAGCACCACTGGGTACTGGAACCCGGCGAATCTGCCACAAGTGAAGTGGGATGGCTGATAGAGAGTTGTGAAAGAATACTGGCTGCGGACGAGACACTGGAGATGCGCATGGGATCCGGAGGCCCGTATACGCTTTATTACCACGTCAGGGAATCTGACGGGGACAATGAGGGCAGTTCCTTCATAGATTTGGGCGTAAAGGTGGAATAATCATGATCCATATGCTGAAATTTGAACTTGACAGGGCATTCCGGAACCGGCGCATGGCGGCCGCTTTACTGATTGGATGTGCCGTCAGCCTCTGGCACCTGTGGGATTATATTCTCCCGGTTATGCATTATGTGGACGCAGGCGGGTATCCCCTGTCCTCCTTCAATAAATGGATGGGCGGCGAAAATTATTCCTTTCAGGCATCCGTATATTTTATGTGGCTTCCCATTCTCTGCGCGCTTCCCCATACTACGAGCTTCGTCTTTGACTGCGGTACGGGGTATGGGAACCAGGCGGCCCTGCGCGGCGGATGGGGAAAGTATCTGGCGGCAAAGTATATTGCCGTGTTTTTGAGCGGCGCGGCTGTCGCCGTCCTGCCCCTTGGGTTTGATTTCCTGGCGACGAGCCTTTTCCTTCCCGGAGTGGTTCCCCAGGCGGGAACGGGGCTTGCGGCCATTGGGGAGGGAGCGTTCCTGGGGGCACTTTATTTCAGGCATCCCCTTCTGTACCTGTTGGTTTACCTGGCAATGGACGGGGTGTTTTACGGATTGTTCAACAGCCTGGCGCTGTTCACGGCCGCATTTTTAAGAAACCGGTTTGCCGTGCAGCTTGCGCCCTTTGTGGTTTATACGGCGCTGTTCTCCGTGGGGACTACGGCAATGAGGTTTTCGGCCTGCCCGGCGGGATTTTTGCGGCCCAGTCAGCAGTTTGTGCCTGCGCCGCCGTGGCTTGCAGGGGAACTTGCGGCGCTTTTGGCGGCGGGAGGCATATTTTTCGGATATTTCAGAAAGATGGAAAGGGGGACGCTGTAAAGGATGTTCCGGTATGATTTGTATTACGGGTTCCGTGACTGCCGATTAAAATGGCTCGGCGCGCTGCTCGTCCAGATTTATTTTGCCAACGCGGCGTACCGGGCATGCTCCATGGCCGGCGGGCCGGTTGGGGCGCTTGGGTACCTGACCTGGCTGTTCCAGGGGAAGCCGGAGTATTTTGCGGCGGAGACAGGACGCTTTGAACTCCCTGTGCCATGGCTGCTGCTGCACGCCTGCCTGTTGTTCCTGGTGGGATTTTATCCGGCAAATGACCTGACGCGCAGTGGAGGACAGGCATTTGTCCGAATGAGGAGACGGAGGGACTGGCTGCTTGGCAAGGCGGTCTGGGTGGTTGGTACAGCGGCGGCCTACTATGTGTGCCTCACAATTATCCTGGTACTGTATGCGTTCCTGGCAGAAGGACTGGCAGGGCAGGCATATCTGGAAGAATGGCAGATGCAGGGGGCGGAGTGGAACGTTTTCTGGGGAAAGTACATAACAGGCTCCCCGGAGGCCTTGAAATCCCTGTTCGGAATCCCCATTGCCGAAATGGGAGGGATGGCAATATTTCTTTCCTGGTGGGCCGAGCCCTTTCTGGTTTCCGTTACCCTGTGCCTGGCGGAAATGGTTCTGTCGCTCGTCCTGGAGCCGGCTCTGGCCTTGTTTCTTGCACTGGGATATCTGACGGCTTCCGTCTTTTGGGCAGAGCCTGCTTTGTTGGGAAATTATGCCATGCTTATGCGTCAGGATTTCTGGTCAGGAATTGAGGCCGTTTCCTTTTCCGGCTGCGTGGCAGGCTGCGGGGTGTTCGGCGCGGCTGTATTGATGATAGGGATGAAACTTATCCGGAAAAAAGATATTTTCCAAACGGAGGAATGTGCATGAAGATAACGGTGACGCATGTATCGAAGGAAATTCATGGTGTGAAGGTGCTTAAGTGTGTGACTATGACTCTGGAAGGCGGCGCGGTATATGGATTCCTGGGCAGAAACGGCTCCGGCAAGACCATGATGATGCGAGCGATATGCGGATTGATTTCCCTGACGGAAGGGAGGATAGAAATCGACGGCAGGGTACTGGGAAAGGGACTGGACTTTCCAGGTGATATGGGCATGCTCCTGGAGACGCCGGTTTTCCTGCCGGAGCGCACGGGTTATGAAAATTTAAGGCTCCTGGCTGCCATCCGGGGGAAAATTACGCCGGAGGAAATCGTATCCGCCCTGGAACAGGTGGGGCTGTCTGCGGAGGACAGGAGGAAGGTAAGGAAATATTCGCTTGGAATGCGGCAGCGCCTGGGAATTGCCTGTGCCATTATGGAGCCGCCGAAGCTGCTTGTTCTGGACGAGCCCTTTAATGGACTGGACGAGGGCGGCTGCAGGATGCTCCGGGAGCTGATATGCCGGCACCGGGAGGAGGGCTGCCTGATTTTACTGGCATGCCATGACAGAGAGGAACTGGAATCCCTGTCGGACCATATCTACAAAGTCGACGGCGGCGTGTTTACGCAGGTGAGGTAATGGCCTGTGTGGAACCGGAAAATAGCATTGTCCTATCGTATCCAGTTATTTTCGGATGCAGGAACCATGCAGCCGGAAAACCTATGCTAAGGAACCGGGTGCAGTAGGGAAGAAGCAGAATTGAAAAAACAGCATCTATCATGCCATACCTCATAGGATTGACGGACGCAGACACTAAGCAGCCGGAAAACCTATGTTTAGGAACCGGGTGGGGTAGGGAAGAGGCGGAATTGAAAAAACAGCATCTATCATGCCGTACCTCATAGGATTGACAGACGCAGATATTAAGCAGCCGGAAAAACTATGTTTAGGTACCGGGTGCGGTAGGGAAGAGGCGGAATTGGAATCATATGAAAAAAATAATATTAGGATTGCTCCTGCTGTTCTTCTGCGGCATAGGATATCGGATTTACTGGATAAATACCCGATATCCCAGTCCGGAGGTATATAGCGGCAGGCTGCAGGATTCGTTTCAGGCGGGGAATTATACGATTACATTTTCAGACTGGCAGTGGGGGGACGGGACACTGCTGCAGGAGCTCTGCCCGGGCTTCTGCTTTGTCAGGGATGAGAATGGGAACCCCTATCCTTATGAACGGGAACGCGTAGGCCTGGCCACGCTGTCCATCCGGAAAAATGCGGAGGATGACAGCGTTCTGGATTTAACGGACATTGCCTTCGAGTCCGGGGCATGGGGGAACCAGTTTGACATGGAACTGATGTATCTGCTGAACCCGCAGTTGGAAAGGCTGGGGCTGCAGATGAAAGCGGGAGAGTGCCGAGAGATTATTTTTCCCATAACGATGTTGGATCAGCAGTTTCCGGAGAGGGAGTGGGCGCGGATTGATGAGAGGCAGTTTTATATCGTGCTGCAGTATTATCCGGAGAAGCTGCAATTTGTGTGTGCAACGCAGTAAATATACGCAATTCCTTTAGTGCATGACGCTTAGGAATTGTCGAAAAAACTGACGCACTGGTTTAGGAAAAAGCATACGAATCAACGGAAGGCTTTTGGTTCATGCATAAAATGTCTGAGATTATCGTTGCGATCCTTCACAATGGGATTGAGATTGAAGAGTTTGAGGAATACCCATTTGATCTGGATGGCGATTCTGATCAAGGGACAGCGGGAAAGTTTCCGTTTAGTTACCTGATTACTGCGAAAAAGAAATAATTGGACCTCCGGCAGGCCGGGGATATCCGTTATATTCCGGCAATCCGGGGATACCGGGTTTAAATGGAGCCATGCCAGGACAGGAAACAAAAACTGTCGGGCATGGCTCCTGAATTTTATACGTTAGCAGTAATTACCATTCTGTTACTGCCACAGCATTCGTGACACCTTACACCCCTTTTTAAGGCCTGCAGGGGAGTGGAGTTAATAACGTTTGGAGCTGCGGCAGCACAATATGGAAAGAACGGAAAAGCATATGCAGTAGCAGACGTGTCCATTGCATCGCCTTCCTCTGCCGCCTTGTCACGGCGCGAACATTGAGCACACATTACGGGAGAATTAATACAACGGTGTACTGGAAACAATAAGTTCCTTAAATTTCGTCCGTCAGCCTTTCAATCTCTGCAATGATGTCCCCGATATACGCAATGGTGTCCAGAAGGGGCGCATCCGTGGTGATATCCACCCCGGCCATACACGCCAGTCCCACAGGATCCAGAGTGCTGCCCGCGGCCAGAACCCTTTTCCAGTCATCCACGGCAGGCTGTCCCTGGGTTTCAATGCGGCGGCAGGCCTGGGTAGCGATGGTGAGTCCGGCACTGTAGGTGTAGGAGTACAGGCCCATGTAATAGTGGGGCTGACGCATCCAGGTCAGAGCGGCTTCATCGGAAATCTCCACGTCCCCGCCCCAGAATTTTTCCAGGGTTTCCTTCATGAGACGGCTGAGCGTCTCCGCATTGACGCTTCCTCCTCCGTCCACGATTCTGTATACTTCCCTCTGATAGGCTGCCTCCAGTAAATGGGTGACGAAATTGTGATAATATGTTTTTCCAATCATGGAAGACAGTACCCAGCGGCGGAACCGGGGTTCGGGATTTGTTTTCAGCAGATAGTGGGCCATCAGCAGTTCGTTCATGGTGGAGGGAGCCTCCACAAAGTAATTGGACACATTGGTGTCAAAAATAGACTGGGCGCTGTTGCAGGACTTAAAATGCCCCGCGTGCCCCAGTTCGTGGGCCAGGGTGAACACATCTGCCATACGGTTGTTCCAGGACAGCAGGATAAAGGAATTCTTCCCGTAAGGACTGGCGCAGAAGCCGCCTGTGGATTTCCCTGCGTTCTGGGCGAAGTCCACCCATCTGTCACGGTAGGCTGTGCGTACCATCTCTACATAGTCATCTCCCAGAACAGCCAGGCCTTTTTCAATGTAGGCTTTGGACTCCTCAATGGTGACCTTGGGGTCATATTCCGGGTCCACGGCTATCTTCAGATCAGCGAAAGTCATGCGGTCCAGTCCGTGTATTTTCTGCAGCAGACGGGCATACCTGCGCATATGAGGAGCCAGTTTTTCCATAATCAGGTCAATCTGGCGGTGGTACATTTCCCCGGTGACTTTCTGGTGAAAAAGCAGGCTGTCGAACACGGAGCCGAACCCCCGCAGGGAGGCCATTGTCTTTTCGGTCTGCACCTGGGTATTGTAGGCGGCAGCGGTGACATTTTCGTATTCCCGTATTTTTTCGGAAAAAGCGGTAAAGGCGCTGCGGCGGACAGAAGTATTTACTTCGTACTCGTAGTCATCCTCAAAGAGGGTGTAGCCTAAGGGGTATTCCTTTCCCTCTGCCGTAAAGGCAGGAAATTTCATGTCCGCCAGTTTTGCCATGTTGTAAATCTGGTAAGGGGCATAGAGTGTCTGGGACAGGGCGGCCAGGGCCCGTTCCGTCTCCGGGTGGAGCTGATGGGGCTTGCTGCGGAGAATATCCTCCAGATAGTGCCGGTTGTGGGCGGACATGGCAATGGCTTCCCGGAGGACAGACTCGCTCTGTTCCGTAATCTCATTGTCGATAAAGCTCAGGGCACTGGAAATCTCCGCTGTCAGCCGGGAGAGTTTTTCGTTGCGCTCCTGGTTGTAGGTGTCATAGTAGTCCACCGAGACGGCCAGGTCGCAGTAGTGGCCGGTGAGGGTGAGCAGGCGTTCCAGTTCCCGCAGGTCGTCCAGGCAGGCGTTGATGCGTTCCGGCGTGTCCAGTTTTCCTTTGTAATCCTGTGCCATGCGGCTGCCGAGGGCTTTCAGTGCTTCCACATCGGCGTACATGTCTTCTTCGGTTGCGTAGATGGAGGACAAATCCCAGGTGAGTTCCCGGGGGATGTCCCTGCGCGGTTTCAATTCCATTTTGAGAATCCTCCTGTTTTTCTTTTTTTGCTTATTTGCGTGTTTCTTATTTATACCCGGAACCTTATCTTAGAACCGCTGAAAGCTTTCCTTCTGGCCGGAGCGGAAACAGGGTTCCGGGTTTATTACAGCATATGACGGCAAGTCCTTCCGGTATCATGCCCGGTTTTCCTTTCCGCCGGAAAAGGCCTTCCGGTAGGCAGTAGGGGTAATCCCTTCGTAGCGCTTAAACAGCCGCATGAAATATTTCTCGTCTGAAATGCCCACCTGCATGCTGATTTCCGCCAAAGAACTTTTCTGCACGGAGGTGAGGAGGTTTTTTGCCGCCCGGATGCGCTGACGGTTTATGTATTCTGTAATGGTGCATCCGCTGTAACGCCGGAACAGGGCGGTGAGATAGGAGGGATGGTAGCCGAATTTCTCCCCGATTTCCGCAACGGAAAGGGCGGTGTCGTAATTGAGCTGCAGCCATTCCATCAGACTGGCCATAGCCGGGGGGATATCCCGGTCCCGGAGCAGGAGGTTTCGGCGGAAAAAGCATTCCGCGGTGAGCTCCAGGAGCAAAGTGCTCTGGGCATAACCGCATTGTATCCGGGAGTGGCGGCCCATGCGCCTGGCCAGATCCGTGAGCTGCACGAAGAGCACATTGACACGGCTGTTGGCGGAGAAGTCACCGGTTTCGGGCAGGATATACCGGGGGTGGTCCTCCTCCCGGAAAAAGCGCTCCGCCTCCTGTTCCCCGCAGACAGTTGGATTCCCGGAGCGGAAACGGAAATGGCTCCAGTAGAAGGACAGCGCCCCTTTCGACGGCTGCGTGCCGAAATGACATTCTTCCGGAAACAGGAGCACAAACTGTCCCGGCGACAGATGGTAGCTGCGGGGGCCGGACTGGATGTGGAGCAGTCCCTGTGTCACGGAAATCAGTTCATAGGAGTCCATGACGCGCCTGGCGTGCAGGAAGCGGTCCTCATTTTTAAGGATACCGGCAGACAGGAATTCAACCGGCTGCAGGGCGTCTGATACGGCATACAACATCTATGATTTATCCACCTTTCATTGAAAACTGTAGGTTGCCATAATCTGTTAAAATGATACCATAATTTGTGAGTACAGGCAATCGGAAAGATATTTTTATGGGAGAAGGGCATCCCATAGGAGAAGGGCGTCCCATAGGAGAAGGGCATCCCATAGGAGAAGGGCATCCCATAGGAGAAGGGCATCCCATAGGAGAAAGGTACTCCATGGGAGAGCGGCACTCCATACTAAAAAAATGAAAAAACAAGGAGAATGAAAGTGAAGAAAACAGCAGATGAAATGGAAACAGTGGGTGAAATGAAAACAGCAGGCGACGTGAAAGTAAGCCAGGTGAAAATCCGGGACCGATTCTGGTCCGGCATCCAGGAGAAGGTCACGGATATAGTCATCCCCTTTCAGGAAAAGGTCCTGAACGACGAAGTGCCCGAGGTGGAAAAGAGCCATGCCATAGAGAATTTCCGGATAGCGGCGGGCCTGAAAGAGGGGGAATTCTACGGCATGGTATTCCAGGACAGCGACGTGGCAAAATGGCTTGAGGGCGTGGCATATTCCCTGTTCGTGAAACCGGATGCCGCCCTGGAGGAACGGGCGGACGGAATCATTGAAATCATCGAAAAAGCGCAGCAGCCCGACGGCTATCTGGACACCTATTTTATCGTGAAAGAGCCTGAGCATCGCTGGCAGAATCTCCACGAATGTCACGAGCTGTACTGCGCGGGGCATATGATGGAGGCGGCTGCGGCCTATGCGGAAGTCACGGGAAAGGACAGGCTCCTCCATGTGACGGAGCGCCTGGCGGACCATATCATCTCCCGGTTCGGCCCGGAGGAAGGGAAGGAGCACGGTTTTCCCGGACACCAGGAGGTGGAAATCGGCCTGATGAAGCTATACCATGCCACGGGAAAAGAGAAGTATAAGGACATGGCAAGGTATTTCCTGGAGGAAAGAGGCAAAAATCCGGATTATTTTTATCAGGAAAAAGTAAAGCGCGGATGGCAGCACTGGGGGCAGTATAGTCTGGAGAAACTGGATGTAAGCTACAACCAGGCCCATCTGCCCATCTATGAACAGAAGGAAGCCGTGGGCCATGCGGTGCGGGCGCTGTATATGTACACTGCCATGGCGGACCTGGCGGGAACCGACGGGGACAGCCGGCTGTACCGGGCATGCCGGACCCTGTGGGACAATATCGTGAACCGCAAGCTCTACATCACCGGCGGAATCGGCGGAAATCCCGAGGGGGAGGCTTTTTCCAACAACTACGAGCTGCCCAATGACATGGCTTACGCGGAGACCTGCGCCTCCATCGCCATGGTATTTTTCGCCCATCGGATGCTGAAGACGGAAGCGGACGGCGCCTATGCGGATATCATGGAGAAGGAACTGTACAACAGCACCATCAGCGGCATGCAGTTGGACGGAAAGCGGTATTTTTACGTCAATCCCCTGGAATGCGAGCCCGGGGTGTCCGGGAAACTGTTCGGCTACCGCCACTCCCTGCCGGAACGTCCCGGGTGGTATGCCTGCGCCTGCTGTCCTACCAATCTGGTGAGGCTGATCACTTCCCTGGGAAAATACTGCTTCAGCGAAAGCGATACTGCGATCTATTCCCATCTGTACATCGGGCAGAAGGCGGAACTGGGAAAGGCGGACATCACCCTGGAGACAGGCTATCCCTGGGAGGGAAGCGTCCTGTACCGGGTGACGCCCAAAACGGAGGAACGCTTTACCCTTGCCATCCATATCCCTTATTATGTGGATTTCGGGAGGGAAGGGGCGGAGCTTACACTGAACGGGAAAAGGGTGGATGCCGGAAAGCTGACGGAAAAGGGCTATGTTTATCTGGACAGAAAATGGGAGGCGGGAGACCTGGTGGAGCTGCGTTTCCCCATGGAAATCCGCAGGGTCTATGCCAGTCAGCATGTCCGGGAGGATGCGGGCTGCGTGGCGCTGATGCGGGGGCCTGTGGTGTACTGCTTTGAGGAAGCTGACAACGGGGAACTGCTCCAGAGCCTGCGCATTCCCAGGGAGCTGAAGGCGGAAGCTTATCTGTGTGAGAACGGCATATTGAAGGGAAATATACTGATAGACGTAGACGGATACCGGATGAGGGGCGGGGAGGCGCTGTACAGCGAGAAGCCCCCGGTGAAGGAGAAAGTGCGCCTTACGGCCATTCCCTATTATGCCTGGGCCAACCGGGGCGTCGGCCAGATGAGGGTGTGGATGTTGGAGGAGGTGTAAAGCCGCTATAATTCTTGACATATCCGTTAAAATATACTATGATAGGGTATGGAGTCAGATGGCAGTTTTCAACAGGTCTGCTGCTCCGCGATGAAAGGAATCCGAGGGGTGGAGGGAGCCATGGTAAATTTAGTCATTGCACTGGAGTGTTTCGGCATAGGGCTGACTTTCATTGCCCTGATTCTGCTGCTCAACGGAGACGGAGCCAAAGAGCAGAAGCTGCTGATTTTCATTATGTGCGGCACACTGGTGCAGAATGTGGGCTACCTGTTGGAGCTGACCGCGCCCACGGTGGAGGCTGCCGTTACGGCAGTGACGGTGGAAAACGTGGGTTCTGCCTTTGTGCCGTTATGCTATTGCTGGTTCACGTATCTCTACTGCAGCGCAGCCCCGCCCAGGACACTGCTGCGGATTCTCGCCGCCTTTAATTTCCTCGTTCTGCCCACGGTGTTTTTCAACTGGCACGGTCTTTTTTACCGGGAAGTCCGGTGGCTGACCGCGGAGGACGGCTTTCATTATGTCAGCATTACATATGGGCCGCTGTATATCCTGTTTATGTTCAGCCGCATCATCATTCCCTATGCGCTGTGTATGTATACCCTGGCGAGGGCTATCCGCGTGCGCTCGGATCAGCAGGTGAACCGCCAGTACTGGACGGTACTGGGCATTTCCACCCTGCCGGTGATTGTACTGGCGGCCTACGTGTGCAAGCTCATGAAGGTATTCGACTTGACGCCCGTGACACTGGCCATCTCCATGGCCATGGTGGTGATTGTGGTGTGGAGCAGGCGGAATTATGATTTCCGCCATCTGGCGGCGGAAAAGGTACTGGAGAGCCTGGGGGACGGCGTGATCGCCCTGGACGACCATGACCGTCTGGTGAGCTATAACAGGGCTGCGGCAGATATTTTTACCCGGCTGCCCGCCCACAAACTGGGTGAGAATATCCGGGTACTGGAAGAGTTCCAGGAGGAGATGCTCAACGAGAACATTCCCCAGAGCTTCTCCATCAACGGGCAGCACTACGAGAGCCATAGCAAGAAGATTGTGGATGAAAACGGCCGGATACAGGGCTGTGTTATCCTGATTCTGGATATGACCGACATCAAGGCCTATATCAATGAGATAAAAAAGGTTCGGCAGCAGGCGGAGAAGGCAAGCATCGCCAAAAGCGAATTCCTGGCCAATATGTCCCATGAGATACGCACCCCCATGAACGCCATCATCGGATTAAACGACATCATCATGGAAGAGTGCGCGGATACCCAGATTTACGGGTATGCCAAGAATGTGCAGTCCGCCGCCAGGAACCTCCTGGCCATCATCAATGACATTTTGGACCTGTCCAAGGTGGAGGCAGGCAAGATGGAACTGGTGTACACGGATTATTATACCTGAATCCGTGAGCTTGGTCTCAAATTAAAACCGGATGGGATTATCCGG
>CANDMH010000023.1 GCA_947385785.1 uncultured Lachnospiraceae bacterium
GTAGGAGCTTACGGAAAGTGTTGGGGAGGATTGCGGGGAGGGAAGACGCATGACAGTTTACAGAGAAGAGAGAGCCTGGCTGTTTGCCTATACACGGAAGCCGTCTGCCAGGGATTATCCGGAGGGCCTGGCTTATAGCGTGCATTTTGCGTACAGCAGGGACGGGGCGGATTTTTTGGCGCTTCATCAGAATTATGGCATATTGTTTGCTGAGGCGGAGATATCCCCGGAGGATACCATTGTGCCGAAGAGCGTGAAAAATCCAAGGCTTTTCCGGCTCCCCGGGGGCGGATACGGCATCCTGGCTGAGAGGACGGAGGAGGACGGGAACCCGGAGAGGGGAAGCACAGGAGCGGACAAAACCCCGGAGAGGGAAAGCGCAGGTACGGACAAAACCCCGGAGAGGGAAAGCGCAGGAGCGGACAAAACCCCGGAGAGGGGAAGCACAGGCGCAGGATATGCCCTGCTGTGGAAAACCCGGGATTTTCGGGAATTTGAGCCTCCCGTCCTGCTGGAAACGGGAAGCCCGGAGTGGGAAGCGTTGGAGAAACTTGCGGGGGAGCGGCACCGGGAATCGCGGGTAGTGCAGGGGGAGCAGGTCACAGGCAGCATCCTGGAAATCAGCAACTCTCTCTGCGACAGTATTGTGCAGAAATGGTCACAGGTTTATAATATCGGGCTCTGTCTGCCGGAGTCGGTTACAGCGTCTTCGGCGGAGGATGTAAGGACGGTGAGGGCCAGGGCCGTTTATTCGGACGGCTCCACCGTCGTGAAAAAGGTGCTGTGGGATACGGAAAATATTGATTTTTCGGTTCCGGGCGTATACAGGGCGACAGGAAAGGTCTGCAGTCCCAGGTATGATTTCCCGCTTTTAAAAGGGTATGGCGACCCGGTGGTTTTCCCCTGGGAGGGAAAGTGGTATTTCCTGGGTACTAATGATAACCTGAATGACATCGGACTCTATGTGAGGGAAGCGGACAGCGTGGAAGGGCTTTTCCGGGAGGGTGTCAGAGAGCATCTCATCCTGGGCGTGGACGAGGAGAAGGATTTTGTCCAGACCTTCTGGGCGCCGGAATTCCATGTCATCGGAGGCAGGCTTTATATCCTGTTTGCGGTGGGAGGGAAAATATGGGGCCCCCAGTGCCATATGATGCGGCTGAAGGAGGGCGGGCGCATTGTGGAGCCGGATAGCTGGGAAGAGCCGGTGAAGGCGGTGCGCAGGGACGGAAGTCCTTTGAGCAGCAACGGAATCACCCTGGATATGACTTATCTGGACGCGGGAGGAAGATCCTACGTGGTCTGGTCTTACAGGAGGGGAATAGGGACGCCGAAGGATACCGGCTCCATGCTTTATATCGCGGGGATAGAGGAGAATCGGCCCTGGAGGCTTTCCACGGAACCGGTGCTGCTGTCCCGCCCCCTTTTCGGATGGGAGAATGTGAGCGGCACCATCAACAACGAAGGGCCTCACGGCTTTCGGAAGGACGGAAAAGTGTACCTGGCTTATTCGGGCGGATCAGCCAACAGCTATACCTATGCCCTGGGGCTTCTGACGGCTGACGGGCAGGAGGATCTGACAAATCCGGCGGTATGGAAAAAAAGCGGTGTTCCCGTGCTTTCTTTTTATTCCGTGGAAGGGGAGTACGGGCCGGGGCATCATTCCTTTTTTACAGATGAGGACGGGAATCTGATGATTGCTTATCATGGGGAGACAAGCCTGGAATCCCGGCTTCGCTGCGACGCGATACGCCGGGTGCATTTCGGCATAGACGGGATGCCTGTGTTTGATATGTCCCAGGAGCGGGATCTGAATCCGGCGCTGGAACAGGCTAAATTGCGGGTGGAGGTTGTGAGTGGGCAGTAAAATGGCTGATATCATGGGGATTTCCGTTATATCCGATGGTCAAGCTTCCAGCAGACCAACTGTCAGATTTGTGGACAGATTGGCCAAGAGCCCCCGGCAGATTTGGTAACGACAGATTGGCAGATGAAAAAACGTAACAGGATTCGTGTAGAAAGATAGAAGGAGAAGCATAATGGAATCAAAAAAGATCCTACTGTGGCCGGACCAGAAGGCGGAGTTTCACAACCAGGTGGATTTCTGCGTGGGTACCGGCCGGATGGGGCTGGCGCTGCACCGGGAATATTTTGAACAGCTGAAACTGGTACAGGAGGAGATCGGCTTTGCGCATATCAGGGGACATGGGCTGTTCTGTGACGACATGGCCATTTACCAGGAGATGGAGGGCGGCGCTTCGGAGTATAATTTTACCTATCTGGACAGGGTTATGGACAGCTATCGGGAATTGGGACTGAAGCCTTTTCTGGAGCTTGGCTTTATGCCGGGGAAGATGGCCAGGGGAGAGCAGACCATTTTTTACTGGAAGGGAAATACTACGCCGCCGGCTTCCTATGAGGCGTGGGAGGAGTTGGTGAAGGTTACCCTGGAGCATTTATGCGGGCGTTACGGGCGTGAGGAAGTCGTGGCCTGGCCCGTGGAGGTGTGGAATGAGCCCAATCTTCCCGGCTTCTGGGAACATGCGGATATGCAGGAATATTTTAAGCTGTTCCATCGGACTTTTGCCGCGGTGAAGGAAGTGGACGGGCGCTTCCGGGTAGGAGGCCCGGCGGTCTGCGGGGGCAGCGATGAGGTGTGGATTCAGGCATTTCTGGAGTATTGCCGGGACAACGGGCTGACCCCCGATTTCGTCACCAGGCATCATTATACCACCGGGCTGCCGGAGTATACGGGCCATTACGGCTATCCGGAACTGATGGAGGCGGAGGAGGGCTTTGCCAATCTGCACACCACCAGGGAAATCATTGACAGTTTCCCGGACTACCGGGGGAAGGAGATTCATATCACTGAATTCAATACATCCTATATCCCCAATGCGCCTCTGCATGACACCTGTCAAAACGCGGCTTACATAGCGCATCAGCTTTCCAGGCTGGGGGATGACAATGCTTCCTATTCCTACTGGACTTTCGGGGATGTATTTGAGGAGCAGGGAGTTCCCTTTACCCCGTTCCACGGCGGTTTCGGACTGGTGGCGGAGGGCTGTATCCCCAAGCCCACATTCTGGAGCTTTGTCTTTTTTAAGAGGCTCAAGGAGAAGAAGGGGCACTGTATCCTGCGGGACGGCAGCGCGGTGGTGATGAGCCTGGAGGACGGCAGTTACCGGGGAGTGGCGTGGAACTATGCGGTCAGGCGTAAGGGGGAGCAGTACCTTCTTGCGTTGGAAATGAAGGAGGAGGGGGAAGGATGCCTTCTCACCGAGACGGTGGACGAGGAGCACGGCAATCCTTTGAAGGTATGGCACGACATGGGAGAACCGGCAAATCTCACGGAACAGGAACGGAAGATCCTGCGGTCTGCGGCGCGGCCCTTTGTGGAGACCAGGCGGGTCGGACGGCCGGACGGAAAGGCGGGCGTATCCATTCCTGTGAGGGAAAATGCCGTGGTTTATTTTGAGTGGAGGCCTGGGAAAATCATTTCGGACAGAGGGTACTCCTATGGGCGGGCCGGTGCTTTGCCGTTTTAAACTAAAAGAGGGTTTATTTAATTCCCCGCAGCCTGCTGCGGGGAGCTTCATTTTCCAATCGGAGAAAATTGCGCGGATGTGGAAGGTTTTGGATTGGCAGATTGACCATTTATCCGCTCCCGGTCAGGAATAACCATCAGTCAACCACTCTGTCACTCGACAAATCATAATCGGCCAGTTATCATAATATTACAAGTATTTCGCGGAAAATTTTCCATAAAAATGGGCATTCAAATGTGCTCACCAGGGTAAATACGCAAAAATATGGGAGAAGAGGAATTACAGGTATGCTTATAGTGAAAAAACGGTCGGTATTGACAGGAATTTTTTCCTGTATCTGCGTCCTGATGACAGGCTGCGGAGATACCTCGCGACCCGTACAGGAAGCCGGAATATAGGAACAGCAGACATTCGATGAGAGTGGAAACGATACGAATACGAGCCAGGAGGATATGGTTCCCTGGCTGATTACGGAGTCTGGGCTGCCCCTTCCGGAGGATGCGCTGGCCCAGGACATCCTCAAGGAGGACAACTGGGTGGCCTGGGAGAGTGAAAGCTGCTTTTGGGACGGAACCTTCTACCGCCTGTCCGACCTTATGGAGGAGGCGGATGGGAAGAATATTTTTGTGGGGGCATGTATCCAGGTATTGTCTTCGCCTTATGAGCAGTGGGAAAGCCAGGCATATTTTTACCAGGAGCATTACGAGGACGACATAAGGCTGCGGGTGACTGCGCTGGCCGGGGTGGCGGAGGACGGCATCCTGGTGGAAACGAGTTCTTTTACAGACGAGAAGCCTTATCTGGCCTGCCTGTCCGGGGACGGCAGCCTGGAAGTCCTGATGGAGATACCCGTTGACCTGACGGACAGCCTCTGGTACCTGGAGGGGGAACAGATACAGGCGCTGTCTAACGGGGGAAGGACACTGACAGTGTTCGACAGGACAGGGCAGCAGGAATCCACCCGGAATCTGACGGGCAGGGTAATGGGCTTCCTGGAGAATCCCCAGGGCGGCGGCCAGGTCTGGTATGGCTTTGAAGAGGGCGAACTGGTGCTGTGGGAGAAACCGGGCGGACAGGCGCAGACCCGGGTTACAGACCAGATAAATCAGTTCGAGGATTTCGGGATCTGCTATGACGCATCGGGGGAGTTGTACCTGGCGGATGGGGGCGGGATATGGGCCTATGACGGGCAGACGGCCCGGGAGGTCTGTTCTTTCCTGGAGAATGATTATGCCCTGGAGGAACTGTATGGGCTTGGATTCCAGGAGGATGGCGGCTTGTTTGTCCTGGCAAAAGAGGACGGGGAACCCTGCCTTCTGGCGGCGGAGACAGCTGACATCGCGGACGCAGCCGGGAAACAGGAAATCACGATCGTCATAAACAACGCCGATTCCAGCCTGGAAAAACTGGCTGCCAGATACAGCAGGCAAAGCGGAGAGTACAGGGTAAGGATTGTCCCGGCCATGGAGGAGGCGGATCCGGAGGATTACCGCACCCGCGTACAGATGGAAATGGCTGCGGGAAGCGGGCCGGACCTTCTGGGGGACTGGACGGTTAATGTCAGCGAATGTGTGAAGCAGGGATACCTGGAGCCGCTGGACGGGGTGGCGGAGGACAGGAACCCTTTTCTGGAGAGCGCGTTTGCCGCCGGTGAAGCGGATGGTACGTTATACGGAATTCCGTATTATTGTTATCCTTACTTTATGGCGGTATCTGACAGCCTGAAGGATACCGATTCCTGGACATTGGAGGAGATGTACGAGGCGGTAAGGAATTCTACGGCTGAAGTTTTAGAGGCGGGTGCCGACGGCGTGAATATCATTATGGCCTGCGGCCTGCACGATGAGGAGAACAAGGCCTTTATCGACTGGGAGAAAGGGGAGAGCCACCTGACAGAGGAACCCTTTTTAAGGCTGATGGAATTTGCGAAGAAATATGCCGACCAGGGGAGATATCCCCGTTCGGAGGTGGGAGAGCGCCTGGCGGACGGGCGGATTGCCAGTGTGCAGATCGTGCTTTCCGATCCGGGAATGCTGAACAGGGCCAGTGGGTGCTTTGGCGGGGAGGAGGCCTGCATCGGGTACCCAAGAGAGTCGGGCAGCGGCATTTATATGGAGACGGCCAGACTTTATCTGAACAGCAGCGCCGGAAACAGGGAAGGGGCCATGGATTTCCTGCGTTACCTCATTTCAGAGGAGGGGCAGAGGCAGTATATGGAGGATAGCTCCAAGTCCGGGTGGCAGCATCTGCCGGTGCGCCGAGGCCTGCTGCAGGAGAGCCTGGACAGGTATCAGCGGGAAGTGAAAGACCCTCCCGGCCAGAGCTGGGGCGACGATGGGATATTTTTTCAATGGGAAAAACTGGATGAGGGACAGGTGGAGACGTTCTGGAGGATATTGGACAACGCCGTTCCCGCCGTATTCCGTTCGGATGATATCTGGACCATGGTGGATGAGGAGCTGCAGCCCTACTTTAACGGGGAGCGCAGCGCCCGGGAGGCGGCAGCCATACTCCACAACCGGGTGCAGCTGTATCTGGACGAGCAGAAGTAACCATTACACCTATGGCAGTCAACGAACGTTCAGGTACAAACGGAAATGTCGTTTAGTGGTTTTGCTGCAGTTTACTGTGGGGAAGTTTATTGGCGCGAGCGACATATTTGTAGTTTGAAAGTGTATAACGAGTGAGCGCTTCGGCGGTGCAGAACAGAAAAGATAAATGAATACGTTCACAAGTATAAGCGCCGAAAATTGACATTTTACGGAGGATTACCTATGAAAAAATCATTTTTTACCCTAATATTTCTCTCCGCAGTCCTTCTTTGTACCAACGGATGCGGAGAAGGCGATTCTTCTTCCGGGGAAGCGTCCCCTTCCCAGACTGCACAGGAGCAGGGGCAATCCTTCTCGGACGATTTGGAAGCCTCGGACACCCTGGAAGCCTCAGACATTCCGGAAGCTCCGGAAGCCCCGGACACGGCATCCGCCTCCCGGGTTAACGCCTTCCAGTCTCTGGACGCGGCTCCCATCACCCAGGGAGCCCCCCTGTTTGTCCAGAAATACCTGTCCCTGTCCGTGAAAACCCCCGACGGGGACTATGGCGATAAAGTCATTCTCGCTGACAGCTATGGCAGCAAGCTCTATCTTTTTTCCGCCTACCAGGGAACTGCCTCGGGCGAAGACGACTGGCAATGCTTTCTCAGCCTGTTTGACGCGGACGCCCGGCAGTTGGAGGAGCAGCCCTTTTCACTGGAAATTCCGGATAAGGAGCATTATTGCATCCTGTCCATGGAGGTAAAGGGGGAGGACGAGCTTTCCTTCCGGATGCAGGAGATTGCCGCAGAAACCCCCCGGGAGTTCCTGGTTCGGACAGATATGGCCGGAAATGTCCTGGATTTGGAAGACAATTTCCCGGCCGGAAAGACCTACCCCTGGAATCCTTCTGTGGAAGAGGCGCGCATGGTCTTCGACCAGACGGACGGCAGTACCATACTCTGTGAATGGGACGGCAGCGGAGACGGGGAGGGCGCTTCCCTGTACTGGTTTGACAGGGAGACCGGCGGCAGGAAGCTGATAACCAGTCTGCGGGGGGAGTATCTTTCGGCACTTTATCTGGACAGGGAAAACAGTATGTACTATATCGGCAACGGCGCTCTGATCCGGTGGGATATGAAGGCCAATACCCGGCAGGAGTTGGCACAGGTCTACGATATCGGCGTTCCCACCATGGCAAGTTACGTGGGGCTTCTGCCTGATTCCGCAGGGGATGTGCTGGTGTGCTTCCTGGAGGGCAGCAGCCTGGGTGTCATCGTCCTGTCGGAAGAGGAACCGGAGTCTGCGGAGGAAATCCGCCTGGCCTATCTGGAGCCGGAAGGCCCCCGTTATTCCATCAAACTGGCCTCTGAATATTCCAGGGAACATACGGAATGTCCCATCAAAATGGAGCAGAACGGCGGGGATAAGGAAACCTTCCGGAACCGGATCCTCATGGAACTGGCCGCAGACAAAGGGCCGGAGATGATGTGGGTTTCCAAGGAGGATATGGCTATCCTGGCGGAAAAAGGGGCGCTGATGGATCTGAAGGAGCTGATTCCGGCGGACATCTATGAGCAGCTTTTCCCCTTTGCCATCCAGGACTGCACCATAGACGGGAAAATGGTGGGAGTGGCCCCATGGTATTCCCTGCATACCATGGCAGTGTCAAAGAAGGTGTGGACGGAGGATTCCTGGACGCTTTCCGAATTTCTGGACGTGGCGGAGAGCCGGACGGACTGGGAGCTGATCCTTTGCCCGAACAGGCTTGATGGCTACAGCCTGTTCCGCAATCTGCTGCCTGGCCTGGAGGGTACGCCTTTCCTGGATATGGAACAGGGTATCGCCCATTTTGACCATGAAGAATTTATCCGCTTGTTGGAATTTTGCCATCAAAATGGCGGCGCTCCTCTTCATTCCGAGAAGGAAGCTCTGGCTTCGTCAAGGAATGTGAGCTGGGACGAAGCGATGCAGATCCTGCGGGAAGGGAACTGCGTGGCCGAAAGTTGGGGCATGTACGAAGGGCTGCATGACTTTGCGTCCAGTCTAGCCGAGTTCGGGGAGGATATCTACATGGTGGGTTCTCCTGCCTATAGCGGCAGCGGCCATTATGTAGGAAATTTCAACGGCTATCTGGCAGTGAACGCCAAAGCGGAGCACATGGATGAAATCAAAGAATACATCTCCCTTTTGTTGGATTACGAGAAACAGTTTACGGTGATGGGCTGCTGTGTGAGAAGGGATGTGGCAGAGAATAAGGTTGTCAGGGATGAATTCTCCGGGGAACTTAAAATCCTGGCAGGTAAGCCTTCCTCGGAGATGGCGCCCAAGAACAAAATGGAACTGAAGCCGGACGGCACCAGTTATCTGGAGGAGTATCTGGCCTTTCTGGACTCCTGCGAGCCCATGCCGGAGTATCCCTCCCGGATTTCATCCATCCTTTGGGAGGAACTGGACGGGTATTTCTCGGGAACCAGGAATGTGGAGGATACGGTGGACATTATCCAGAACCGGGTGCAGCTGTATCTGGATGAGGGTGGGAGATGAGGAGCGCATAACGGAGGTAGACGGCTGCATTTGCCTATGTACGATGCAAGCAAGTAAAGCAGACTATCAATACCAACTGCGTTCATAATAGATACTCTTTGAGATGTATTGGCAATGGTCAATACCAGATTTACTCATTGCCTGTTCAATCTACTGGGTATCACACGAATGCAGGAGGGTTCAGCCTGTGTGAAACGAATGCCGCGAATGAGGGTTGGGACCTATTGTCTGACTCGTTCTAACAGCTTAAGGAAGTATTACAACCTGAAAGTGCAAATCAATTTCTTCACAATACCTAAGCGGCAGGATGAATAATTCCTTACTGGTTGTAAGGGGTATAACCATAAAGAAACTGTAGTAGGGAGGAATCGAAAATGATACGGCGGATAAGAAGAGATAAGGGAATTTCGTGTTGGAAAAAAACAGCCTGCATCCTGCTGTGTGCGGCGGCAATGCTGTGTGCCGGGTGCGCCGGAAAGGAATCCGGGGAAGGCAGCGCTTCAGGACAGCAGGGGATGGCGCAGGCGGGAACTTCGGGAGAGCAGGGTGCGGCGCAGGCGGGAACTTCGGGAGAGCAGGGTATGGCGCAGGCGGGCGTTTCGGGGGAGCAGAGCGCAGCCCGGGCGGGAGCCATCACCCAGGGCGGAGAGCTGTTTTTCAACGAGTATCTCCCTTTTGACTTAAAGGAGCCGGAGGCGGAAGTGGTGAAAGACCGGGTCTATGGGGATATCTATGGCGGCAGGCTTTACATCCTTTCCGTATACGGCAGCGCTTCCCCGGAGGGGGAGAGTAAACGGGTGTGCCTTTTGAATGTGTTCGACGGGGAAACCAGGCAGATGGAGCAGAAGTCCTTCGCTCTGGAGCTGCCGGGCGGGGAAGACTTCTATATCGATTCCATGGAAGCGGTGGGCCAGGAGGAGCTGTCCTTCCGGGTTAAGAAGCTGTCTGATATGGATGGGGACGGTTACCTGGTGAGGACGGATCTGGAGGGAAAGCTTCTGGGGGAGATGGAAGCTTTTCCGGATGCCTCGGCCTATCCCTGGAACGGGGACTGGATGGGACGGAGCATGGTATTTGACACGGGCGGCAAAACCATCCTGTGTGAGTGGGACTATGAGGAAGGCTCTAAACTTTACTGGATTGACCCGGAGGACGGCGGCAGGAGGCTCCTGGCTTCCCTGGATGGGGAGGTTCTATATGCCCTGTGCCTGGAGAAGGAAAACAGCATGTACTATATCGGTAACGGCTCTCTGATTCATTGGGACATGGAGGCGAATGCCAGGCAGGAGCTTATGGAGATATCAGAGTTAGGTATGCCTAATATGCCCGATTTTACGGGGTTGTTGGTGGATTCCAATGGAGAAGTCCTGGTCTGTTCCCTGGCGGGGGATGCCCTGGGGGTCTATGTGCTGTCGGAGGAAGAGACGGAGACGGAAGAGGAGATACGCTTGGCGTGTATTTATGATCTGGTGATAAATTATCCCACAAAGCTTGCGGCGCAGCTGTCCCGGCAGCATATGGAATGTCCCATTGAAATAGAAAGAAACGGTGGGGACCAGGAGGCATACAGGGACCGGATCCTGATGGAACTGACGGCGGGACGGGGGCCGGAGATGATGTGGGTTTCCAAAGAGGATATGGAGATTCTGGCGGAAAAAGGAGTCCTGATGGACATGCAGTCGCTGATTCCAGAGGACATTATGGAGCAGCTCTGGCCCGGCGTGGTGGCGGATACCACCATAGATGGCAGGATGGTGGGCCTGGCTCTCTGTTTTGAGACGGAGACCACACTGGTTTCCGATCAGATCTGGGCGGGGGAGACATGGACTACCGAAGATGTCATGGAATGTATCGGCAGGAGGGACGACTGGAACTGGCTGTTGGCGACATCCCTTAAAATGCCCCCCTATCCCCTTTTTCTGTGGCTGACCGGCGGATGGGAGGAATCGCCCTTTTTGGATCCGGAGCAGGGAAACGTACAGTTTGACCGCCCGGAATTCACGGAGATCCTGGAGGTGTGCAGGCAGTACGGAGAGAAAGCCGTGAAAGTGGAAGAAATGCAGTACCAGACCTGGGAGGAAGCCCATCGGATGATGCGGGAGGGAGAGTCTGTGGCGGAATTAAGCTATATCGCGGATCTGGAGAGCTTTTCCCAGACGATGGAGCGGTGCGCCGGGGACGGGCTGCATCTGGTGGGATCTCCTACAGATACGGGAAGCGGAAATTATGTGATAAACCCCAATGGGTATCTGGTGGTGAACAGGGAGGCGGAGCATCTTGACATCATCAGGGAGTATATTGCTCTGCTGTTGGATTATGAGAATCAGTTTACCGTATATGGAAACAGTGTCAGAAGGGATGTTATACAAGACAGCGTGGTGCGGGACGAGCACGACGGCAAGTTGTGGCAGAAGATGGGGAAAAACGGCGATACCGATGTTACGGGTGCGCTTACGCTTAAAGCCGACGGCACCAGCTATCTGGAGGAGTACATGGCGTATCTGGAAAGCTGTGTACCGGAGTCGCGGTATCCTTCCGGGATTTCGGCGATTATGCTGGAGGAGCTGCGGCCCTATTTTGCGGGGGACAAGAGCGTGGAGGACACGGTCCGGATCCTCCAGAACCGGGTGCAGCTGTATCTGGACGAGGGAGGGAGATGAAGGGAGTGCGGCATTCCTGACAGGGTTGTTTTACGGATTCCGGAGAGAAAACAAAGCTGAAGTGAGCTGCGTTCTGCCTGAAGGTTATAAGAATTTTGCTCGATAGCAACCGACTCGGAAGTGACCGAATGAAATTTCACGGACGTGAGAAGCAGAAAAGATAGATACAAGTACATCTTCAGAAATATTTCCAGATATACGGGGGCTGACGCCCTCATGTGGCAGGCAGTGTCTGCCGGAGAAGCGTCGGGCCGCACCGGCGCTCAGAACCGGCAGATAACCGGACCAGCCTTCATATCATCTGCATCATGACAAATTCCCCGAATCTGGGCAGTGCAAAGGAAATCTCCCCGTACTTGCCTGTGTCCAGAACCCCTTTTCGCTTCAAACGGTCCCGGTACACCGAAAACAGGCCGGATTTCATATCGGTGCGGGCCCTGATTTCTTTGACCTTTGTCTCGCCGCTTTCGGCCATCACGGCCAGTATTTTCCTGTCCAGATCGGAGAGTTCAGACCAGATTTTGTCGTATACATACTCGGCAAGATACTGGTCGTATTCCGGCAGGATTTCCTCTATCGGCCCGCTGTCCCGGTTCTCCCAGTACAGGTATCCCAGTACCTGGAAGGCAAAGGGATATCCCCTGGTGAGTCCGGCCATCCTGCCCGCGGCTTCCATGTCAAGGCCGAAGATATCCATATACTTTTTCCGGATGGCAGTGAAATTCAGGGCTCCAAGCATTATCTTGGGCGCCCTGTACAAAAAGGTCAGGGATTTCTCATTCTGCAGATCATAAATATTCTCAAACAGGCCTGTCATCAGGAGAAATACAGGATACTCCTGTCTCAAAAAAATCTGAAAAGAACTGGAGAATACCCTGATATGTGCGCAATCCGTGACTTCATCAATGGTGATCAGCAGTCTCCGTTTTCTTTTCCGGAGTTCAGCCAGCATCAGCTCGATGGCGTTTTCGATGTCCGTGACGGGAACGGCGTTTTCCAGAGATACCCCCAGGCCAAATGCGGAGAAGTCCAGTTTTGCCTGGAGGAACGCGGGATGCATTTCCGGTAAGCCATATAACCTGGCTGCCAGGCTCTGCAGGAGATCCCGATTCGGATTCAATTCCAGTACGATCCAGTCTTTCCGCTTTTTGATTTCACCTGCAATGCTGGTCATCATCACTGTCTTGCCGGAGCCCCTGATGCCTGTAACCATATATATCTGATTGGGAGGCTGTTCCGCAGTGAAATTCTCAATGATTTCCGTGGTCTGTGTGATACGGGATATATACTGTAATGGCTTTTTCCCAAAGGACAGAGTAAAGGGGTTATTCATAGCGGCTCCTTATATAACTTTTATATTTTTATATAACCTTATATAACTTTATATAATTTTATGCTTATTATATAACCTTATATAACTTTTTGTCAATTAAAATCAAGATTTGTGCAGAGGCGCGTTTTCTGCTATAATGGGAGGCAGGGCGGGAAGCGGCTCTCTTAATCCCTGCCCCATGAAATCAGGTGTGCATATAAGACTGCCAGGCGCCGATATAATGTGAGTTTGATGCAGTATGCCTCCCTAAATCCGGGCGGCAGGGCTGAACTGGCGGAAAGGAAAACCTGTTTCGTGCGGGAACCGCGTGGGAGGAGAAGAGGCTCCGGCCAAAGGAGGGATGAAATGATAACCTGGAACACCTGGTCTTATTACCTGGACAGCTGTTTGGGACACATTATGCTGGTGGTATACCTGTTTGCCATTATGGATGAGCCTGCCGCGTGGAGGCAGGCAGCCCGGAGGCTGCCGGTGCTGCTGCTTTCGCCGTTGGCGGCAACCGGCATTTGGATGTTGGTTTCCGGCAAGATGACAGTGCTGCTCATCGGCTCCTTCTCAAATCTATTCTGCTGCACGCTCTGGGCAAAGTGGGCCTGGAGGATTCCGTCCTGGAGGGCTTTTTCCTATGTGTGCGTGGCGGGCATGATGCAGGGGCTGACCAGCTCGCTGCGTCTGTTCAGATCTTTGGTGATGGTTCTTTCCGTGGAATGGCTGGTCAGTACAGTGGACATTGCGTGGGCGATGCTGCTGGCCCTGGGGTTGGCCTTTTTCCTGAGAAGGGCGGGTTTCGGAGTTCTTTTCCGCTCTTTTCTGGAGGAGGTGGGAAAGGTGCGGGCCGTGGTTTTTCTGTTTCTGCTCCTGGTTCTGGTGGAGGGGGCGTTTTTACTGGGGGTAGACAGCTTCAGCCTGCGGGAGGAACTGGATCCGAAGCTCTATCTGGCTTATGACATCATGGTGTCGGTGACGGCCGCTCTGGTAATGGGCGGAATCGTCTCCGTGGCCCAGAGGATGAGCACGAACCGCAGACTTCAGGCGCAGAGGGATATCATTGCGCAGCAGATGCTTTATGAGCGGAGCCTGGAGGAGGTCCGGCAGGAGATGCGTTCTTTCCGTCATGACTATAAAAATATCCTCTCCGGCATGTCGCAGCAGGCGAAGGAGGGGGAGACCAATGTGCTGAGCAGGGAACTGGAAAAGCTGGAAGCGGGTTTTGACAGGCGTCTGGGGGAGAAGATTCAGGAATCCACCCAAGTCGGCAACCTGCGGATTCCCCAGGTGCGCAGCCTCCTCCTGGCGAAACTGGTGGATATGGAGGAGAAAGGGGTGGAATGCCGTCTGGAGGTGCTCTATCCCGTGGAAACGGTCAATATGGATGCCTGGGATTTCGTCAGGTGTGTGGGCGTACTGGTGGACAATGCGTTGGAGGCTTCCCTGGAAACGGAGAAGCCATGGGTGGAGATTGTGCTCTTGCAGCAGGGGACGAATCTGGAGCTGCGGGTGGGCAATACCTGGACAGGGCGGACGGATCCTGCCAGGATTTGGAACGAGGGCTACAGCACCAAGGGAAAGGGAAGGGGGACGGGGCTTTCCGGGTTGCAACGGATTCTGCGGGACTACCCGGGGGCTTTTGTGTCCGCCAGCTGGACGGAGGAGGCTTTTGTGCAGGAGCTGACGGTTCCGGGGGAGGCTGCGGGGAAGCGGTAGAAAGCGCACGCCTGCACTCAATGACGACAAATTGTATTTACGGTCTGAAACATTTGCCCGTGCGTTAACGAGTGATCGCTTCAGCAATATCTTTGATTCTATGATGTGGAATGGAGAACGGCATAGGAACGCGCTCACGGGTATAGGAGAATAGCAAAAATACGGTTATGGGTTGTCCGGGCAAAGGAGACAGCCTGCATGCATGGAGATGTGCAGGCACAACATGATATGGGAGGCCGGAGATGATTCCGATTTATTTATGCGACGATGATTCCGCTCTGCGCAGGCGGCTTCAGGCCGCGTTGGAGCGGAAAATACTGATAGAGGATTACGATATGCGGATTGTGTGCAGCGCGGCGGACGCGGCTTTCCTTCTGAAGGCAGTGCGGCAGGAACCGGGGAGGCGGGGCATCTATTTCCTGGATGTGGAGCTGAGGGACGGGGACTGGGACGGCTTCCGCCTGGGAAAGGAAATCCGGCGTCTGGATCCCCACGGAACCCTGATCTATGTCACCGGTTTCGGAGATCTGGCATACCGCACTTTCCAGTACCATCTGGAGGCTTTCGATTATATTGTGAAAGATCCGGAGAAACTGGAGGAATCCGTTGCGCGCTGCCTGGAAGAGGTGAAGGAGAGGCTCCTGGAGGAGCGCAGGGATCCGGCCCAGGTTTACACGCTGCAGGTGGGGGAGACTCTGCGGCATATTCCCATAGCGGATATTCTATTTTTTGAGACGGCCCCCAGGGCCCACCATATTTTGCTGCATACCCGGGGAAGCCAGGAGGCGGGGACGCGGTTTTCGCCGGGGGAAGCCGTGGGCCGTCCCGCCAGGGAGGGGCTTAGGGGGAACAGCCGCGGTGCGGGCCTGGAAGGCGGTATTGCAGGAGGTTCCGCGGCGGGAAAATGCGCGCATCCGGGGGAGGGGAAGGAAAGCGGGAGCAGAAACGTTTCCGGAGGTGTCATTGATTTTCTGGGCAATTTAAATGAAATCCAGTCTGCCCTGGGGGAGGGCTTTCTGCGGGTGCACAGGGCTTATCTGGTGGCCCTTGATAAAATAGAGGAAGTGGATTTCAGACATGGGCGGCTGCGGGTGGGGGGATATGAGTGCCTGCTCTCCAGAAGCGGAAAATCGGAGCTGATGAAAAGGCTGTAGACGTGTCCGCTGTTACTGTTTATCCGGCGTTACCGATCGCGGTTCCGCGCAAAATGCCCATGAAAGCGTTTCGCGGCGGCACCGGGTGAAACGTAACTGCCCGGTGCCGTCACGGGGCGCGGAAACAGATATTGCTTTACGGCGGATAGTATGGGATAATGAAGGAAAAAGCAGAGAGGGAAGGTGCATATGGGAGTTTATCTAAATCCGGGAAACGAAGCCTTCAGACAGGCGCTGCGTTCGGAAATTTATGTGGATAAATCAGGTTTGATTGCCTATACCAACCGGGTCATGGAGACGGAAAGGAAAAATCTCTGTGTCAGCCGGCCGCGCAGGTTTGGGAAATCCATGGCGGTCAATATGCTTTGCGCCTATTATGGGCGGGGATGTGATTCGGAGCCGCTGTTTGCCGGTCTGGAGATTGCGGGGGAGCCTTCTTTCCGGGAGCATCTGAACCGCCATAATGTGCTGCTGCTGAATATCCAGCAGTTTATCAGAGGGGCGGGGACGCCGGATCATTTTGTGGATTACCTGGAAGCCAGAGTTTTGGAGGAGGTAAGGGAGGTGTATGGCAGCCTGGTGGGGGAGACGGAACAACATCTGCCCGGCGCGCTGGCCTCCGTATATGCGAAAAAACGGGATGCGGAAGGGGGCTTTCTCTTTATCATTGATGAATGGGACTGCGTTTTCCGGGAGATGAAGGGGAATGAGAAGGTACAGCGGGCATATTTGGACTTTCTGCGGGATTTGCTGAAGGATAGAACCTATGTAAAACTGGCTTATATGACAGGCATTCTGCCCATCAAAAAGTATGGTACCCATTCCGCACTGAACATTTTTGATGAATTTTCCATGACTGATCCGGGACGGCTTGCGCCTTATGTGGGATTTACGGAGGAGGAAGTGCGGCGGCTCTGTGCGGCATATCATATGGATTTTGAGGAAGCAAAGCAATGGTATGACGGTTATCTGTTCGAGCAGGGCAGACATATTTATAATCCGAAATCCATTGTGGATGCCATGTATAACAGGAAGTTCAGGAGCTATTGGACCAGGACGGAGACCTACGAGGCTCTGCGTCTTTATATGGACATGAACTTTGACGGGCTGAAGGACAGCATTATCTCCATGGTGGGTGGGGGGAGTTGCCGGATAAACCCTGAAAAATTCCAGAATGATATGACCAGTTTTGAGAGCAGGGACGATGTGCTGACGCTGTTGGTGCATCTGGGGTATCTGGCATTTGATGAGGCGCGGCGCATGGTGTTTATTCCCAACATGGAGATCGCCGGAGAATTTCGGAATGCCATCGACGGCTCAAAGGGGTGGAGGCAGGTGGCGGAAGCCCTGGAACGTTCGGAGCGTCTGTTGGAGGCTACGCTGAACGGTGAGGAGGAAATAGTGGCGGAAGCCATCGACGGGGTGCATATGGAGGAAGTATCTGTCCTGGCCTATCATGATGAGAATTCTCTGAGCTGCGTGATCGCACTGGCTTATTTTTCCGCCAGGAAGGATTACCTCCTGATCCGCGAATTCCCGTCGGGAAAAGGATTTGCGGATATTGTCTTCCTGCCCCGGAAGAAATCTTCCAGGCCTGCCCTGGTGGTGGAGCTGAAGTGGAACCGGACGGCAGGAGGAGCCATTCGGCAGATCAAGGCCCGGGAATACGTGAAAGCCCTGGAAGGCTATACGGGGGATATTCTGCTTGTGGGTATAAATTACGATAAGATGAGGAAAAAACATCGGTGTACCATTGAAAAATATAGAAGTGAAGGATAGCGCTGCTGGGTGTCACGGCGCCGGAAAGGACCGGTGCCTGCCATTCAGGAACCCCGTGCCTCCATTCCGGAAATGATCCCCATAAATCATCCCCCGGATGGTATACTCCTGCATGAAAGGAGTGATACATTATGGCAAAGGAATACATCCGCCTGGAACACATTTCAAAGAAGTTCGGGGAGGCAACAGTGCTGCGGGATCTGAACGCCGTGCTGCACAGGGGGGAAATTCTGGGATTCCTGGGCCCCAGCGGCGCGGGGAAGACCACCACAATCAAAATTCTTACAGGGCAGCTGAAGCCCACCTCCGGGGATGCCTATGTACTGGGCATCCATGTGGAGAAAATCGATGAGACAATCTATGAACAGATCGGAGTTGTTACCGATCAATCGGGTGTTTACGAACGCCTGACAGTCTATGACAATCTGAAGTTTTTCGCCAGGATTCTGGGCGTTCCGGGGGAGCGCATCGAGGAGCTGCTGAAGCGGGTGGGGCTGTATGAGCACCGGAAAAAACCTGCGGGGAAGCTTTCCAAAGGCCAGGCACAGCGTCTGGTTCTGGTCAGGGCGGTGCTGCACAGGCCCAGGGTTCTGTTCCTGGATGAGCCCACCAGCGGCCTGGATCCGTCCACTGCCCTGGACATACACAGGCTTCTGGAGGAGCTGCGGGAGGAGGGCATGGCTATCTTTCTCACAACCCACAATATGGAGGAGGCCACAAAGCTTTGTGACCATGTGGCGCTGCTCAACGACGGACAGATTGTGGAGTACGGTACGCCGGAGGAACTGTGTCTGCGGTATAATCAGGACAAACGCTACCGGGTGCTGCTTTCCGACGGCAGCAGGCTGCTTCTGGGACAGGAGGCGGAGGATGTGGGCAGGCTTTCCAGGCTGCTTCAGGCGAATCAGGTGAACAGCCTGCATTCCTGTGAGCCTACTTTGGAAAGCGTATTTTTGACAGTGACAGGGAGGGCATTGGGATGAGGACAGTTCAGGCAGCGGAAAAAATGCACGGGGGGAACGGCGGAATATGGCGGCGTACAGGGATGAAAACGGTTCATTGGAATAAATTATCCGTAATTCTGTCTATGAAATGGCGGACACAGTTTTCCAAAAACTTTATTGCCATGCCCCTGTTTTCCGTGGGGCTTACCTTTGTGATGACTTTGTTCTACGGCTCCATGGCGAAATCCAACGGAAAGGCATTGGATGATTCCGTCCGCGGAGTGGCCCTGTCGCTGGGGGCGCTGATGAATACCACCATGACGGGCATCCTGTGCACCGGTATGGCATTGGCCGAGGAGAAGGAGAAGCATACCCTGCGGGCCCTGATGACCTCCTCGGTGAACGGCCTGGAATTTTTCCTGGGAAGCACTTTGCCCGTGGCAGCCATGATTCTGATTGTAAATGTGCTGTCGGTTCCGGCTGCGGGGCTGCGTCCGTCGGCAGCGGCATGGGCCATGTGGCTGGGGGTATCGGTCCTCTGCGCCATAGCGTCCACGGTTCTGGGCATGATATTCGGCATCTGCTGCAAGAGCCAGGTGAGCGCCAGTACGTTGATTTCGGTTCCCACACTGGTTCTGGTGATGGTTCCCGTCTTTGGGGAGTTCAGCGGATTCATGGAGAAGGCCAGCGGGTTCCTTTTCACAGGGGTGCTCTCCAAAGCGGCTGCGGCCCTGGCGGCGGATACGCCCCGGGTGGACGGCTTTGGGCTTGGGGTGATCGGAGCGGAAATTCTTCTGGCTGCGGCTGTGTTTGTGGCGCTGTACCGGGAGAACGGGTATGAAAAGGAATGAGGCAGGTACCGGTGTATTTCCGGTACTGCCCGCATTCCATTCTGACTATATTCGTGAGCGTATACATTTGCCGCTTTCTGCTCCAGGTTGCGGAAGCGCTCACTGGTTATACAATTTCAACCGGCAAATGTTTTCACTTGTGAGTATAGAATGCTTGAAAGTCGTTGTCATGACAGCGGGTGTAACGCCTGTCTGGCCACGCCCATCCAACAACCCTCCGCCCCGATGCCGTCTGCTGGAGGGGTAAGGAGGCCTTTTCCGATCAGGAATTCCGTCAGGTTCTCCATGAGGGGCAGGGAGGAGAGCTGATTTGCGAAACGCCATTCCGCCAGGAGGTGCTCCGGAATTTCTCTTCGGAACAATTCGGAAAGCTTTCCTGCCGCTATCCTGGCGGGTTCTTCAAAATATCCATGGGAGAGCCTGTCGGTGATGGCGAACAGCCGGTGCTGGTCCTTCATGTCGTTTACCAGAATTTTTGTGTAAAGCATGTCTCCCTCGCGATACAGATATCCTTCCTCCACTGCCCTGGCAGCCGGTTCCTTCTCCTCTTCGGAAAGGGAGCCTGCGGCCAGACCGCGGATAGCCCGGAGGGCGAGCTGAAGCGGGAGATCCGTCGAGAGATTCAGGCCGCAGTGGAAATGGGGCCTGACGTGGGCGGTGTAAATATTTTCCACGGAGACGGAGGAATACCCGCACACATGGGAGCCTGTTACGCCGTCCCATCCATTTCTGTACATTTTACCGTTTGCCACATGGGCATAAACGCTGTAGGGCCTTTCGGGCTTTTTCATCTGCGGGAAATATTCCTCAGACAGGATGCGTTCCACGTTGTCGGCAAAGGTGTCCGCCATCTGGTGTAACTGCTGCCAGAGGATCAGGTTCAGGTCAACCTTCCGGTTCAGGTAAGGGAAGGCAAGATACTCCTCCCGGTTGGCTTCAATGAAGGACGCCAGGATGTCGCTGACAGCCGGGAGATGCTCCATATAAATGTCCTGAGCCTTTTCGGTGACGTCCCTGTCGAACAGAATGAAATTCAGGGCGTATTTTCCGTTATCCATCCTTCGGAGCAGGCCGTACTTCCCGTTCAGGCCTCTGGTAAGAATCTCCAGCTCTTCTTCCACATAGAGGGTGGGGACATTCAGCTGCGCGGCGATTTCGGATGGGCTTTGCGGCTTTTTGCGGCATACCCAGAGGATATGTCTGGAAAACTGCCTTGTGCAGGTTTCCCAGGGATTGTTGCCGTTAGGATTGCCGTTTCCAAACATATAGAATTCAATGGTGTCAAGGGCTACAGGTTTATTCGCGGGTTCATTCATCTCTTCTACCTCGTTTCTCACTTTTTTTCTGGCTGAAAATAATCTCTGGCGAACGGTGGTTTCGCTGGCATTCTGGCGTTTCGCGATCTCTGCGGCGGACATTCCGTCCAGGTAGAACCAGATCATGGCCTCCCGGTATGCCCTGGTGAGAAAAGCAATCCGGCGGTAGACGGTATTCAGCAGTTCCGTGCAGTCATCTTCCGCCTCTTCCGGGGCAGGTACCAGGGGCAGGAGATCTTCCGGGTCTCCCTGGTAGAAGGCCTCTGAGCGCCGCCTGCGGTCTCTGGCATAGTCCGCGTACACATTTCGTGCCACACGCCAGATAAAAGGGTAGGGGCGGTCCAGCTCCCCCTGAGTGCCTGCGGCTTTCACCAGGGCGAGCAGGATTTCCGAACACAGCTCCTGGCCCTCCTGGCTGTCGGCTGTCCTTGCATAGCAGAATCCGTATAGTTTTTCCAGCAGTTCGCTGTCCATCAGTTTCAGCAGTTCCTGTTTTTTCATGTTATTCTCCACAGTTCCGGGGACTGTCATTCTAAGGGAATGCCGGAAAATGTCTGCTGTCATTTCTGTTGATTACAGGGTTTGAGAAGTGTTTCCTGTAATATGCGCAGGCATCGGCATTTCCCTGGGAAGCGATTGATCAATGCTTTCACCTGTATAGTCTGAGGAGAAAGCGGTTTGTTAGGAGGTATGGGTCAATTTTTTTAAAATTATTTCCTGGCTGCACTTTACCACAGGGCGGCGGAATTTTCAAGGGAGGGGAAGCAGAATGAATCGTTCTGTTGGCTGGTTACGGTTCATTCGGTGTGTCCGCGAGGGTTTTCGTGAGCATTTGCTGTTTTCTGTTCTGCGTTGCGGCAGTGCTCACTCTATATTTTATTCAACAAATGTTTTTGACTGTGAGTATATATTAAGCGGTGATAGTCGGCATATGTGTTGATGCAGCCTGTGAACGGCAGGGCCGTTGCTGTGCGGCGGAAGTTCTAAGGGAAGTGTCTGCAAACTGCAGGAAACACTTCGCGAACCCTGCAGTCCAGGAGAAATAGCTGATGCAAAGGGTAACAGCTCTAAAATGATATATTCTCAAAAACAATATATAAATGACAATAAACGTTACTGAAATAAATTAAATAGGTTGATATAATGTACTTAAAATAAATGTTTGCATGGAAAGAAAGGGACGAAAAATGAAGGCGGCAGAAATTTTAAGGCATATGGCGGAAAGCGGGGAGCAGATGATAGAGCCCGACGCATCCTGCCTGCAGTATGAAGGAAGAATTGATTTCAGTAAAGATGGAGGGCCTCTCTGGGTGTATCCGGCTACCAGTGTGCGCATTCGCTTTCGCGGCAGCAGATTGGAGGCGGTGGTGACGAATTACCGGGCCTACTGGGACAATTATCTGGGATATATCCTGGATGGGGAGCAGCGCTGTGTAAAGCTGGAGGAAAGCGGCATTACGCGAATCTGTCTGTATGATAAGAGGGAAGAGTCCGCAGAAGGGCCGGGAGGGAAGCACGGCTGCGTACAGGGCCTGCCTGAGGAGGGGGCGGCAGCGACTGGAGGCCCGGCGGAGGATATGGCGGCGACTGGAGGCCTGGCGGAGGGGACGGGAGCATCGGGAATTTTGACGGAGCAGACGATGGTATCGGGAAATTGTTCAGATGAAACCGTACATGAAGTGCTGCTGTTCAAACGTCAGGATTCCTGCCATATGGTGCAGATTCACGGATTTATTGGCAGCAGCGATGCAGAACTGCTTCCCTGCGCGCCGCTGTCGCCAAGGCGAATAGAAGTATACGGCGATTCGGTATCTGCGGGAGAGGTGTCGGAGGCGGTCGATTACTGCGGACAACCGGATCCGGTGCACAATGGCGAGTATTCCAACAGTTATGATTCCTACGCATGGATGACGGCCAGGAAACTGGGGGCAAGGCTTCATGACATTGCCCAGGGAGGGATTGCCCTGATGGACGGGACCGGATATTTCATGGAGCCGGAACAGAGAGGGATGGAAAGTATTTTCGATAAGGTGCAGTACCAGCCGCAGATTCTGGAGCACAGCCCGGCACCGCTGGGGGCAGGAGGTTCCAGAATGCCCCTGCAGTGGGATTTTTCCCTTTACAGGCCGCAGGTGGTTATCGTGGCGGTGGGGCAGAATGATGCACATCCCGACAATTTCTGCGGAGAGGACTATGAGGGAGAGCGTGCCGCATGCTGGAGAAAAAGGTATGCCGATTTTCTGCGCAGGCTCAGGGAAATTCATCCGCAGGCGCATATTATCTGTATGACTACAATCCTGAATCATGACGGCGGCTGGGACCGCGCCATAGAGGAGGCCTGCGCCGGGTTGGGGGACAGCAGGGTACATCATTTCCTGTTCAGCAATAACGGCAGAGGGACCCATGGACATATCCGCAGGCCTGAGGCGGAGAAAATGGCGGAGGAGCTGTCGGCATACATAGAGGGACTGGGTGAGAATATCTGGAGAGAAAGCGAACGTCTGGAGGATGTATTTGCCCGGGCCGAACGGGGAGAGGATATCACCATAGGGTTTCTGGGCGGCTCCATTACACAGGGCAGCCTGGCTTCCCGGCCCGATACCTGCTATGCGTCTCTGGTATACCGCTGGTGGCAGGAGCGCTTTCCCAGGGGGAATTTTTCCTATGTGAATGCGGGTATTGGCGGCACTACTTCCCATTTCGGAGTGGCAAGGGTGGAGGAGGATCTGCTGTATGCCCGCCCGGATGTGGTGTTTGTGGAGTTCAGTGTCAATGACGATGACGACGCGCATTTCATGGAATGCTACGAAGGGCTGATTCGACATATCCTGAGATGTGACTGGAAGCCGGCGGTGGTGCTTCTGCATAACCGGTTTTACAGTGACGGCCACAGTGCACAGAGGATTCATGATGAGCTGGGCCGATATTACGGACTGCCCGGAGTGTGCATGGGTGATACTATTTTACCACGGATTCAGTCGGGAGAGCTGACTCGGGAGGAGATTACGCCGGACGGCCTGCATCCCAATGACAGGGGACATGCACTGCTGGCGGAGATTATCCGGTCAGAGCTTGAGAAGATGTACGGGGAATTCAGGGAGATAAATTCCACATGGAAGTATCCCGGGATGGGGGGTGCGGAGGAGGCTGCAAAAAGAATGCCTGAGCCTGTTACCCAAAATCGCTATGAAAACGCCAGGCGTTTCCGCAATGACACCATTCGTCCTGTCATCTGCAGCGGATTTACGGCAGACCCAATGAGACAAACCGTAATTACAGAGACGTTCCGAAGGGGATGGAGCGCGGAGCATGTAGGGGATGAGATTTGCTTTGATACAGAATGCAGATGCATTGCTCTGCAGTACCGAAGGACGGTGAGCGGGCCTGCTCCGAAAGCCCTGGCTTTTGTGGACGGCGCTCAGGAAAAGGGAGTTATGCTGGACGGAAATTTCGACGAGGACTGGGGAGACTACCTGGCGCTGCAGGTGCTGCTGGAGGATCAGACGCCGGGGAGACACAGGGTTACAATCAGGATTACAGAGGCGGAAGCAGTGGTTATGCCTTTTTATCTTGTGGCGTTGCTCCTGGCGTGAAGGAAGCTTTCTCCAGGAAATCATTGCAATCACTTTCCAGGACAGAGGCTATTGGGTAATACAGACTGCTGGCGAACGATGTCTATATTCCAGCCGAACCCGCCATGAACACCCGGCCTGCAGGCAAAGGAGGTTCCGGACGTGAAGCTGATGCTGTTTGTGCTCTCGGACGTTGCCAGGGATATCAAAATCGTTAGCTTTTTGCTGCGCAACCCGGAGGTGATTTCCACTCAAACCGTTCCTCCCTGCAGCTTTTCTGATTCTGTTTTCAGGCTGCATTCGCCTGAAAGCAACCGAGAATAGCTTATTTTTGAGGTAGAATGAGGAAAGACGGCAATAAATATGTATATAAGGCAAGAAATAGTGATGATTTTTTGAAAATAGTTGTTAATATGTGAAATAGAAACAGCAGATAGCATGACTTCGGGCAGCAGTAAGGCAGTGTTGTCGTGGAGGGCAATGCAATAAGATTACAGAAATGAAAGTTACAGAAATGAAAATTACAGAAAGAGGGGCTGTTATAATGAAGAAAATGCGGATTGCGATGATGGCAGCGGTATTAATGCTGGTAATGACAGGCTGCGGAAGCCCGGCAGAGACGGAAGGCCAGGCCGAAAGCGTATCGGAGAGTGGGCGTGGAGACGGAGATACATATAAAACCGAAGCCCATGTTTCGGATAGCGGTGATGCTGATGCCGCTTCTGAACCAGACGGAACAGGGACATCGGAAGGCACATCGGAACCAGGAAATGAGGAACCAGGAAATGAGAAATCAGGAAACGAGGAACCAGGAAACGAGAAATCAGGAAACGAGAAATCAGGAAACGAGGAATCAGGAAATGAGGAATCAGAAGAAGGGGAGCACATGGAAGAGATAGAGATCATTCAGGTGCCGGAATGGCCGCAGGCTGAGATCCCGCAAAACGACGCTCTGAAGTTTGTGGAGTCTATGAGATTGGGCTGGTGCCTGGGAAACACATTTGACGCGGTGGACTGCAACCTGAGCGATGAACTGCAGTATGAATCCGCATGGTCAAAAGCAGTAACTACAAAAGAGATGATACACGCTGTGGCAGATGCAGGGTTCCGGACAATCCGGATACCCGTTTCGTGGCATAATCATGTGGATGAGGGATGGCAGATCAGCGGGGCATGGATGGACAGGGTGCAGGAAGTGGTAGACTGGGCCCTGGACGAGGATATGTATGTCATACTGAACATTCATCATGACAATGGGGAAGATTTTATGTATCCGTCTTATGAGCTGCTTGACCAGTCCAAAGAATATGTAAGCGCTGTCTGGAAGCAGATTGCGGCCAGGTTTGCGGATTATGACGAAAAGCTGGTTTTTGAAACCCTGAATGAGCCGAGACAGATCGGGACGGATCATGAATGGTGGGTTGACGTGAATTCAGAGGTTGGGAAGGAGTGCCTTGACGCGGTAAATCAGCTGAATCAGGTTGCTGTAAATACGATTCGCGAAGACGGAGAAGGGCACAATGCTTCCCGTTATATCATGGTGCCGGGATACTGTGCTTCTCCGGATTTTGCGCTGGCGGAGGATTTTGCATTGCCGGAAGACCCAGGCGGAGCGGAGAATCGGATTCTGGTATCCGTCCATGCCTATACGCCGTACAATTTCGCGCTGGCGGGAGAGGGAGACAGCGGCAGTACGGATGCGTTTTCCGTTTCGGAGCAGAAAGGAACCGGGGAAATCGATGCCTTTATGGAGAGATTATATGAAAAATACATCTCGAAAGGAATCGGTGTGGTAATAGGCGAGTTCGGCGCGAGGATTAAGAACGGCAATACGCAGGCCAGAACCGAGTTCGCGGCCTACTATGTGGCCAGGGCCAGGCATTACGGCATAAGCGTCTGCTGGTGGGACAACAATGCTTTTGCAGGAAACGGGGAGAATTTCGGACTCCTCCGCAGGGCGAACTGTACATTTGCCTTTCCGCAGATTGTGGAACAGATGGAATGTTACAGTAAGTAGTGAGGGCTTTTGCATGAAGATAATTGGAACACTCCTCTGTCAAACCATTTGACAAACGGATACTCTCTGACTATAATGAACTTAATATTTAATCTCAACAGATTAAAGAATGACGGGTTACAGATTAATTCCATAATTTATACTCACGGTTGTACTTGCGAATGCATTTAATTGCCGCCTGCTGCACCGGCATTGTAGAAGCATCCATGCGTTATACATTTTGACTGGCAATTATTTTCATGGCGTTAGACAATATATGTGTTGGTGCAGCCCGAAAGTGCCATAAACAGGGCATTCTGTATATGACCAAAATTCGGAAACCAACACGGTTATTGACTAACACCATTTTCATTCCATCACGGGTCTGATACCCCGCTGCTTGCAGCGTTCAGAAAGAAGAAGCCAGGGCTGGATACCCTGTTGCTTGCAGCGGGGTGGTTCATTCATGAGTATGGAAATTAGCCGCAGGGCCGGAAATATTTACCGGAGGGAATATACAGCGGGCATTTATGCGATATGGCGCGGAAGAGGCAAAAGGAATATGCCTGAGAGTATATATGGAAGGGCAAAATTACGGTATAACCGGGTCAGGAGGAGTATGGCAAAGGTAAGGATGCAGGACATAGCCTGCCATGTGGGGGTCAGCGCGGTAACGGTACACAATGCGCTTACGGGGCAGAAGGGTGTCAGCGATGCGGTCAGGGAGAAGATTCTGGACGCGGCAAGGGAAATGGGGTACTTCCAGGACCAGCGCAAGGGCACCAGCCTGAAGCATGTAGGTGTGCTGATTTCGGAGAAATGGCTGGCGGATTACACCACATTTTATTGGAAGCTGTATATGGAAATGGCGCTGGAGGCTCCGAACCGGAACTGCATGGTAACTGCGGAGATCTTAAAGCACGGGGCGGAGACCGGGCTGAAGCTGCCCAGCTTTGTGGGAGAAAATGCCGTGGAAGGGCTGGTGGTAATGGGGGAAATCGACAGGAAATACATTGATTTCCTCAGGGGCAGCGTGAAGATTCCGATTATTTACCTTGACTTCTATTATAAGGAGATATCGGAGGACGCGGTGGTGACGGACGGCTTTTACGGCATGTATATGGTGACGGAATATCTTTATGAAAAGGGATTCCGGCGCATGGCCTATGTGGGTTCCATCCATGCCACCAGCAGCATTATGGACCGGTTCTGCGGGTTTCAGAGAGTGCTGCTGGAACATGAACTTACGCTGCCGGCGCAATGGCGCATGGAGGACAGGGACGAGACAGGTGAGATTATTCTGGAACTGCCGGAGGAGATGCCGGAAGCCTTTGTCTGCAACTGCGACCTGGTAGCCATCAAGCTTATCGAGGTACTGGAAAAGCAGGGCTATAAGGTGCCGGAGAATGTGACGGTGGTGGGATTTGACAATTATCTGTATCCCGGACTGCCGGACCGTAAAA
>CANDMH010000024.1 GCA_947385785.1 uncultured Lachnospiraceae bacterium
TCACGCTTCCTTCCGGCACCTGCTCTCCTCCCGGCGATGTCACGCTTCCTTCCGGCACCTGCTCTCCTCCCGGCGATGTCACGCTTCCTTCCGGTGCCGATTCATCTTCCGCTGTCCCGCTTCCCTCCGGTACGGATTCTCCTCCCTGCACTGTCTCACCTTCCTCCGGCAGGGCGCTTCCTTCCGACACCTGCTCTCCTTCTGGCGATGTCACGCTTCCTTCCGTTACTGCCTCACTTTCCTCCGGCAGGACGTCTCCTTCCGACACAGCCCCTTCCGCCGGCATTGCCGACACATTCTGCGCTGCAGCCTCTTCCGAGGCAATCTCCGCTGCCGTCCCTGTCACCACTGGCCCGGACGCCAGAGTCAGCGTGAGACACAATGCCAGAATTCTCTTTCCTTTTCTGTTCATCATTCTCTATTCTCCCTTCTCATTTAGGAATTGCACTTCCTTAATTATCGTAAAATATCACCCTGTTCCGGCAAAAGTCCGAAAATACAGGAAAATTGCTATAAAACCGGATCCGTTATCTGCAGACACCTCCTGACTCTGTCAATCAATTTATGAGAAAGTTTTCGGGCAGGTTCTTCTACCAGCTTCTCACTGGCTACAGCCAATACTCCGGCCAGAATCAGCCCAAACGCCATCACCACCTCTGCCTTCAGGGGAAGCCCCTTCTTCCACAGCCATGATATTGCCAGCTGCTGGGCAAAAAATCCATACAGATACAGCCCATAGGAAAATTCCAGCCTTTTCCGAATCCACTGCCTTCCCCCCAACGGATTTTCACAGAAAGCAAAGGAAAATGCAATGTACGGCACTACAGCGAAGGACAGCAGCATACCCACTGCATCGCTGCAGGGAACACCCTGGCAGACCACATACAATAGCAACGCCAGCTGCAGGTTCCATATCCGTTTCATCTCCAATGTTGCCGCCAGGCTGCCGAGAAAATAAAACGGTACAACTTCCAGTGCCTGCCCCAGGTCCGTTCCATATATTACAAAACTCCATTCAGGAACAGCAATGTGCTTCCAGGCTGAGATACCACACACAAACACCGTCAGCAGGATGTGCACCTTACCGCCGCCCTTTCTGCCAATCTCATAAATCGCCGGAATCAGCAGATACATGAAAAATTCCACAGGAAGGCTCCACAGCGAGCCATTCACCGCTGTGGATATGGGGTTTTCCGAAAATACGCCCGGCAATGTATAATTGACATACAGCCTCATGTTTCTTAAATAATTCCATGTGCGGGAATCTGAAAAATATTCTTTCAGACTGTATGCGGACAGCAGCGGGCCAATCAAAAACGTAAGTACGGCAATGCAGGTAATAAGCGCCGGAAAAATCCGGAAAACACGTCGAATCAGATAACAGAGATAATTCCGATCCCGCTTCCAGCTTTCCGTGATGAGATATCCGCCAGCCGTAAAAAACAAAATGATTCCCAGCCTGTGAGGCGCCGAACCCAGAAATGACGGCGCCGCGCTCCCTGTCAATACAAAAGAGTGCCCGCCCAGCACCAGCAAAGCAGCCGTCAGCCGAATCAGATTAAAATTATTCCATCTCTCATTCATATGTATTTCTCACCATATTTCTGACTTTCTCTCATCCTTCCATACATGCCACTATCCGATTTTTTAGGAATTGTCGGAAAAACTGACGCAGCCTGTTCCGGAAAAAACTGTAAATACACTAAAAACGGCTATAAACCTGCCAACTTAATGTATAACGAGCAGACACATACGTAATACAGGCGCAAAACTCGGAAAATAAATGTACTCGCGAGAATATCATACATAATTTACAAGGATATGTCAATATTTGGTTCCGCATCCCCGCAGAATCCTAACAATTCCGACGCGAAATCCTAAGCACTCCTCCTTCCCCTTAATCCCCTTTTCTCCTTCTCTGATATTGATATTTCGCCATTTCATATCTGCACTCAGTCTTTTCATCAGGAAGTGTCACGAAATAAATTTGTAAACCTGCAGATTTATTTCGTGACACTTCCTGATGGTTGCAAAAAAGAGGAAATCTGTTATAATGTACAGGTACGTTAATTTTGTTCAACGGAGGAATATATGCTCGCCAGAAGGAATTCCTTACCCCTGTTCGGTTTATTATGCATGCTTCTCCTGGGAATGTGCTTCGGAAATATTCCGGCAGATTCCTTTTTTGAGTGTGTAAATCCGGATTCCTTTCACTCACAGAGCAGCTTCCAGACCGCCTCCATCCAATCCGGAAGCAAGGCGGCACCGTTGGCACAGATTTACGAACACAGGACCTTCACACAATGTGAAGCGGCGCTTTCCCTCCGGCATACCCAGCGGAGACCCTCCGCCCGTACCGGCAGAGGATTCGGCCTGCTTTTCTGCGCACTGCTCCTGTTTTCTCTGTCTCTGCTGTATCTGGCCTCTCAGTATCCGCAGGTGCTCTTTCAGGAGGCCGTCAGCAATACTGTCATCATAAGCTATATCCACCATCAGGACGGCCAGAAGCCATCTCTCCTGTAATTCCACGAAACTTGAGCATTATGCCTGCTGCTTCAGCAGGTCTGTTTTGGATACCTGAAAATAAACCCGAAGGAGAGAAAACTCATGAATATCGTATCATTATTAATACTGATTATAGGCGGCGCAGCCGGAATCTTTTCAACTTTCTACATTGTAATATCCCTGTTTGTCACCCTGGGATATAAAATATACCGTAAAATGAAATATGGAATATCGATGTTTAACTGACCGGAATATCTGATATAAAGAGAATCTGAAAGCTGCCCCGACAGGCCAGGTTCTATCCTGCCGCGGCAGCTTTTATATACGTTCGTCATGTCGTACCCCCCTGCAAATCACTGGTTTTCAAAAAAGTACTGGCTTTCAGGAAAGTATTCACTGTTTCAGAGACTCTGTCCACCGCCGCATACCGATATGGCGCATTGAGGAAGCGGGACAGGCGCGCTGCCGTCCTGCCACATGAATCGGGAAGTGTCTACAACAATCCCCAGGGAAGCTCATTTTATGTGTATTATGCTGCTGTAAGCGGTGAAGCCCTGAGCAGTCCATGAGCAGCAACCATAATTATTGTGCCGTCACATGAATATATTGCCGTCATTATGACACTATAATAAGGTCACTCGGAACAGCCTTTAAAAAGCTGTCAAAGGACAAGGAGATGGCATATGCGGTCAAACACATCGAAGTTTACATTAAGAACCGACCCGGAGCTGCTACTGAAATTCCATTATGTAGCAGAATACAACGGTCGCTCCGCCAATCGGGAGCTGGACAAGCTGGTCAGAAAGCATGTCTCTGAATTTGAAAAGAAGGTAGAAACGATTCCTAAGGACTGGCTGGAAGAGAATCGGCGGTCAAAATAGCAGCTTTTATACACAACTGGAGTTTTCAACTATATTTCTCTCTTCTTTCCCTCATGGAAGGATACTCTGCCTGTATCTGCGGGAATCTCCGTTGGCTGTCCGGAGCTGCGAAAGTGTGCGCAAACTCACCCTTTCGCAGCTCCGCTTTCCTTTGTCTGGCTCTGACAGCATCAGCCAATCGCTTCGCTCTTCTCCTTCATCTATGCCGCCAGTATCTCCATTCGGGCAAAGCCCGACCCTCAATGCTCCAACATATTCTCAAAAATCCCATACCCCTTCCGCGAGTCCTGCACCAGCACATGCGTCACGGCTCCGATGAACTTGCCGTTCTGGATAATAGGGCTACCGCTCACGAGTGCGTCAAGGAAAGGACAACATATTTTGACAGCTTCGGTTCCAGCAACGAAAGCGCATTCGCATAATAGCTGTGCTTGCCGTTTCGAATGGTATTCCTTACATTGGCAGCTCCAACCCTGGCACAGACTGCGTCCATGAATCGCTGCTCCAAACTCTGCCACCCGGAACGGAAGCCGGACGGCAACGTAAGGCTCATGATAAAGAGAAGCCTTCTTCGCCAACATCTTTCGAACCGAAACTTTGAACGGTTCGTTGGTTATCGGGAATGTGGTCTCAATGTAATCTCCGATGCCTTTTTGTAATTGTCCAGCCAGTATGGATGGCAACATGATGTTATTCTCCTTTGTATTCGATATTGGGGCTTGTTAGGATTCTTGTTGAAAATTTTTTCTTTTTTAAGTTACAACAAGCGCTGCGAAAGCGTTTCTTGAACCATTCTTGGGTAATCCTTAGGTAAATCTTAGGTAATCTTGTTGAAATTCTTGTTGAAAAATTATTTTTTTCTAAGTTACAGCAAGCCCTGCAAAAGCGTCTTCCTCAAAGTCCCTTGTTATCATTTACTATGCCTTATTGAAAAAATTGCGATTTTCAACAAGAATCCAGTGTGATATTTGCTGATTCGGAGAATCCGTCTTTATTATCCCTTTTTTCCTGAGAGATGTCAGCAATGATGTTATCTTGCTATTTTTTTCCGGTCATCCGACAACGCTGCCGGTAACTTGTCCCACAATAAGTCTCTAATATCCTTTTTATTCGCTTTCCCATATCGTTTTAGATACTCTACAATTAAATCTCTGTAATACTGATCGTCAAATGCTCTATTTTTTATATAAACTGCCTCTTCTCCCATCGTCCGTGCTACCTCAGCCGACAGAAACAACTGGTTCTTACGCCCCTCCACTAACTTATATTTTCTGAGATGGCTCACTGCCTCATTCGACAGGCTGCTCCCTTGTCCCTTTTGTACCTGATCCAGTAAATATATGGTTTCCAAGTCTAAATCCGGATTATCATATAAAATAAACGTATATTTATCGTCCAGTGTCTTGCCGTAAATCGTCACTCCCACCTGGTTATAGGTCTCGAAATCATAGTCCGGCATGGGGAAATACTTGGCCTTCTGTATGCGGTATATCTTTTTGATTCCCGAGGTCTCCGTATCAATCATATGAAAGCGCACCATGGTTTCCGCCAGTAATTGATTCCTGTAAAATGGCGGATTATACCCGGGCTTTAATACGGACTCAATCCCCGGTGGAAGAAAGTCCCCCGGATTGGTCACAATGATATGATCGTCAAACTCGTTCAAATAGATTCGGCCTCCCAGCTGATAATTGGCATGTGCGATGGCGTTGTTCAGCAGCTCCCTCAGTATCCACATGTCATATTGCTGCGTTTCTTTCGGAAAGAGGGATAATTGGTTCGGCATATAACGATATGTGAGATTTCGTATTTTAGTGAATATCTTATCCACTACATTGATGAAAGGGATATTGTAAATCTCATAGTCTCTGTCAATCCCATCCTTGTCATAAAGCCTCCACATGATAACCGGAGGCCGCTCCAGCAGGTAATCGCATTCTTCTCTGCCTAAAAGCAGCATGGCGGCATTGGTCACTTTCCCGTTCTGTAAAAGCTTTATCTTTGTCAGGAATTCCGTATCTGACAGTTTGTCCACTTCTTCTGAAATATGCGGGCGCTTCATCTTTTCTTTGTACTTCTCCCGTGCCAAAAGAATCGCCTGGGAATCCAAATGCTCAATTCCTGCACCACTCACAGCCTGTTTTGACCAGTCCCTCCTCTCCTGCCCCCGTATGGCGTCTATCTTATATTGCTGAAGCGTACAAAGGCTTTCTCCATTTCTTGCGTAATATCGATTTTTCCATGCCGTAGGCATCCCGGCCACAGCCGCGGGAACTTTGAACATCAATACGCGATAAGTTGTCCCTTCGTAGACAGGAAATAGTTCAATGATGTCCAGGAATGACATTCCGTCCGTTACATTTCGGCTGATTTCAAATTTGAACTTCTCCAACAGGGCGGAATCCCCTTTTTTAAAGGATGTCCCAACGGGATGCCTGGCACCATCTTCACTGACTCCCAGGATAAACCAGCCATATTGCTGATTTTTCAGATTCGCCTCATTGCTGATTGCAGAGAAATACTGTCCTATTTTATCCTCGTTGTATCCGCCCTTTGCCTCTTTGAACTCGACGGTTTCATGCTCCCAGCGTTCCATAAGGGATGCCAAGGTTTCGTAATATTCTGTATTTCAGTCTCATTCCCTGCTCCCCAGAACCTGCGCCGGGAGGATCCTGTCCACCCGCCTCATCAGCAGCGGCATGCCGGCCAGGTACAGCACCAGAATCGCCCCGTACAGCCCGGCATACAGCCACCACGGAAAGCTCAGGTTCAGGCCCACCGCCACATTGGCCACCAGGTAGGGGTATATCCCATCCATGATCGCCTTGGACAGGGGGATGCCCACCGCCCCGCTTAAGGCTACGATTGCCAGGTTCCCGTCCAGATAGAGCCTGCGGATCTCCCCTCCCCGGTAGCCGAAGACCTTCATCATGGAGATAGAGGGCGCGCAGCGGTCCAGCATCACCTTCAGCATCAGGTACATGACCACCAGGAAGAGCAGAGCGGAGGCGGCCAGCACCATCCGAACCATAGGGCCCATCTTCTCCCCAAAGACCGCCGCGGCCTTCTCCACCGCCGCTTTTGAGGAGACGGCATGGAGCCTTGCGGAATCGATTTCCAGTGCATGGTCCGCGAATACCATGTTGTAGGCATCCTCCTTTGCCCCCAGGAGCTTCCGCATGCTGTCGATTTCCAGAAAGGCCAGCATCCCCGGGGAATAGGGCACGATCCCCGCCACGGTAAAGGCATAGCGCTCCTCCCCGTCGCTGTCCTCCAGCACAAGGGCGTCCCCTGTCTCCAGTCCGTATTTGCCCGCCATGGCCGAGGAGACCAGCACGCGCTCCAGGCCAGGCTCCACCGGCGCGTCGAAGTATGGATTGTCCGGCCGGATTCCCAGAAGGGTCACGTCGAAGCGGTATCCGTAAGCCTCCTTTTTCAGGGTCAGGCCCAGGGCCTCCTCCCCGCCATCCGGTACGGTGTCCTGGGGGTATTTATAGGTATACAGGTACTCATATCTGGTATCCGCCGCGCTGTCCTGCCTTACATGCTCGCAGAGCACATAGCAGTTCAGGCCAATCATGCAGATCAGCAGGGCCAGGAACATCCCCGCGAATACGGTGAGGGCCGTGGGGATTTCCCGGAGAAAATGGCGGATTCGGAAACCGGCGACGAACCCCAGCCTCCCCAGGTTCAGGTTCTTCCCCCTGGGGGACTTCTGTTCCCTGCGGATCAGGGACAGGGCGGTTTTTTGCAGCCTCCCGCGGATTATCAGGAGGTTCGTCAAGGCCCCGGCGGCCGGGGGCATGAGGATGCCGTAGAGCAGCAGGTAGGGCCCCCGCGCCATGGGAAGCTCCGGTATGGAAAAATAGCTGTAAGCTTCCCCCATCTGTACCCGGGCCCCGAAGCTGCTGTAGCCCAGGGCGGTGCCAAGGATTCCCGCCGTCAGGGTAAGGGCCGTGGGCAGAATGAGGTAATGGAGCAGCAGCTCCCGGCGCTTCACGCCCAGGGCGTACAGGGTCCCGATGACCTCCGATTCCCTTTCGATGGTGTCCGCTACGAAGACGGAGATGACGTAGGAAAGCAGCGCCATCAGGAGCACGCCCGCCAGGAGGCCTGTGGATCTGTTGATGGCCATGTCGGCTGCCGCGCCGCCGATGCGCGCATTGTCCCGCGCCGGAAGGAAGCGGGTCAGCCGGTGCAGGCCGGAAAAGCCCTCCCGCCGGGCCTCCTGTCCTCCTTCCGTCAGTCCCGGGGATTCCCGGAAAAACGAATCGCCTGAGGCATCCGCAGCCAGGGGAAGCTCCTGGAGCAGTTCCTTCAGCTCTCTGTCCGTGAGCTTTCCGTTCAGCAGATAACCGTATTCGTATTCTTCCGCCTGTAGGCTGCCCCCTTCTTCCTTCAGCAGCCGATAGTCCGCGCTGCTTACGAAAGCGGTTCCGAACTGGCCGCTGTCCACGGCGCTGTCCGACAGGTTCCGGAAGGGAGCATCGTAGTCCGGCGAGGTTCCGATGCCGCATACGGTAAAGGTCCGTCCACCGATTTCTATCTCATCTCCCGGGGAGATGCCATGTTCTTCGCAGTAGCGTTTCTCCAGCAGGACTTCCCCGGGCTTTTCCGGCTCTCTCCCTTTGTCCGCCTGTGCTCTGTCGATTTTCTCCCTTACGGAGAATACCCGCAGGACGGATACCGATGCCGCTTCTGCTCCGTTTTCTGCCTCTTCCAGTACCTCGATTTCCGTCTCTTCGGTTTCCGCTTCTTTCCTCTCCTCTTCCGCCACCTGGAAGTCCAGGTAGAAATGCTCCTCCAGGGTAGCCCCTGCGTCTGTCAGCGCCTTCTCCTCCTCCGGGCTCAGAGGCACAAACAGCCCGAACTGGCCGTCCTCCACAGCCTGGGCCCTGGCAGCTGCGGCGCTTCCCGCTATGACGGCGTCCGCGGCTGCCACCAGGCTGACCACGATGTACATCCCCAGGGCAATCATCAGCCCCAGTGCCAGGTAGCGGGGCAGGTTCCTACGAAGCTCCCGGGGAATCCGTCTTCCTAATCTTTTCTGCATCTTATAAGTCCTCCAGTTCTGCCGCGGACAGCTTTTGGCGGTTCCGGTAATCCTTCACGATCTGGCCGTCCTTTAGGAAGACCACCTGATCCACCATGTTCTTGATGGTGTTATTGTGGGTGACGATGAGCATTGTGGTTCTGTATGTTCGGTTCACTTCCTCCAGAAGCGCCAGGATGTCCCGGGAGGTATGGGAGTCCAGCGCCCCTGTGGGCTCGTCGCAGAGCAGGAGCCTGGGGTTCTTCACCAGGGCCCTGGCTATGGCGCAGCGCTGCTGCTGGCCGCCGGAGAGCTGGGAGGGGAACTTGTCCCGGTGGCTGGCGAGGCCCAGGATTTCCAGAAGCTCCTCCAGGGGCAGGGGGTGGTCGGAAAGGTATTCGCACACCTGGATGTTCTCTTTGACGGTGAGGTTGGGCAACAGATTGTAGAACTGGAAGATAAAGCCCAGGCTCTCTCGCCTGTAATCGGACAGGCCCTCCCTGGAGAGGCCGCAGATTTCCCTGCCCTCTACCCGGATGGAGCCGGAGTCCATCACGTCCAGGCCGCCGATGCCGTTTAGGAGCGTGGATTTGCCGCTGCCGCTGGCTCCCTGGATGACGCACATGTGGCCTTCCTCCACGGACAGGGTGATGCCTTTCAACACCTGTGTGAGGCTGCCGCCTTCGCCGTAGCTTTTCCTTAGATTGCTGATTTCCAGGTACATGTTCTTTTTGTCTCCTTTCTCGCTTTCATGCTCTCATGCGCTTCCATCTTCCTGTAAGGTTCATTTTCTTACAGGGGCGGATACTGCATAACACTGTTATGTTCCATGGCTAATGACAGGCTATACGGCTTTTCGGCCATATAGCCATTTATAAGCTTACCTGCTGGGGAATCCAGCTGAATGGTTCTCTTTCCGGCCCCCAAAGGCTCCCGCCCAGCCTGCCACCAGGTAGGAGACGATCTGTTCGATATGTTCCAGGGCCTTCTCCTCCTCTTCCACATGGGTCAGGATGTGGACGAACGCGTCTATCTGCATGTGGGAGGCCCAGTGCAGGATGTACCTGTCCGGCTTCGGGATTCCCAGCCTTGCGGAAAGCTGTTCCGTCAGCCTGTCGTAATGCTGCTCCAGGACGTCCGCGAACCGGTCGGCAATGGTCTCATAGGAGCTCCCCTGGCTTTTGGTCAGCAGGAACAGAACCATATCGTAGTGCCTATAGAGGTAATGCAGGATCTCCTTCGCGCTCTGGATATCCTCGGACGCGTCCCCGGCGAGGGCCGTCCGGGCATCTGTGTCGATCTCCCTGGAAAAATGGGCGCGGATGATTTGGTTCAGTCCCCTGAGGGTCTCCCCTGCCACCGCGGCGAGCAGATCCTCCTTGTTCCGGAAGAAGAAGTACAGGGCTCCTGTGGTCACCCCCGCCTTTTGGCAGATGCCTCGCAGGGAGGCCTTCAGATAGCCCTTCTCCAGGAATTCCTGCCTGGCGCATTCTAGCAGCTTTTCTTTTGTGGCTTTTTCATCCGGCATGGGAGGGCTCCTTTCCGGGGCATAACGGCGTTATCTTGTATTAGGATAGCATAGGGCAGGATTGCATGTCAAGAGGGATATCGCGGGAGCTTGTTGCAATTCTTGTTGAGCTTCCCGTTCTGGATGATGGGGGTGCCGCTCATGAGTGTGTCAAGGAAAGGGCAACCTGAAGATTATTTCAATTTATAACAGCTTCCTCTTAATTCCCCTTCTTTTTTCAGTACTCCTGCCTCGACCATTTCTCTCAGAATCTTCAGGGCACGGGAATCTTTCACATTCAGCAGATTCTGGACTTCTCTATTTGTTATTAAGCCCTTTTCCTCTATATATTGAATAATCTTTTTATGATTGTCATTCAGTTTATCCGTACTTTTTATCCGTACTTTTCCGTACTTTTCCGTACTTTTCCGTACTTTTCCCGTACTCTCCATCCCTTTATCCGTACTTTTGCCAATCCGCGTCTTATCAGGCAACCGGAATAAATTGATGCGAAAGCTTCCCGCAATTTCCATCAGCTCCGGCTCTTCCAGTCCAAGTTCCCTGCACCGCCTGATGATTCTCGGAATCCCGCTTCCCCAGTGCTCCATGATGTTCATGTACGTAAAAGCATATACCAAAGCCCGGTTCCTTGGTATGGAAATGCCTTCTTTGACATCTTTCAGTCTCAGGCTTCCAAACAGCATCCCCGGAGAAGTCACTTCCACCCGGTCATCATACACTGCCACTTGGATGCTTGACGGGTGCAGATAGCTTCGATGGGCCACGGCATTGCAGATCATTTCCCTGATGCAGTCTGTCGGAAGCTCGTATATGTCTGTTCGGTATAATCCATTAATTTCTGAACCCATGTTAATGTTTCGCAGGACATACTCATAGGCCGCATCCAGCTGCGCCACAATATCTCCGTCATATTCTTTCCGGTCGATAAAGACATCCCTGTCCGTTCCCTTGAATACGGCACATTGAATCGTCGCCTGGGGTAGCGGATTGCGTGTCATAAGCAGAAACGCATTGGTAGGATAATATTTGTCCCCCTTTTTTACCAAGAACCCCCAACTGAGCAGATTCTGTCTGGTCAGACGGTGAATTCCTTCGGCCGCTTCTTGAGATCTGCAATGTTCTACCGCATATCGATACATCCTGCTACACAATACATCGATTTCATCCTCTGTCACACTCTCCTCCGGGGCGGCATAAGTCTGATCGAAACAACGGTTGGCACCTTCGAATTCAAGCTCTTTCAACACAAAAGAATCTACCGGTCTTGTTGTCCCGGATACCCGGATATAGGTTCCGTTTTCCTTCCCTTTTGAAGTAAGGTAATACGGACGTTGGCCTCCTGGCATTATGTTCACAACAATCACCACTTTTTCCTCAATGGAAGCCAAGGTCACAATGGGGGTTATCATCGGGGTACAGCTGTCACAGATTGCCGAAGTAATCCCGTCCATAAGGGTAAAAGCATTTTCCTGATTGACTCCAACTACTTTCAGTGTCCCATTTTCCACACCGAATACAATCCTCCCGCCGCTGCCGTTCGCAAATGCAACTACTGTCTTCATATAGTTTTCGCTTCTTTCTGGTACCATCTGTTTAAATTCGAGATATTCTGACTCGCCGGACATGATTTCTTCTATTGTCATAAAGCATCACCTTCTTTCTCTTTTTCCGGCATGAATTCTTCCTCTTCTGAATTATCTTTTGCCGGCATTGCCAAATAATATTCATCGGACAACATAAAATCCCGGTAATCTATTTCGATATAGCACCAGTCAAGAGCTGTTTCCGGGAACCCATTTCGTGGGAACAGCTTATTCCCTGCCCAATACCGTTTCCCCCGTTCCTTCAGCCAGGCCGACTGGTATTTTTCTCCCAATTCAATCAGGCTGCCAGCTATTTGGGCGGGATTCTTATCTCTGCCTTTTTCACACTGCTCCAAAGATTCGTAAATTTGCTTCATCAATTCAAAGCTCTTCTTCCTTGATTCCTCCTGCTGCTCTTGAATCTTTTTGCATAAAAAGCTCTTGTCTTTGTGTTTGCACTTCCTAATACAATCATCACAATAAATTCTTTCTTCCAAAATCGGAATATGTGCAACCAATTCCAGTGCATGCTTCATGGATTCCGGATTTGGCTTCCGCTTGTCCATGTCTGGAATCAAATCGCATACAAGAAGCGCCTGTTCGTTTCGACCCAATCCGCCTCTGCCTGGCATATCGGATGTCTGCCTGTAAATTCCCGGAAACACCCCATGATAAATATTTGTAGCCCCCTTTTCAATGCCCTTTTTCTTGCGTTCCTTTTCGTCATCCCACGAATTCTGGCCAACAAAGCAGCTCCCGCCATTCGCTAATTTCCCCGCCCCGTTGCAAAAGACCATATTCGTCCCTGAGCCTAGATAATTTGCCTGTCCTAAAATATAATAGTCTGCGGCACGTGTGGTGCAGGCAGGCACCAGAAGAATCGGCCTACGATTCCCCTTTCCCCTTCTTCGGTAAAGCGATATTGCTTCTCCGTATTCTTGAATGTCCTTCAATATTTTTTTCTCATATTCCTCAAATTCCAATCGATTAGAAGTATAATTACGAAATAACCGAAAAGACTCTTCCGCAAAACTAATCATATTCCCTGGTGATGACAGCGCAAACATCTCTGCACATATCAGTTCTGTCACACGGTCTCTTGCATCGCCATATTCCTCACATCCATCGTTTCCTCGATGGTTCATAGCGACAGGCTTGAAATTTTCGTCCATTACCGCACTGGGATTTATATCCTCGTTCAGTGCAATAGACGGATATTTCTTGATTCTGGAACAATATACCTTGTCCACTCCCGGCATAATGACCGGAAGCACAGCCGCATGGAACAGATTGCTTTTGCCAGCCAAGTCCTGAAACAATCCTTTTGAAAATTTATAATCATATGGAATCCGGAAAGTGCCTGCCCAGATTGAAAATTGATACCCTTTATCCTTATTGTTTATTTCATTCCACAGGAATTCTACCGTTTCGGGACGAACGGAATATTCAGGCAGCAATAAGATTTTGACCTCCAAAGATTTGCAGATTTGCAGAACCTGCTCCAACAATTTTCTTCTGCGAAATTCCTGACAGCTATATCCCAGTTCCCCTGACTGCCCTTTTTCATTACACTTTTCCGTAATCGGATGGTAATAACTACATTCAGTCTCAAATTGGAATAATGCAATCCGGTCAAAATTGCCGAAAACATTAATACGTTGTTCCCAGCTTTTCGTCTGCCATTCTCTTATTTTTCCCAAAACATCATTTATGTCTCTATCGCCCGTTTTCTTCCCTTCATCTTCTTCAGACGTTGTGGATTCCGCTTTCGCCTGTTCTTCCCCTTCTTCTTTGAAACTGTTATCTCCCGCTTCCTGCTCTCCGTTATATTCTTCTGATAGTTGTCCCTCTTCTATCACAGAGCCATCCTCCGTTGGTTTCCCGTCATCTCCGCTCATCTCCTTTTCCACGGACTTCTCCTGGCCTTCTGCTCTGTGCAGCATCTTTCCCAAGCGGATTTCCACCACAGATAGCCCCACGGTTTTTCCATTCCTGATGCTTTGTGAAAAAATCTTTGTCTCAGAGTCTCCCTCTTCTTCCTCAATTTGAATCAGGCCATTGTCAAGCTTACTATAAGTCAGAAAATACTCCGGTTTCTCTAAATGCTGGTTGTCCAGAAGAATATGTATTTTACCCTTTTTCTGATAATAAAAATTTGAATGTCTAACATCTACCTTAATCCCCAGTTTTCGGTCTATCTCCTGACAAAAACTGAAAAATTCATCTGTCTGGGCACAGGTCCACAAATCAAAAAACGAATTCATCTTTTCAAACGGAAAGCCCTGCCCCTCTTTTTCCGTATCCTTTAAAATTCCATGAACCCATTTTTTAATCTCCCCGGCAAACTGTTCCATTTCTTCTTTCGACTCAAAGCCTTCAGCCTCCAATATCCATTCGAGCAGAAGCAGCCAGCCTATATGGTTTATCTTGCTTAGTCTTTTGTCATTTTTTCCATCCAACAGACAGGTTAGAATATCTGCAATCGGACTCTCGTCCACTGTAAGCTCCTGATTCTCATCCAATTCCAACACAGCAAAAGGCAAGTCCTCTTTCTGCTTTTTCATCCTTTCTCTTTGCTCAATGTCAAAAGACTCAATCAATTCCAAAACCTGCATCCTTAACTGCAGCAAAACGGCATCCGTGCGAAGACCACATGCTAATGCCTGCAGACCCAGAAAATCCTCCTTACTTTTCATATCTGCGTTTACCATATCCACAAGTCCCTCTATATAGTCCGCCAGGACAAGGTAAGCCTTCGGCACTCTCCTGTCTGTAGGGTGCTCCTTCATAATCTTTACTTCATTTTTCCCGGACAGCTTCATCAATGCGTCAAACCTGCTCCGCAAATATCCTTTTGCCCAGACAGCCGCATAATAGCTGCATTCTACAGGACGGTAGTCGTAGCTCTCCCTTCTCATTCGCTGGCTGATAAATGAATCCACCGCTACGTTTTCCTCTAAAAATATATCCCGATACCCACGCATGGAGAGAAAACTTCTGGTACGTTTTATCGCCCTGTCTACAGATTTTTCATAAGAGTGAATATTCTTTACCGTATTTCCGAAATTCAGGCTCTCACCCGTTAAACGCCTGAATGTATATTCCATCATTTTGACTTCATCCGCTTTTTCCTCTGAAATCTCATCGTTCTCATATTCCAGACGCAATGCATCAAAATGGCATACGTCCTTGACAAGATAACCGGCAATCCAATAAGAGCTTCCTGAATCATGCAATGTATGAAAGGCAAACCTCCCTCTTCCGCCATCCAGCAAAACGCCGTTTCCAGTATTCGTTTGCGGCAACAGATAAAAACAGAGAAGAAGCGAGAAATCCTCTGATTTATTTTCTCTTTTCACAAATACGTTTTTTCTTGATAACACAACCGACCAAGAGGGATTTTCCTTTTGTATTTCCTGTATCTCTTCGTATAATCTTTGATACACGTCCAGAATCAACGGTATCTGTAACTCCTTTTGCCCTCTGTCATCAAATAAAGTATCCAGCGCAACAAATCCCTCATCCAATGCCATGGAAAAAAGCAAATAAGCGTTTTCCTCCTCCAGTTCCCAATTCTCCGGCCTTGCATTGGTCGTTGCCGCAAAATCAACTCTCTTGATAACGCTGTTCCCATGTTCCATGGACATCGTCTCAGCGATAATCCCCGGGTAACCGACACCTGGTACTACAGGCAGACAGTTCTTCAGGCTTTCTTTTCCCACATGGAACATATATTCCTGATAATGGGGAAGTTTATCTATAATCTCAGCCTTTACGCTATCCTCCAAAAGATTCAGCAAAGTAAGCAGAGAGATTCTGGTGCTTTCTTCTCCTGCTGTAACTTTCCTTTGTTCCTGAAACCAATCAGCCAGACAGTGCCCCAAAATTCCGGACTCATTCTGGGTGAAAATATGCGGTGCCCCTGCCAGCACTGCACTTTGTATCTCTTTATATTCTCTCTCCTCTGACACCTTACCCAAGTAAAAAGCTGCACTATGAAAAATCGACACTATCCTTTCTTCCACCCTGTCCGATGGAAATTTCCAGAAAAGTCCTCCATCCTTTTCCCAAAAAGCATACTGCCACCGGCATTCAAATACATTCTTTCCTTCAAGCTCGCATGTCCCGCCAGACATAAGCCCCTCTGCCTTTAATCGGCATTGAATCTCTGTTATCCGCAGACTTAGCGCCCATTGATTTTCCTTGAGCACCCGTTTTTCTTTCAGCTGTTCCATGACTTTCTGGACGAATTCTGCCTGCCAGCATTTTCCGATTGCCTCTTTTGCCATTTTCCAAATCCGAAAGCGCTCCTTTGCCCGTATAGAGTCACCCTTCCTTTTTAAAACCTTATTACAGCCCTCAATAAACAGGTAAAGTTCAATCCCATCCTCCCAGAACAGTGAATCCCCCGGACTCGACTTCTTTCCATCGTACCAAAGTTCCATAAAGCTGTCATAAATACTTTTTTCATCCATATTTCCGCCCTGTCGGGCCGCCTTTATCAGCAGCAGTTCGGCAACCCGCACCATGTCGGCAAAGCGGATTTCCTGCGTCTGAAAAAGAACGCTCAAAAGGCGGTTCTGGTCTGTCTCTTCCAAGAGAAGTTCTTTGTCCACAGCAAAAAGCGCGCTTTCCAAAAGCTTCAATGCGCTTCTCCGGTCTGTTGTTTCATAAGACTCCAGCTCGCCCAAAACGTCATCCAATGTATCATCCGGAAAATCAAAAACAGCGGAAACCCCCAATCCGCCCCTTTGGTCTGTGGTCCATGTGAGCGCTTCCTCTTTTGAAACCCCATCCTCTCTGTCCGTTTTGGGGCTGAGCACTAATCCCAACTCATATAGTTCACTGGATATCAGGCTCTTTATTTCAAGCAATGCATCCGCATTAGAAGATATGATAATCATATCATCCACGTACCTTGCATATCGGATAATAATCGTCCCCTCGGGGGCATTGCCGTTTATCTCGTCAATCAATTGTACAATTTTTCGATCCATCTCAAACAAGATTATATTGGCAATGTATGCGGAAAGATTCGGCCCTTGCGGAATACCTATGGCTGTTTCCTCCTTTGCAGCCACACTTCCGTCCTCGGAATCATAGTACCTGCCCTCATATAATTCTTCGAGGAGCCAGGCTGTCACTTTCTCTGCAAGGCTATTGGCATCCGTGTCCTTTTCTCCCGTTTGAAACGCCGAAAATTTATCCGGATCGGCACTCAACGCTTTCAGCAGCGCTGGATAAACTGCCTTGCGAACAGCATATCGGGGAATGCTATCATAAAATTTCCGGATATCCAGCTTGATTCTATAAATACGGTCGGAATTCAGCTTCTGAATTCCCTCCTGAATATATTGAATATAGGCTTTCCAACAGCCATAATACTCCCTGAACATCCCATGCTCCGCTACATTGCTTCCCAACAAGACATCCATATCAACTTGATAGGCAAAGCTAACCGTATCTCTGTCAGAGCTTACCCCTGTCGTAAAAATCCTGTTATTCTGCCGGTTGTAGCGCACTGCCGGGATATAGGACCCATACCCATTATCGCCCTCTCCCAGCATTTCATTTAAAACATATTGCTGAAGAATCAGCCGCTCATGGACATAAATAGACTTCATCCGCTCTTCGCCGAGTTTTTTGGGAAAGCGCATAGTTAACAAAGGAATCCTTAAAGTATTCCCTTCCCGAAGAGTCTCCTCGAAATATGTGAAAAAGGCATCTGCACAGGCCTGAATCCGATCCCAGCTTAACTCGTCCAGTGGCAAAGCCTCCCTCTCATAACTTGTGCGGGCTATCTGCAAGGCTGTCTGAAACTGGTAGGAGCCTGTTCTGGCTAAGGAAACCCTTGAAGCCTTTGAATCTGCTATAGCTTCTATAGCCCTGCTGCCAACATAATCGTTGATTATCTGCACAAAGTAATCGCCCTGTGCTATGGCATAGACATCCAAAATCTCTTGCCAGTAGACCTCCGGCAGCCAATGGTTTATTTTACTTAAGCATATGATTCTTTCTTCCAGCCCCAGGCTTTCAAATCGTTTCTTTGTATCTGTCCCTTCCTTTTCCATTTCTGCATCATATATGTTGGAACGGACTAAATACTCAAAGGGAAGATATTTTACCCTCTTTGCATCTTTTCCCTTTTTAAAGATTTGGTCAGGGTCTTTTCCTTCTGATGGAACAATAATATCAATATAACTCTTTCGGAAAAACTCTTTGCTCCACAGATTTCTCAGCGTCTGAAGATTTCCCCTTTGCCCCGCCTCGTCATTATCCATAAAAATATGTATGGAAACCGGTCGGTTGTACTCCCGCAGTACCGTTTCCAATTCTGCCGTCTGCTTTTTCGTCAGTTGGCTTCCCAAAACTGCAAGCGCATTTTTTCCTTTAGTTTCCATACGCAGTGCATCAAATATCCCCTCCACCAGATACACTTCGATGTTCTTTTCCTTTTTTTCTGCCTGAATCCTTTTCTCAAATTCATCTATCCGATACAATATCGTTCTTTTCGGCAGCCCTTTCGTAAATTTATATTTCAGTTTACGTTCCCCGGCTGCGCGCTGGGCAAAGCCTACGATATTCCTCTTTCTATCCCGAATGGTGATTATCACCCCATCTCCCGGATAATAATCTGCATAATGGTCTGTCAAAGACCTTTCGCGCCATGGCTGACGGAGCAGCAATTGGCACTGCCCCAGCTTTGTTCGCTCCTCAATACATGCATCTCCATCCTGTACATAAAATGTCTGAAGCTTCCGCCCCTTTGCGAAAAAAATACCCTGGTTTTCCAAAAACGATTTATGATATTGACGATTATCCGCAAACTGTCGTAAATCCTTATCCTCCTCGGGAGTCATTTTTGCATATAATTCGTATGCAATTTCGTAACCGCTTTTCGGTATTGCTTTCTCACCTGATTTTATAAGCTTTGGCTTTTGGGACAGAATCTCCGGAAAATGCTTTTCCATCCATTCGATTCGCCCCTCGAAATCCAAGCCCAACTGTTCTCCGACAAATTCAAGATTATCCCATCTCTTATTGCAGGCATAGCAATAGGCATGATCTTCATATATTGCCATAGAAGGAGTACGGTCATCATGGAAAGGGCATTTACACATATCTGTAGCGCCCTGACCGTAAACAGGAATTCCCATTTTTTCGCAAATGTCCTGTATTCGTATCTTCTTTTTAATGTATCTGTAGTAGTCATTCCTCACTTTCTGATTCCCCCATCCTTTCATGTTTACTGCTGGTTAGTTATAGTATAGTCAAACTTGATATACAACAATGATATCATATCGTCCATGTCCGCACAACCGAGAATTCTTCTTTAAAATATTCCTCTAGATACCCAGAAAAAAGAGCCAATTCGCCCACACTGTCATCACAGAGAAAAAAGAGCGAATCTCCGGCAAACAAGCCCGCCCAAGCTCCACTCTCTTTTCCCGACTCCTCAGCCTTCAATGCTCCAGCATATTCTCAATAAAAATCCCATACCCCTTCCGGGAATCCTGCACCAGCACATGGGTCACCGCCCCGATGAACTTGCCATTCTGGATAATGGGGGAGCCGCTCATGCCCTGCACAATCCCCCCGGTCACCGCCAACAGATCCGGGTCAATCACAGTCAGCTCGATCCCCCGGTTCACATTGTCATGATCCAGGTGCACTGCCGTAATCTCTACATCGTAATACCGTGTATTGCCGTCAACCGTGCAGAGTATCTGCGCAACCCCCTCTTCAATTTCCTGCTTCAGCCCGATGGGAAGTGGTTCCCTGGCTCCCATCTCCAGTGCCTTCTGATTGCAGATGCCGAAAATCCCCCGGACGCTGTTGTCTGTGATTTCCCCCAGAATCCGGTCATTGGAATAGATAATCATGCCGGTCATCTCACCCGGGTTCCCCGCGCTGCCTTTCTGGATGTCCACGATGTCCGTCTGGTAGAGTGTCCCGCCTTCCATGTGCATCAGGGTGCTGGTATCCACATCCGTAATCCCATGCCCCAGCGCTCCGAAATTTCCATGGGAGTCAATGTAGGTCATGGTGCCTACGCCCTGGGCATTGTCCCGCACCCAGACTCCGATTTTATACTCCCCCGAGGCATTTTTCACAGGGGTGATTTTCACATCCATCAGTTCTCCGTCCCGCTCCACTTCCATAAGGATTTCTTTTCCGCCGCTCTCCTCCACCAGGCGGATGAACGCATCCTTCTGATTGACCGATACCCCATTGACGCTGCGGATGTAGTCACCGGATTTCAGAATATACTTGCCCGGAGAATAACTGACGCCGTCGCTGCCCTGAAATTCACCGGTTCCCACTACCAGAACACCGTCCGTCTTCACATAGATTCCAATAGGCGCCCCTATCGGAATCAGCTGCTGGTCCTCAATCACCCGGATATCCACATTTTTGAAATTCAGGAAACCAAAGAGCTTTACCTTCATCTGGTAACTGGATTCCATGGTACCCTTTAAGGTGACTGTTCTGCTTAAATCAATATCCACGGCGCCCTGGGGAATATTGCTGACGCCCTGGTCGGTGACGCTGACAATCTCTCCTTTGGCAGGCAGGCCCAACCGGAAAGAATCTGCCTCCCCGGCGCGGACATTGATGACGGAAGGGATACTGCTGTCCACATAATAATAAAGGGTTCCCACCAGAGCCATGCAGCTGGCAGCCAGAGCCATCGCCAGACAGCCCCGGTAAATTTTATAACGCCGGACTTTTTTCTTCCAGCCCTGCAGCAGGATCACCATGTCATTTCCGGCGTTCTCTTTTACCAGGTCTGCCTCTTCTGAAACGGCATCCGGCATGACGGTATCCTCTTCCTCAAATCCGTACTTACTGCTCCTGTTCCCTGCGCTTTTCCTGTTTTTGACCTGTCCTGTCCCGCCCCTGTCCCTGGCAAAAGTCCTTATATCAACGGTTTTTTCCGGATTTTCGGGACTCTTTTTCCGGCGGGCTTCTCCCGCGCCCTCAATATTCCTTATCTTCCAGATGTCATCCGTATTCTGATTGCATCCGGTACGCCTGCTGCTTTTTCTTTTCCCCAGCCATCCCATATCCACATACTCCCATGACTTCTTCTACCGATTTCGCAGTTTCTCTCATAGTAGTATGTGAATTTTTTCTGTTTTCATTCCGGCAATTTATACTTACGGCCGAAAATATTTTCCCTACCCTTTCTTATGAGCCGCCGCCTGCACCCGCATCTCCCTTGCGTTGGAGAGCGCCGCCTCCGTCAGCGCGTCGCTACCCAGCAGCCTTGCCAGTTCTCCCAGACTCTCATCCTCTTCCAGCACGCGGATATCCGTAATGGTACTTTCCTGGCTGCTGCTTTTTTCAATCACGAAATGTCTGTCTGCCATGGCCGCAATCTGGGGCAGATGGGTGATGCAGAGCACCTGATGGGCATGGGCGACAGTGTCAAGCTGCTCGGAAACCCGCCAGGCCGTCCTGCCGCTGATGCCGGTATCAATCTCATCGAAAATCAAAGTATCGATGGCGTCCCGTCCCGCCAGCACGGTCTTGATGGCCAGCATGACACGGGACAATTCCCCTCCGCTTGCCACCTGGCCCAGAGGCTTCAGCGCCTCCCCCGGGTTGGTGGAAATCAAAAATTCCACGTCGTCATAGCCTTTCGCGGTGATGCCGGAAGCACGCCGCACCGCAATTTCGAATTCCACCGTCAAAAAGTTCAGATGTATCAGCGCCTCCTTCAGCTGCTTTGTAAGCACCGTGGCATTTTTCTTACGGATTTTTGACAGCACGGCGCATGCGGCCTCCAGTTTCTTCCTTGCTGCTGCCAGCTTCTCCTCCAGCTGCTGCATATAAGCGTCGTAATCACTGATTTTCTCCAAAAGACGGGCACGCTCCTCACCGTATGCAATCACGTCCTCTATGGTCTGGCCGTATTTCTCCTTCAGACGGTTCAGCAGATTCAGCCTCTCTTCCACCACCGAGAAATCCTCACCGTCAAATTCCATATCCGTCATATATTCCGACAGGTCGCGGTTATAATCGGACAGCAGGTTATCAATCTCGGAAAGCTGGGCTTCCAGATCCCCCAGGCGCTCATCCAGCGAGGATACTCCCCGCAGCGCCCGCAGCGCCCGGCTCAGCGAAATTCCCGCGCCGCTCTCGGAATCGTTTCCGGTATATTGATAGCTTTCTGCAAGGTTTTCCACAATCCGCTTCCCGTTCACCATCAGGCGGTACCGTTTCTCCAGCTCCTCGTCTTCACCGGGCACCAGCTTCGCCTCTTCAATCTCCTGAAGCTCAAATTCGGCAAGCGTCTGCTCCCTGGTTTTGGTATCCTCATCCATTGACTCCTCTTCCAGTTTCCTGCCGAGCTCTCTGCATTCCTTATAGGCCGCTTCCACGGCTTCTTCCGCCTTCAGAAATTCCTCTCCGCAGTAAGCATCCAGGATTTCCATATGCTTTTTCTTATTCAGAAGGGACTGGTGCTCATGCTGGCCATGAATGTCAATGAGAAGCTCCGCCAGTTCCTTCACCTGTCTGGCGGTTACCGTTTCTCCGTTAATCCTGTAAACGCTCTTTCCCACCTGCATCCTGCGGCTGATGATTACAGTCCCGTCTTCCTCCGGCTCCAGTTCCAGAGAAAGCAACTTTCTGCGCACTCTGTCATCCCCGCTGACAAAGACCAGCTCCACCAGGGCGTTTTCCTTGCCCCTGCGCAGCATCTCCTTCTCAAATTTTCCACCCAGAGCCAGATTGACGCTTCCGATCAGCAGGGATTTTCCCGCACCGGTCTCCCCGGTGAGGATATTCAGCCCTCTCCCGAATTCTACCTCTGTCTCCTCCATCAAAGCCAGATTTTTCACATGTAAACTCTGCAGCATTTTCTCTCTCCTCCCCGGCATCCGCCAGAATGCACCTTCTCCGTCCTGCTGCCCGCGTTCTCTCAGGAAGTGAATATGACAATTCCTGAAGAAATGTCTATCACAATTCCTTAGGAAATGTCTATCACAATTCCTTAGGAAGTGTCTATCACAATTCCTTAGGAAGTGTCTATCACAATCCCCAGAAATATGCCTATGGCAATTCCCAGGGAAGTGTCTATGACATTTCCTTACAGAAAGCACCTTAAATTTCTACATTTTGCGCTGTGCCAGTTCCATCGCTTCTTCCTGGGCGATGGTCAGGCGTATCTTATCCCCCAGGGTCTCCGCTTCTTCCGCGGTATGGGCCGCCACAAAAATCGTGTCATCCCCTGCAATACAGCCTACAATCTCAGGAAATCTCAGAGCGTCCAGCGCTGCCGCCACAGCCATGGCCATACCCGACACGGTTCTGACCACCAGGATATTCTGAGCCGCCACTGCAGCCGTATAGGCTTCCCGCAGCACATGGACATACTTGTTTTCCATCCTGCTGCCCTGCTCCAGAAATACGTACTTCTGTCCGCCGTTCTCCGTAGGCATCTTGGACAGCTTCATCTCCCTGATGTCCCTGGAGACGGTGGCCTGGGTCACCGCGAATCCCTCCCCTTTCAGCCGCTCCGCCAGCTCCTCCTGGGTTCCTACATCATGTCTCTGGATTATCTCAATGATCTTCCCCTGTCTTCTCTTCTTCACAATAGTCACCTACACACTTTCCTGCATTTTCCTGTGCAGCACTTCCAGAAAGCTGACCTGGTTCAGCCTGATAAATTCCGTCACATTTTCGGATCTGGCAATCCGTATCTTATCCCCGGTCCGCAGAGGAATTATGTGGCTTCCGTCAAAGTTCACCTCCACGGTCTGCGCTCTCCCATCCTGGCACTGCGGTATCTCAATCTCGACGATATCCTCCGGAGAGAGAATGATACTCCTCTGATTCAGGGAATGGGGACAGACAGGGGTCAGCATAATCAGCCTCGCCCCCGGCTCCACCAGCGGCCCCCCTGCGGACAGATTATACCCTGTGGAACCTGTGGGTGTCGTGACAATCATGCCGTCCGCTTTATAGTGATTCAGGAACTGGCCGTTTACCCAGATATTGAACCTGATGATCTGCAGCGGACCGCTGCGGGAAAGCGCAATATCGTTCAGCGCCCAGTCTTCCTGAACGCTGCCGTCGGAAAGAAACGCTTTTCCGTTCAGCATCATACGGCTCTCCTGGGTATAATCTCCCTTAATCAGCCGCTCCAGAGCCTCTTCCAGCCCGGAAGGCTCTATCTCCGTCATGTAGCCCAACGTGCCCAGGTTCACGCCGATAATCGGAATCTGCAGCAGCTTCGCCTCCCTGGCCGCCTGCAGCACCGTGCCGTCGCCGCCAAGGACTATGATACAGTCCGCATCCTGCGGAATATCGGATGCCGCTTCCTCTTCCTCATCATTTCCCACAACCTTCACATCGACATGCTGCCCCTTCAGCCTCAGAAAATCGCAGATACGTTTTGCCGTCAGCAGCTTCCTGTCCTTGTATCGATTGGTATATACCAGAAAATGCCTCATAAGCCCTCCCGCAGACTACCACACTTCCTTACTTCGCGGATAATGCCGCCTCTGCCGTCATCCCGGCAATCAACGACTCCCAGTCAGGATCGCGAGACAGCCCCGCCCGCTCCGCAGTCAATGCCCTCAAAGCCTCTTCCGCGTCATGTTCCGTGAGCGCCAGGACCTGCGCCGGTATCTCTTCCCGCTTCTTTAGATGGAGCAGGTATTCGATATTTCCCTCCGGCCCCCGGATCGGAGAATAATCCAGATGCAATACCTCAAAACCGATCATATCCGCATAGTCCACAATCCTGGCGATGACCTCTCTGTGGGTGGAGGCCTCCCGGACCACGCCCTTTTTCCCCACCTTGTCTTTGCCGGCTTCAAACTGGGGCTTGATCAGGCACACCATCTGGCCGCCGGATTTCAAAAGCTCTCTCGCCGGAATCAGTATCTTCGTCAGAGAGATAAAGGACACATCCACACTGGCAAAATCCAGGTCGTCCTGAATCTCCTCCCTGCGCATATACCTGAAATTCGTCTGTTCCACGCAGACAACTCTGTCGTCATTTCGCAGTTTCCACGCCAGCTGGCCGTGCCCCACATCCACGGCATACACTTTCACCGCGCCGCCCTGCAGCATGCAATCCGTAAAACCGCCGGTGGAAGCCCCTATGTCCATACAAACCTTTCCCTCTAAAGAAAGCTCCCACACCACAAGCGCCTTCTCCAGCTTCAGGCCGCCCCGGCTCACGTATTTCAGAGTATTCCCCCTTACCTCAATCACGCGCTTTTCAGGATCAAACATGGCTCCCGCCTTGTCCTCCCGCTGCCCGTCCACATAGACATTGCCGGACATGATAATGGCCTTTGCCTTCTCCCTGGAGTCGGCAAGCCCCAGAGACGTCAGGATTACATCCAGCCTTTCCTTCATTTTCCGTCTAAAACCTCGCAAATCCGCTTCACAATACTCCCGGCATCAATGCCGATCTCCTGTTTCAGCAATTCTACATTCCCATGCTCCACATAAGCATCGGGAATCGCAATCTTCACCAGGCGGTTTTGGTATCCCCCGCGGTTCATGCAGTCCAGCACCTTCTCGCCGTATCCGCCGCAGGCCACATTCTCTTCCATGGTGACAATCAGCTCATGTCCCTCACAGGCCTCCCGCACAGCCTCCTCGTCCATGGGCTTCACAAAACGGGCGTTCACCAGGCTGACGCCAAGCCCCTTCTCCTTCAGTATATTCCGCACTTCCTCCGCGGTTTTCACCATGCTGCCCACCGCCAGAAGGGCAATCTCCGACTCTCTGTAAATCCATTCCGCCTTTCCCAGCTCGATGGGCGCTCTGTAGTCTTTCAGCCCCACATAAGCCGTTCCCCGGGGATAGCGCACCGCTATGGGACGCCCCAGGCTCACCGCGAATTTCATCATATCCGAAAGCTCCCACTTGTTCTTGGGCGCGCAGACATGCATGTTCGGAATTCCGGACAGATATGTATAATCAAAAATCCCCTGATGCGTCTCCCCGTCACTGCCCACCAGTCCGGCCCTGTCTATGGCAAATACCACGGGCAGGTTCTGAATGCAGACATCGTGCAGGATCTGGTCGTATGCTCTCTGGAGGAAGGAGGAATACACCGCCACGATGGGCTTCAGCCCGCCTGCCGCCAGCCCTGCCGCAAAAGTCACCGCATGCTCCTCCGCGATTCCCACATCGAAGAAACGTTCCGGATACATATTGTGAAAGCGCTTCAGCCCCGTCCCGTCAGGCATGGCGGCCGTGATTGCCACAATTTTCTCATCCCGCTGCCCCAGCTTACACATCACAGTGGAGAAAATATCCGTATAATTCGCCGCCGTCCTTGGGTGAGACGGAATTCCCGTCTCAATGTCAAAGGGCTCCGCCCCGTGAAATCTGGCCGGATGCCGCTCCGCCGGTTTGTATCCCCTGCCTTTCTGCGTCAGAACATGGATCATCACCGGTCCTTCTATCCTTTTCGCATCATTGATGACAGATACCATAGAAGAAATATCATGCCCGTCCACAGGCCCCAGATAAGTGATTCCCATGTCCTCGAACAGCATGCCGGGAATCACCAGCTGTTTGAAGCTGCTCTTTGCCCTGCGGATACGGCTGATGGTGCTGTCCCCCCGCTTTGTGCCCTGAAGGGCATTGTAGATTCCCTTTTTCAGATCCAGATAACTGGACGCGGTACGGATATTGTTCAGATACTTGGATACGCCGCCTACATTTTCGGATATGGACATGTTATTGTCATTCAGGATAATGATAAAATTGGTCTCCTGCTTCGCCGCATTATTCAGCGCCTCATAGGCCATGCCGCCTGTAAGGGAGCCGTCCCCGATGACGGAAACGATGGTCTGCTTTCCGCCTGTGATATCCCTGGCCTTTACCAGTCCCAGCCCCGCGGAAATGGATGTGGAGCTGTGTCCTGTGTCAAAGACATCGCAATCACTTTCTTTTCGCTTTGGAAAACCGCTGAGTCCATGAAACTGGCGCAGAGATTCGAAACCGTCCT
>CANDMH010000025.1 GCA_947385785.1 uncultured Lachnospiraceae bacterium
AAGCACTGGCTATCATGGACAAAAATACGGTGGAATATATGATCGATGAAATGCGCGCTGAAATCAGGCAGAAGGACCGTTCTCTACAGCAGAAAGATGCCGCATTACGGCAGAAGGATACTGCATTGCGGCAGAAAGATACTGCATTACAGCAAAGGGATATTGCATTACAGCAGAAAGATAATATACTGCAGCAGAAAGATAATGCGCTGCAGCAAAAAGATGCCCTCATCAGGGAACTCCAAACCCGCCTGATGCAGTTTGAGCAGAAGTGACAGCGAACTGCTGCAGGTACAGAAACTGCCGCAGTCAGGGCTTTTCAACCGTTCCTGCGGCAGTTTGATGTTCTTTTTAAACCCTGTCGTCAGAGGGTGCATACTGTATCAAACTCACATTGTATCAATATCTGACAGCTTGATGTGCCCCCAATTTCATGTGCTGAGGATTCATGACATTCTCAGATGCTCCAACTCACGCTTTGCCGGACTTACTCTGCCATCTCTCTTCATAGAAAGCCTGCCGACGGACACCGCCGGAAATTTCGTCACACCTTCTGCCGGATCCCTGCCGGAACGTTATACTTGAAAAACGTTTATCGCAATGCTGTATCTGGTGGTCTGACGTGTACAATTTATACCCACAAACGTAATTAATTGCCGTCTGCACAGTATAACGAGTGAACGCATCGGCAGTCCAGAGCTGAAAGCGGCAATTAAATGCGTTCACGAGTATACTTCTGAATGCTGCCGCGCATTGCAAATAGCCAAAGTTTTATATCTATGTCCTATTGCACCTGGAAAGTTGCATGAAAGATGGCGTCATGGTAGAATATATTAGAAATTATATACATTTTCCAACACTTCCTTAGTACAGGAAGGAAGCAGCCGATGGCAGAATGGGAGGGAACGGAATGAAACTGCTGGTAATTGGAGGAAGCTATTTTCTGGGCAGAGTATTTGTCATGCAGGCGGTAAAGGAGCATGAGATTACGGTAGTGAACCGCGGTACATGGTCTCTGGAGAGCCTGGGTGTAAAGCAGGTAAAGGGCGACAGAAGGAATGCGGCATTGTGGAGCAGGATTGGTGAAGACATAGACGTAATCATCGATTTCTGCGCCTATGAGAAGGGGGACATCGTCGGAGTGCTCCGGAATTTCGGGGGGACAGTGAAGCAGTATCTTTTCATCAGTACGCTGGATGTATATGAGCGGGGGCTGGGAGGAGTGAAAACGGAGGATGCGCCTTTTGAAACCAGGGTGTTTCCCGGGGAGGCGGGAGCCTATATTGCAGGAAAGGTGGCATTGGAGCAGGAACTGCGTAAGGTGTGCGGGGAGATGGGGATTCCCTGTACGGTGCTGCGTCCGGCATTTATCTACGGACCGTTTAATTATGCCCCCAGAGAGTCGGCATATATTCAGCTGATGGTGCAGAATCATGTGCTGCCCCATATCACGGATGCGACGGGGACATTCCAGTTCGTCTATGTGAAGGATGCGGCGGAGGCTGCCCTTAAGTGTCTGCTGAATCCGGCGGCTTACGGGCAGGCTTACAATCTGTGTCAGGATCAGACAGTGACCTATGAGGATTTCTATCAGGCCCTGCGCATGGCGGCGGATGTGGAAGCGGAGGAGCTTCCCGTTACGGCACAGGCCGCTCAGAATATGGGGATCCCGCTGCCTTTTCCGGTGACGGCGGAGGAATCGGAGCTTTCTTCTAACGAGAAGAGTAAGAGGGAGCTGGGAGTCAGCTATATCAGCTTCCGGGAGGGGATGGCGAGGACATACCGCGCCTTCAAGGGAGTGTATCAGCCGTAGTCGTAATACGGCTCCTGTGATACATACGCCAGACCGACGGGATTTATACGTATGTTCGAAGATATTTTTCCAATGTATCTGAAAGACAAATTGTTAAGGACTTTTATTGATTCAAAAAATCATATTCAGGGCAAAAATAGAGCCGGGAACCTGTTTGATTGGATTCCGGCTCATTCCTGCCATCACGGCCCGACTATTGCCGATGCGGTGGATATTGCTTTCCATTTCTCTGCGGGGTATACTCGTGGGCGCATTTATTTGCCATTTTCTGTTCTACATCCCGGAAGCGCTCACTCGTTATACAATTTCAACGGGCAAATGTTTTTGCTCGTGAGTATAAATACTCACTTTCATCCGCCCGCGCCTCTAATCTGTCATTACATTAAATTTACCTCTTATTTCTCCGGCTTGACCTCTTGCGCAGAAGCTGTTTACTTTCTTTTCCTTTTTTGTATACTGAATCTATAAAACGTTTCCGGGAACGTAAGGAACCCCCCGGAAACCGGAACGGAAAAGAAAGGACAGCGACAGGTTTATGGAAAAGAAATCCTCAAATTCGGTAAAATACACCTTCGGAGGCAATCTGGCCTTCATGCTGCGGAAAGCCTGGCAGCTGGATAAATCTCTCATGATGGTCACGGTGCTGCAGATGCCGGTACTGGTGCTGCTGCCCCTCTGTACCACTTACCTTTCCTCCTATATGGTAAAGTGGGTCAGCGGGAAGCTTTCCCCGGGTCAGCTGGCAGTGAATATACTGGGCTTGTCTGCAGCGCTGCTGATTCTCCATCTGGCGGACAAAGTGATGGACGCAAAAGTGAACTGGGGTTCCATGCTGAATCGGATGCAGTACATTATGATATGCAGTGACAAGGCAATGGATATGGATTATGAGAACCTGGAGAATCCGGAGGGGCAGACGAAGATGCAGAAAGCCTTGAATGCCGTCTATAATTCTAACGGAGGAACCCAGCAGCTGTTCCGGCAGATGGTGAATATGGCGTCCAGTCTCATGGGACTTGCGGCGTACTCGGTGCTGATTGCTTCTTTGAGTCCATGGCTGGTGGCATTGCTGGCCGTCATGACGCTGGCGGCCCATTTTGTCAACAGAGCAAATAATGTCTGGAATCACCGCCACAAGGATGACTGGGTGCCTCTGGACAGGGAACTGGATTATATCCGCAGGCAGGCGGGGGAGACGGCGTATGCCAAGGATATCCGCCTGTATGGCATGAGAGGCTGGCTGGAGGAGCTGTTTGACAGCCTGCTGCGGCGGCGGATGAACTGGTATAAAAAGGGTGAGGCAAGAGATATGGGAGTGGATGCTTTCTCAGGCATCCTTACCTTTATACGGGACGGAGCGGCGTATGGCTTTCTGATTTATCGCATCGCGGAAAAAGGAATGTCCGCAGCGGATTTTGTCTTCTATTTCGGGTTGATTTCCCAGTATTCCTCATGGCTGCTGGGGCTGATCCGGCGCTACAGCGAGGTGGAGCGCATCAGTCTGGGCTTCAGCGACGTACGGGAGTTTCTGGACATTGAAGATACTTTCCGCAGGGGGAAGGGAGAGAAGCTGCCTGTGGAAGCGCCGGAAATCGCTTTCCGGGATGTGTCCTTTTCCTATCCGGGCAGCGAGGCGCGCACCATTGACCATATTTCTTTTACCATAAAAAAAGGGGAAAAGCTTGCCCTTGTGGGCTCCAACGGCGCGGGAAAGACCACGCTGGTGAAGCTGCTGTGCGGCCTGTATCATGCGTCGGAGGGGCAGGTTACAGTGGAGGGGAAGGATGTGTGCAGCTATGACAGGGATGAATATTATACGCTGCTGTCGGCGGTATTTCAGGATATTTATCTCATGCCCACTACCGTGGCGAAGAATGTCGCCTTGTGTGAAGAGGAGAAAATAGACAGGAAAAAACTGGAAAAAGTGCTGGAATTATCGGGAATTCATAAAAAATTAGATCTTTTACCGAAGAAAGAGCAGACGATACTGCTGAAGGGCGTGCGGGAAGAAGGGACGGACCTGTCCGGCGGCGAGAAGCAGAAGCTGGCACTGGCAAGGGCTTTATATAAGGGAGGCAGTATCATTGTGTTGGATGAACCCACTGCCGCGCTGGATCCGGTGGCGGAGAACGAGATTTACCAGAAGTATAATGAACTGACGTTAGGAGCCACGTCGGTGTTCATCTCACACCGGCTCTCCAGTACCAGGTTCTGCGACCGGATTCTGTTCCTGGAACGGGGGCGGATTGTGGAGGAGGGCACCCATGAGGAACTGATGGCCCTTGGCGGGAAATATGCTGCAATGTATGAGATTCAGAGCCGTTATTACCGCCAGGAAGCTCCGGCGCAGAAGGCCGGGCCTGGTAGGGCTGCGGAATCGTAGTGCCGCAGAAGGCCGGGCCTGGGAGAGGCGGAAGCGTAATACCGCAGAAGGCCGGGTCTGGTAGGGCTGCGGAATCGTAGTGCCGCAGAAGGCCGGGCCTGGGAGAGGCGGAAGCGTAATACTGCAGATGGCCGGGTCTGGTAGGGCTGCGGAATTGTAGTGCCGCAGAAGGCCGGGGCAGGGAGGGTTGCGAAATCGTAGTACTGCAGATGCCCGATATACAGGCGGATGCAGGGCGCGGTGCCGGGCACTGAATAAGGAAGTGTCTGGAAATGATTGAAGAAGATAACAGGCTGCGGAGGCCGCAGGGGAACAGGGCGAATAAAACGGAAGGAGCCGGAAGGAATATGAAAAAGTGGAAAGAAGACATAAGAATAATCATAAGATCATTGAAGCTCATACATAAAATATCCGCCGGAATACTGGGCATGATGCTGCTGCAGGCCGCATTTGCATCGGTATCCCCTTTTATTACGATGTACATGTCGGCGGAGATTATCAACGGAATCGAGGCAAAAATGGAGTTGAAGCAGCTGCTTTTCCTGTCGGCGATCACTGTTACGGCTGCGCTGCTGGTACATCTGCTTGGCAGCCTGTTTCGGCACAATGTGAATTACCGGTGGTCCCGATTCTGGGAAAAGTGCGAAATGGTGCTCAGCAGCAAAATGATGGAGATGGACTATGCGGATGTGGAGTCCGCCAGGATTCATCGGCTTCGGCAGCAGATAGAGGATTTTTCCAATACAGGCGGCGAGGGAATCGGAAATGTGTTGTATCAGTTTCAGGAAATGGCGGATAGAGTGTTCACGCTGGTATTTTCCGTTTCCTTTGTGTTGACCCTCTTTACGGCCCGTTTTCAGGGAGAGGCATCGGGGATTCTGGCTTTCGCGGTGTCTCCCGCGGCGGCCGTGCTGCTGGCGGCAGCAGTCTTCGTCAATGCCTTTGCGGGAATGAGTTTCGGCAGGAAGATGATGGAGAAAAGCCATGTTCTGATGCGTCAGGCCACGGATGCCAACCGGATTTACATGTATTATCTGGAAAATCATATCATGACTTACCATACCGGAAAGGATGTGCGGATTTATAACCAGAAGGGGCTGCTGCAGGAAGAAACGGAAGTGGTGTTTGACGCAGGGGTGAAAATGGTGCAGGGACAGGTGCGGAACGAGGCGAAGTACTCAGGGGCCGTTGCGTTTTCCACCGTGGCACTGAGTACTTTTGTCTGTCTGTTCGTGGGGCTGCGGGCCCTTGCCGGCATGATCGGCGTGGGGGAGCTGGTGCTGTATATCGGAAGTATCAGCAGGTTTACGGATGGCTTTACGGGCTTTGTGATGGCATTGACACGGCTGCGGACGAACAATGACGCCATGCGGGTATATTTTGAATTTCTGGATACGCCGGTGAGTACAGAAAAAACGTTAAAAAACAAAGAAAAAAATGTGATACCGTGTAACCCCGGAAGCAAAGAGGCGAAAGAAGAGCGGCCTGCCGGGCAGGGAAGAAGGATGGCGGAAGAAGAGCGGCCTGCCGGGCAGGGAAGAAGGATGGCGGAAGAAGAGCGGCCTGCCGGGCAGGGTAGAAGAAGGGCGAAAGAAGGTCAGGGCGGAAGGATGGCGGAAACGTTTCAGTCTGTGGGGCACGAGGTGGAATTCCGGGATGTGTCCTTCCGCTATCCCGTTGCGGAGAACTGGGCGCTGCGGCATCTTTCCATGAAATTCCATGCGGGAGAGCGTCTGGCGGTTGTGGGGAGGAACGGCAGCGGCAAGACCACTTTCATCAAGCTGCTCTGTCGTCTCTATGAACCCACCGAGGGCAGTATCCTGCTGGACGGAGTGGATATCAGGGATTACGGAATGGATGAATACAGGAAGCTGTTTTCCGTGGTGTTTCAGGACTATAAGCTGTTTTCCTTTTCGCTGGCGCAGAATGTGGCGGCCCGGCTGGACGCGGAGCCGGACAGGGCGGCGGAATGCCTGGAGCGGGCAGGATTCGGGGAAAGGCTTGCCGGGATGCCTTCCGGTATCCATACCTGTCTGTACAGGGATTTCGAGGAAACGGGTGTGGAGATTTCCGGAGGAGAGGCGCAGAAGATTGCACTGGCAAGGGCTTTGTACAAGGATGCCCCCATTATTATCCTGGACGAGCCTGCCGCCGCCCTTGACCCCATCGCGGAATATGAGATGTATATCAGGTTCAATGAGATTATCGGCGATAAGACTGCGATTTATATCAGCCACAGGTTGTCTTCCTGCAGATTCTGCGATGATATTGCCGTCTTTCATAGGGGGAAGCTGGTACAGCGGGGCAGACATGACGAACTGGTGGCGGATGCGGGAGGAATGTATTATGAATTGTGGAATGCGCAGGCCCAGCATTATATTGCCGGCTGAAGGATGGAAAATATTTTGTAAAATGTCTCCTAAACCGGCAGCGGATGTGGTATAATTTCTAAGTAAAGTATTATATTCAGGGCAGAGAGAAAGGACAGCCTTGTACAAATGATGAAGCTGCCATGAATGTGATTCTTCACGATTGAACCAGGACACGGGACTGTAGTCGGTATATGGGGATTGCATGCCCCCGGCTTTCCGCAAAATATCCCATATAGATACAGTCATATTTCCGATTTTTTGAAAAGGAGAGCAGCATATGAATAAGAGCGCATTTCATCAACTATCTTACGGAGTATATGTCATCAGCACATGGGACAAGGGGAGAGCTACCGGCTGTACGGCGAACAGTGCCATGCAGATTACCTCCAGTCCCGCAACCATTGCCGTAAGCATCAACCATGACAATTACACAAACCAGTGCATCCAGGATACGGGGAAGTTCGCCATTTCCATTCTGGGGGAGCATTCCAGCCCGGGCATCATCGGTACCTTTGGTTTCAAGAGCGGGAAGGACTGCAATAAGTTCGACGAGGTGGAGCACACTGTAAAGGGGTATCTTCCGGTGGTATCCGACGCCTGCGCCTATATTACCTGCGAGGTAGTGGATAAGATGGAGACGTCCACCCATACCGTATTTTTAGGCAGGGTACTGGATGCGGATATCCTGAAGAAGGACGCGCCCATGACCTATTCTTATTATCATAATGTAATCAAAGGAAGAAGCCCGAAGAACGCGCCTACCTATATTGAGTAGGGAAATGTCGGCAGATAACTGTTACGAGCTTATGGCAATATTAATGTATTTTTGCCTGAGTAAGGAAGTGTCTGGTGGGCAGCGGTGAGAGTATGATATATTTTTTTGCAGGCTGTGTATTTTGGGGAATTGCCCTTTTGGCCGTATGCGCTGTGCGGCCAGGGGCAAAACTGGCAGCTTTGACAGTCGAAACAATGAACCGGCGGGAAAAAGTGATTTTTTATATGGCAGCGCTTGCCACGATTTTGATCTGCGTACTGCCGATGTCGCTGAGCCCGGTCTGGAACGGGGAGAATCCCGAGCACAGAAATCAATATGAGCTGATGGCGGAAGCGATTCTGGATGGGCACACATACATTCCCTATGACGACATTGACCCGAAGCTGACAGAGATGGAAAATCCATATGACGCGAATATGAGGACTCAGCTGGGAGTGGCATATCACTGGGACCATGCCTTTTACAATGGACGTTATTACATGTATTTTGGTGTGGTTCCTGTTTTTGCGCTGTTTCTTCCGTTTCGGATGATTACGGGCACTGTCTTGGCGACTTATCATGCCACGCAGGTATTTACGGCATTTTTCATACTGGGGGTATTTCAGCTTTTTCTTTTGCTGGCCAGAAAATTCTTCCCCGCGCTGACATGGGCGGTTTATTTTCCGCTGGCTGTCTGCTTTTCCGTGATGAGCGTCTGGTATGCCGCAGACGCGCCGGCACTGTATTGCACCGCAGTCACATCGGCGCTGTGTATGGAGATATGGAGCCTGTTCTTTTTCGCAAAAGCGGTTTGGAACAGCACAGACGATAGGCAGGCGGTCCGGTTCGGCATACTGGGCAGCCTGTGCGGCGCGCTGGCCTTTGGCTGCAGGCCGCCGGTGGCCCTGGCGAACCTTCTGGCGGTTCCGATGTTTGTAAGCTATCTGAAAAAGAGAAAATACAGCCGGAAGCTTCTGGGGCAGGTCGCGGCTGTGATGCTTCCCTATATAGTGATTGGGGCGCTTCTGATGACATATAATTATGTCCGTTTTGAAAATCCCTTTGAATTCGGACAGAGCTATCAGCTGACTTTGGCAGACCAGAGCCGGTATACAAGTATGTTTTCCCGATTTCACGTCATTAAAACGGTTAATGGGATTATAGAGTACTTTTTTTCGTTTATTCCTCTTGGGGAAACTTTTCCTTATTTTTCGTTCAGCTCAGTCCTGATGAATTTCCCGGGCTGCATACTTGCCGTTATCTTCCTGTTCAGGACGGAAACACAGCGCTTTTTGAAAGAGCGGGGGCTGCGCCCCTTTATGGCATTGCTGATTTGTGTTCCCGTTATCATCTGTCTTATGGACATACTGATGTCGCCCTTTCTGATAGAGCGTTACAGGATGGACGTTTATTGGCTGGCAGGCATATTATCGTATCTGTCCTTTGGCATTTTCTATCAGACTGCCGGAGAGCGGAAAAAACGGTATGGATTTCTGCTGGCTCTGCTGGCATACGGCACGGTTTTGAAGGCAGCGTTCCTCTGGGCGGTTCCGTATGACGGTAATTTTACCGCCATGTTCCCGGAATATCTCGCGGTATTCAGAAAGGTCCTTTCCTTCGGATTTGCAGGTTGATCATTCCCAGATTAGCGGCAGGCTGCGGGGATGCAGGCAGCTGTCGTCTGCAGGGACCATATATTCCAGGGATTCTGCTCCGCGGTCGAAGAGCGTGTGGGTATATTCTTCGGTTCCGTCTTTTGTCTGCCGAAGGATCAGGTAGGAAACGTCTGCCGGAAGTTCCAGCCCGGGCGTATCTTGCTGAAAAAGCAGCTCCAGCTCCTGGCCGGACAGGCGCCGCAGAACCTGGTTATCCTGCTCCATAAAAATAAGCTCTGTGTCTGCGGGGACATCCGCCGAAATAATGTTAACGGTAAAACGATAACTCTCCGTTTCTTCCGTTCCGCCAAAGCTGGTGCTTCTGGACTGGGCAATGCTTTGGGACCAGGATGCTCCGTTCAGGGAATCCGAGGTAATGCCGCTTCCGGGCAGCAGATACAGGGTGCCGTCCGCCTGTTGGTAGACAGGATTGAAGTAGTAGCTGCAGGGGCTGCCTGCGCGGACATATAAAGACGCTTCCGCATGTTCCTCGTCATCGGAAGCGGTGAGGTGCATGTCGGTAAAAATGTCGTCACAGGTGTAAAAGCCGGAAGGAATCTGCGATGCTTCGTCCTGAAGCTGCAGATTGTAGATGCCGAAGCCTTCCAGCCCGGGAAAGGTGACAGGTATACTGAGGTCGTCTTCGTTAATCGTGCCGTAAATTCTGGCAGGTTCCTGCTCTTTTATGACGATTTCTCCCAGGGCGTTGACGTCTATCTCAGGCGTGCCCGGCTCGATATACTTTTCTGTGACAAATATGCCGGCCAGCCTGTCTTCTCCTGTCCGGGTTTCCGCCAGGGCGAGAGGGACGCCTGCGCGGGCAAGGAGGCCGCCGCCCAGCAGGAGGAGTACTGCGGCGGAAAGAAATGCGGCAGGCAGATACCCGCGGGGGTTTTCTTTTCCGTTTTTTCCGCTTTCTGAGTTTGGGGTTGCCGGGGATGATACCGTATTTTGTGTTTTGACAGGTTCATCCGGCTTATCCCGATGCTGCTGTCCGGGTTCTGTTGCTGAATCAAAAGGTTTTGTTCCAGGTACCTTCGCGGTCTCCGAGCTCAATATTTCATTATTATCTGGAATATATGACGGTGTGTTATTCATTTTCTATGATGACCTTCTTTCTAATATTCAGCGTCAGTCAGAAACTATGCTGTTTTTGATTTTGACCAAACAGGAATGCTGCATTTATGGTGCTTTCAGGCTGCATTACCACATATCCCGATTTACACTGTAACGATTTCTGTCAGGTATCCCAATCCTCAGAAAGCCGGATATATCAGGAATTTGGGGAAATCATGGCGTACATACTGAGGTATGTTATGGAACCGTATGTGTATTATGTTATGTATTATTCCTCATCTTCGTCCAGTCTGCCGTCAAATTTAAGGATATCTCCCACATCGCACTGCAGGTAGTAGCAGATTTTATTGATGGTGCCGAAACGCACGCCCTTTGCCTTGCCGCTGCGCAGGATGGACAGGTTTGCTTCTGTGATATTTACCAGGCGGCACAGTTCTTTGGAGGTCATGCGGCGTTCTTTCAGGATTTCATCCAGATAGATTCTGATTGCCATTTTATTTTCTTCCTTTTATTGGCGTCATATAAACATGTCATTGTCCTCTTTCAGCCGTTTGCTCTCCAGGTACAGCAGGCTCAGCATCCGGATTCCCAGCACCACGAGAATCTCTGTCAGCGGGAAGACAATGATGTGGGAGCTGCTCAAAAGGAACCTGGCAAAGATAAGCTGAAGGATACCGATGCCTGCATTGGATATCAGAATCAGCGCCAGGAGCCGTCCGCTTGCGGTGCGCAGCCTTTCCAGCCGGGTTAGGGTATCCTGGCTGAAGGCAGCCCGTTCAAAGCTGCGGAGGAAACCGGATCCCATGATCAGCAATATCAGTTCTGCCATTTTGGGCAGCAGTCTGATGACGGCCTGAAGGATCAGGAAAAAGGTGCTGATATTCAGCTCCAGATCGCTGGCTCCGGAATTGTTTTCCCCCAGAGCCTGGCAGGATGCAACAAACTGGGCGCCGCCCTGCAGCAGCGTTCCTGCTGCCAGAACAAGGATATAGGCATAAAGAAGAAATCTGAAACCGGACATCAGTTTACGGTATTCCGCTTTCTCGTAGCGGGTTGTGCAGCGCAGCAGTATCCAGGTCAGCAGGAGGCCGTAGAGAACTGCCCCCAGGGGATATCCGGAAAATTCTCCCATGGGTAAGGGGGACAGAGAAACGTCCATATAGGATGGATTGGTATAAAACCAGATGCTGACATAGAGCATCAGTGACAGCGCTGCCAGCAGGAGGTCGGCTTTACAGCTGCGATGGCGGAGGTACAGGATGGCTGCCGCCGCCATAGGAAGGGCGCCGATGAGTAAAAACAGGATCCATGCCGCCGCATTGCCGTCGGAGCCGGACAGGGAGAGACTGCGCAGCGCAGCTCCCAGCTGTGCCCAGGGAAATGTGATGTACTTCATATTGTTTCCTCCGGAATTATTGTTTTGCGATAATTTTGGAGTTATGATAACAGGAAAATTATTGTTTGTCAATAATTTTTCAGACATTTTTAAATTTGCCCTGCAGGCTTTTTGCATGGAGGTTTACTGTGAAAGTCTTCAAACCGGACTCTGCGGCACCGCGAGGTGTTTCGTGCTCTTTTGCACGAAATCCTGAGACTGCTGTGCGCCAAACCCGCTTCTCTTGCGGGTTTGTGTGCATCTACAGTAAACCTCCAGACTTTCATGCATGGTGGTGCGGCCAGGCCTGTCCTATAGGCTAAGCCTGCCCTGCAGGCTTTTTGCATGGAGGTTTACTGTGTGAAAGCAAATGTTTCCCGGCAATTTTTAAAGATCCAGCTTCGGAGGGACATCCAGTTCATCCGGGACATATTTCCCGTTTTTCTTACGCTGCCTGACGCACTCCGTCAGCAGATATTCAATCTGGCCGTTGACTGAGCGGAAATCGTCCTCCGCCCAGGCGGCAATGGCGTCATACAGCCTGGGGGACAGCCTCAAGGGTACCTGTTTCTTGCTATCAGCCATATTAATATAAACTCCCTGAATTGACTACAGGCTGTGCGTCATGGTTTCCGCATAATACCACCAGCAGATTGGAGACCATGGCAGCCTTGCGTTCTTCATCCAAATGTACCACATCGTTCTGGTTCAGGCGTTCCAGAGCCATTTCAACCATTCCCACCGCGCCGTCCACAATCATCTTGCGGGCGTCGATGATGGCGGAAGCCTGCTGGCGCTGCAGCATGACCGCGGCGATTTCCGGGGCATAGGCAAGGTAGGTGATTCTGGCCTCCACGATTTCGATTCCGGCTTCCTTTACACGGGCCTGAATCTCGTCTTTGATCCGCAGAGCGACTACCTCGCTGGAACCCCGCAGGCTCCCCTCATCCGCAACACCGTTTCCGGTAGTGTCCACATTGGCCGCCACATCGTAAGGGTAGATGCGGACCACGTGTCTGAGGGCGCTGTCGCACTGGAGGGAGAGGAATTCCTTGTAATTGTCTACATTGAAAACCGCTTTCGCCGTATCAACAATCCGCCAGGTGACGGCAATTCCGATTTCCACGGGGTTGCCCAGGCAGTCGTTGATTTTCTGGCGGCTGTTGTTGAGGGTCATGATTTTCAGGGAGAGCTTCTTGCTGCTGTAGTCGCCGGTTATGGCATTGGCACTCTGAACCCCGTTGACAAGGGCCGTCAGCCCGCTGCCGGGTTCCGACACATCCCCGCTCTGGCTCAGTCTGGTCCTGGCAGCAGGATTCACGCCCACGCAGAAGGGATTGACATAGTAGAAGCCGTTTTCTTTTAAGGTACCCACGTACTTTCCGAACAGGGTCAGCACCAGGGCTTCCTGGGGCTTTAAAACCTTCAGGCCCAGGAGGAAGATCCAGCCGAAGGAGACGATCAGGATGCCGATGACAAGTCCGGTGATGTTCATGGCGCCGGGGGCCTGGTTCAGGCTGATTCCGGAGAGGATGATCATGGCCACGCCGATGATATAGGCCAGAAGGATCAGCAGCAGTACGGACATACCGTTCTTTTTTCCGTTTAATACTTTTTCGTTCATAGAGAGTGCCTCGCTTTCTTCTGTCTGGGAATTGTCGGGAAATAACTGATACAACTCATATCAACTGTTTCTCCTGGACTACAGGGTTCGTGAAGCGATTCCTGTAGTTTGCAGACACTTCCCGGTGACTGTGACAGGAAACGGCAGTTCCGGCTGTACCCGGGTGCGCTGCACATGCTGCACATGCTGCATATATTGCACGGTTGACAGCATTTCCAAATTCGGGTACAGGAAACAAAGTCGTTTTCCATAGTTTGCTTGATATTAAAATGATATCATATTGATTTTGATTTTGCAAGTGTTTTTTTCTCCAGCTTGTTCCGCTCCCGCAGCTGCGAGAAAAAGAGCTTCAGCAACTCCGAGCATTCCTGCTCCAGGATGCCTCTGGTTACCACGGCCTGATGGTTGAAACGGGCATCCTCCAGAATGTTCAACAGGGAACCGCCGCAGCCTGCTTTGGGATTCATGCAGCCCATGACCACCTCAGGTATGCGTGCCTGGATGATGGCGCCGGCGCACATCTGGCAGGGCTCCAGGGTGATGTAGATGGTGCATTCCTCCAGACGCCAGTCGCCGATGATTTTGCTGGCTTTCCGGATGGCTGTGATTTCCGCGTGAGCCAGGGTGTTTTTATCCGTATTGCGCCGGTTGTAGCCTCTGCCGATGATTTTTCCCTGGTGGACGATGACGCAGCCGATGGGAACCTCGCCCAGGGCGTAAGCTTTTTTCGCCTGCTTCAGGGCTTCCTTCATATATTTTTCGTGGATGACGGTTATGGCGGCCATGTTGTTTTTCCTTTCCTGAGGCGGCCTGCTCTGTGCGGCAGCGCGCCTTCTTTTATATATTCTGTCCCGCAGAAGCTTTAAACGTGAGTATCCTTTGCCGGGAGAGGTGTTTCCGGATATATACTCAAGACGCCGGAATTTACGAATCTGTCTGCGGGGAGTATATACAGCCGGCGGTCTTAAGGAAGCGTCACGAAATAAATTTGCAGGATTCCGCACGGAAAGTCGCATATATACTGGTGTTTTACTCCTGAAAGTGCAAATTTAGTTTCAGACAATTCCTAAGCCAATATAGTAATATTGGCTTTGTTGCAGTTTACCGTGAATTTTATCGATGTGCAGTATAAATAGTATAATACGAAAGTTGGGATACGTAAAGAAGATCAGGACCGGCTTTCTTCTATTGAAATAGTCTGCCGGGCAGGTTACAATACTAAGGAAGTGTCTGCTTTTTCCGGAAGAAGATTTATCGGCTGTTTTCCGACAATTCCCAGGGAATACAGACAGTGGAAGGACATTCCTTACAGGCGAATGGTACCCGCAGGGGCGGGCAGGGAGAATGATTATGAACATGAATCAGATTAAATATGTGCTCCAGGTTGCGTCTTCCGCGTCCATGCGGGAGGCTGCGGCGAAGTTATTTGTATCACAGCCGGCGGTTTCCGCCGGTATACGGGAGTTGGAGGAAGAGCTGGGAATCCTGATTTTCGAGAGGACCAATAAGGGAATCTCGCTGACGGACGCGGGCAGGGAATTCCTGGTCTACGCAAAAAAGGCGGCAGCGCAGTTTGAGATTCTCGAGGAAAGATATCTGTCGAAGGATGACGGCAGGGAACGTTTTTCTGTTTCCACACAGCACTATAATTTTGCAATTAAGGCTTTCACACAGGTAATCCGTAAAAACGATCCGGAGAAATATATTTTCTCAATCCATGAGACCAGGACAAAGGAAGTTCTGGAGGATGTGGGAAATCTCAAAAGCGAGGTGGGGATTGTATCTTTCTCCGGCGCAGGTGAGGGCGTCATACGGAAGCTTTTCAGGGAGTATCAGCTGGAGTTCACTCCTCTGATGCGGAGGGAGACTTATGTATATGTCTGGACAGATCACGAATTTGCGGGCAGGAAGGAAATATCCCTGGAGGAGCTGCGGGATTATCCCTGTGTATCCTTTGACCAGAGCGACGACAGCAGCTTTTATCTCACAGAAGAGGCCATGGCGGATTATCCCTTTGACAAAATGATCAAATCCGACGACAGGGCCACGAGCATGGAGATCATAGCGGAGCTTGGGGGGTATGCCATCGGTTCGGGAATGCTGGCGGGGGAGGAAGCCATCCTGCAGGGGCTGGTCTCCATCAAGCTGAAGGAAGAGGATCCCCTTGTCATCGGATATATAACCAGAAAAGGAAGCGCTATGTCGGTGTATGGCAGGGCTTACATCGAGGAGCTTCTGAAATACAAAGAGCTGTAGAGCCGGATGACGGGCATCTGCAGAGCTCGGCCGGAAGGGGCTGTCGCAGGAAGAGACTGACGGACTGGATATGGGATACCGTATTCGGGGTATCGTAAACGGAATAAGGCGGTGATAAGAAAAGGTTATCACCAACGATAAAAACAATCAAATTTACAGGCGGGCCATAGGGTGGTAATATAAATCCATCTTAAGCGAAGGAGGTATGGATGATGATGAAAAGGACATATTCAGATCAGAGCATTGTCATGTGTTGTCGAATGATGTACTCCCGGGCATATCAAATGGCCGAGGCGTCCGGCTGCGCACGCCCCGATAGATTGCGGTGTTAGTACGCTGTACAGCATTCTGTATGCCATTTGCCGGGAGTTTATTAACAGACCCCGGTATTTTTATGCACACGGGTACCCGGAAGAAACGGAGAAGAGGAGGCGATATGGACTGGAAATTCATTGCGGAATACATTCCCTTGTATCAGGAAGCGGCGGCGCTTACGGTCAAAATCGGAATTGCCGGGATTGCCGCCGCCATAGGGACAGGGCTGGTCTGCGGGATGATTGGATACTATCGTGTGCCGGTTCTCGGACGGATCGTCTCCGCCTACGTGGAGCTGAGCCGCAACACGCCGCTGCTGATACAGCTTTTTTTCATTTATTACGGGCTTCCCAAAATCGGGATACGCACCGACGCGAAAGCCTGCGGGATGGCAGGGCTGGCGTTTCTCGGCGGAGGCTACATGGCCGAGACCTTCCGAAGCGGAATCGAGGCCGTGGATGCCATCCAGGAGGAGAGCGCCTGCAGCCTTGGGCTTAACAAGGTACAGACCATCTGGTATGTGATCCTGCCCCAGGCGCTGGCGGTCAGCATGCCCGCTTTTGTGGCAAATGTGATCTTCCTCCTGAAAGAGACCAGCGTCTTTTCGGCCGTCAGCCTGATGGACCTGATGTTCACGGCAAAGGACCTGATCGGAATTTATTATAATACCACAGAAAGCCTTTTCCTGCTGGTGATCTTCTATCTTCTGATCCTCCTGCCGGTCTCTGTCCTGGGAAGCATCCTGGAAAGGAGAGCGCGCTATGCCGGATTTGGGACTTGAGGTTCTGTGGAAGGGAAAAAATCTGATAAGGCTCCTGGGCGGACTGGGGATCGCATTGAGAATCAGCCTGGTCTCGGTGCTGATCAGCATCGGGCTGGGCACGCTGCTTGGCATGGTCAGGCGGAAGGAGAAAGGGCTGCCAAAGGTTATCATGCGCCTTTATCTGGAGTTCATACGTATCATGCCCCAGCTGGTATTGCTGTTTCTCGTATATTTCGGGACGACCAGGTCCTTCGGCTGGGATTTGTCAGGGGAGACCGCCGCGGTCATTGTCTTTTCCCTGTGGGGCACGGCGGAAATGAGCGACCTGGTCAGGGGGGCGCTGAACAGCATTCCCGTCCATCAGTATGAGAGCGCAGAGGCGCTGGGGCTTTGGGAAAAGCAGATATACCGCTATGTCATTTTGCCCCAGGCAGTGCGCAGGCTCCTGCCGCCGGCCATCAACCTGGTCACCAGAATGATCAAGACCACAAGCCTGGTGCTGATGATCGGGGTGGTGGAGGTCCTGAAGGTGGCGCAGCAGATCATAGAGGCAAACCGTATGAGCAGCCCCAACGCGGCGTTCGGAGTCTACCTGGCTGTATTTGTGATTTACTTTTGCGCCTGCTGGCCTGTGAGCCTGGCGGCGAAGAAACTTGAGAGGCGATGGAGGTGAGCGCTTTGGAGAGGGAGGTTTTGGAAATATCGCATCTGCGCAAACAATATGACGGCCAGACGGTTATCGACGACCTGAGCCTGACTGTTCATGAGGGGGAGGTGATCGTGGTCATCGGCCCCAGCGGATGCGGGAAGAGCACACTGCTTCGATGCGTCAACGCCCTGGAGGACATCCAGGGAGGGCAGATCAGGCTGCACGGCGAACCGATTTCCCAAAAAAGCAGGAACCTGCAGCAACTGCGGCAGAAAGTCGGAATGGTGTTCCAGAACTATGAACTGTTTCCACATATGAACGTGCTGGACAATATCCTCCTGGCCCCGGTAAAAGCCCAGAAAAGAGCGCGGAGGGAGGTGAAGGAGGAGGCCATGGCCCTGCTGGGGCGGGTAGGCCTGGAAAACAGGGCGGAGAGCTATCCCAGGCAGCTTTCCGGGGGACAGAAGCAGCGGGTGGCCATTGTAAGGGCATTGTGCATGCATCCGGAACTGCTGCTGTTCGATGAGGTGACGGCGGCCCTGGATCCGGAGATGGTGCGGGAGGTTCTGGAGGTAATCCTGGATCTGGCCGATCAGGGCAGGACCATGCTTGTGGTGACCCATGAGATGCAGTTTGCCAGGGCGGTGGCCGACAGGATCATCTTTCTGGATCAGGGCAGGATATGCGAGGAAGGGCCGCCGGAGACATTCTTTGACGCGCCGAAGACAGAGCGCGCGGAGAAATTTTTAAAAACATTTACTTTTGAACGAAAAAACAAATCAAAATCGGGCATAAGGCCCGGGGAGGAGAAATTATGAAAAGGATAAGAACATTTTTGGTGACGCTGCTGGCTTTCGCGCTTGTGCTTGCGCTGGCGGCCTGCGGCAACAGGGTGGAGACCGGCGGGGAAGCATCGGGATCGGAAGCGGCTGGCGGCAAAGAATCCGGCGCGGAGTCTTCCAAGAGCGGGGATGGGGGCTCTGACGCAGTATACCGTACCCTGGATGAGATCAGGGAAAGCGGTAAGATTAATATAGGCGTGTTCTCCGACAAGAATCCCTTCGGATATGTGGACGAGAACGGAGAATATCAGGGCTATGATGTGTATTTTGCCCGGCGGCTGGGCCAGGACCTGGGGGTGGAGATCAACTATGTGTCCACCGAGGCGGCCAACCGTGTAGAGTATCTGGAGACCGGAAAGGTGGACATTATTCTGGCCAATTTCACGGTCACTGCCGAACGGGCGGAGAAGGTGGACTTCGCGCTGCCTTATATGAATGTGGCACTGGGCGTGGTCTCCCCGGACAGCAGGGTTATCACCGACCTTTCCCAGCTGGAGGCCGGGGATGAGGTGATTGTAATCTCCGGCACCACCGCCGAGGCTTACCTGATTGAAAACAACCCCGAGATTAAGCTTCAGAAATACGACACCTACGCCAACGCGAAGAACGCGCTGGAGAACGGGAACGGCGCGGCATGGGCCAATGACAACACGGAAGTGATCGCCTATGCGCTCCAGAATCCGGGCTACACCGTAGGCATTCCCTCCCTTGGCAGCCAGGATACCATTGCGCCCGCGGTTTCCAAGGGGAACGAGACGCTTCTGAACTGGATCAATGAGGAGATTAAGGCCCTTGGAGCCGAGAATTTCTTCCATAAGGATTATGAGGAGACCCTTGCGGATACCTATGGCCTGGAATATGAAGAAGAACTTGTAGTAGAAGGCGGAGTTCCGGCCCAGGCAGGGGGTGACTCCGGCCAGGCAGACGCGTCAGGCCAGGCAGGGGATGACTCCGGCCAGGCAGAAGCGTCAGGTCAGGCAGAAGCGTCCAGTCAGGCCGACGATGCTTCCGCCCAGGCGGCCGATACGACGTTTACGGTGGGAGCCAGCTCCACCCCTCACGCGGAGCTTCTGGAAATCGTGAAGCCGATCCTGGCTCAGCAGGGAATCAACCTGGAGATTGTGATTTATGACGACTATGTGCTTCCCAATACCGCGCTCCAGGACGGGACGCTGGACGCAAATTATTTTCAGCATACGCCCTATCTGAACAGCTTTAACGAATCCAACGGGACAGATCTTGTTTCTGCGGGACTGATTCACTATGAGCCCTTTGGAATCTACAGCAGCAGTGTGACTGATTTGAAGGAATTGCCCCAGGGCGCGACGATCATAGTGCCGGACGACGACTCCAACCAGACCAGGGCATTGCTCCTGCTGGCCCAGGAGGGGCTGGTGGAGCTGCCGGAGGACGCTTCCGTGGAGGAGGGCGTCACGATTCTGGACATTGTGGACGATAAGGGCTATCAGATTCAGGCCGCCCAGGCGGATACGGTTCCCACCCTGCTGAAAAACAGCGCCGAAGGGACTGCGGCTGTCATCAATTATAATTACGCTCTGGGTGCGGGCTTTAAGACCACGGACGCCCTGGCAATCGAGGACGCCTCCGGCGATGCTGCCCAGACCTATGCAAATGTCATCGCGGTGCGCCGGGGAGACGAGGACAGCCAGGCAGTGCAGGCATTGGTGAAAGCGCTGCAGGATGGGGCCATAGACCAGTATAATGCCAAGACAGGCGCGGGAATCGTGGCGATTCAGTAAAAAGGAGGGAACCCCCTGCGAAAGGAAGGCATTATGATTGAACTTCGGCATGTCGGCAAGACTTATAAAACCGCAGACAGCGAAATCGTCGCCCTGGAGGATATCAGCATATCCATACAGGACGGCGAAATATATGGGATCATCGGGCTGTCAGGCGCAGGAAAAAGTACTTTGGTGCGATGCATCAACCTTCTGGAAAGGCCCACGGCCGGGCAGGTCTTCGTAGACGGGAATGAGATTACGGGGATGGACAGGAGGAAGCTGCTTCGGCTCCGCAGGTCCATCGGGATGATTTTTCAGAATTTCAACCTGCTGGAACAGCGTTCCGTACTGCGGAATGTCACATTTCCCCTGGAAGTGTCCGGTGTAAAGGGGCAGGAAGCGGGGAGGCGGGCCATGGAACTGCTGGAACTGGTGGGGCTTTCGGACAGGGCGGGATTCTATCCCGCCCAGCTTTCCGGCGGCCAGAAGCAGCGGGTGGCCATTGCCCGGGCGTTGGCCACCAATCCCAGATACCTTCTCTGCGACGAGGCCACATCCGCCCTGGATCCCAATACCACCAGGTCTATTCTGGAGCTGCTGAAGAAAATCAACCAGTCCCTTGGGGTGACGATTATCCTGATCACCCATGAAATGCGGGTGATCGAGCAGATCTGCGACAGGGTCGCGGTCCTTGGCCAGAGCAGGATTGCCGAGGAAGGCAGGGTCAGTGAGGTTTTGATCAATCCCCGCTCTGATATTGCGAAGGAGCTGATCCTGCCGGAGAAAAAGAAGGGCTGCGAGATATACGGGGGGCGCCGGGTCAGGCTCACATTCCATTCGGCGTATTCGCGGGAGCCTTTGATCTCCCGGATGGTCCTGGACTGCCAGGCGCCCGTAAACATTCTCTATGCGGACACAAAGGAGCTGGGCGGAGAAATGTACGGCCATATGATTATCGGCCTGCCCGCCGAAGAGCATGAGGCGGACAGGATTCTGGCATGGCTGAAAAAGAGCCCTGTGGAGTGGTGCGAGGAGGTGTAAGCGATGTTTTCCGAAATGTTAATCAAGCTGTGGGAAAACGGCATTATTCTGAAGGGGGTTTGGGAGACAATTTATATGACAACGTTGTCGTCGCTGATTGCGTACATCATCGGGCTTCCCCTGGGCGTCGTCCTGAGCGTGACGTCCGGAGAGGGGATACGCCCCATTCCCTGGCTGAACCGGGTGCTTGGGCTGGCGGTGAATTTCTTCAGGAGCATTCCCTTTATCATATTGATGGTGGCCATGCTTCCGGTGGCAAAATGGATCGTAGGCGTGAGCCTGGGCAACAGGGCCATGATCGTCATGCTTGTCATCGCCGCGACCCCTTATGTGGCGCGGATGGTGGAGAGTTCCCTGAAGGAAGTGGATTCAGGGGTGGTGGAGGCGGCCCAGTCCATGGGTACCGGCAATCAGCAGATTGTCTGGAAGGTGCTCCTTCCGGAGGCCAGGCCCTCCCTTGCCACAGGTGCGGTGATATCCATGGTGACGATACTGGGGTACTCGGCCATGGCGGCAACCATAGGGGGAACCGGCCTGGGGCAGATTGCCATCAGCTACGGCCATCAGCGCTTCCAGCCGGACGTGACCTGGTGCTGCGTTTTCCTGACTGTCATCATTGTACAGATCATTCAGGAGCTCGGCGCCTGGACGGCTAAAAAAATCGATAAACGGCGCCGGGGATAAGCGCGAAAGGATTGCTTCCGTATGGGGCGGAAGCCGGAAAGACGCATTGGATACAAAAGCTTCAGACAGGAGGAAAAAAGAAAATGGCCAGGAAAAAGAACCCATACAGGGAGTATGGAATTGCAACGCAGTCGGTTCACACAGGAACGGATTACGATGAGGGTACAGGCGCAGTCAGGCGGCCGCTCCACATGGCAAACAGCTACAGACTGCCGGACGATCTTTCACAGGTCAATTATTCGTCCACCGATCTTCTGATGTATGCCAGAAACGGAAATCCGAACCAGCACTGGCTGGAAGAAAAGATAGCGGCGCTTCATGATGCGGACGACGCCATTGTGCTGGCCAGCGTGGCCAGCGGAGTGGCCGCGCTGCATGCGCTTTTCTGGACACTGCGGGTTGGAAATTGCCGGAAAATGATACTCTGCCCGGAAATAATTCAGTCCTGCATCAGCTCCGCAATCAGCGCGGGTACCGTGGTGATCTCCCGGATATCCCCCACTCTCGCGCCGCAGAAGATCAGCCCGTTCTCCAGATCCCCTTTTACCGCGTTGACCAGAGCCTGGGTGATACAATAGGGTATCTGCGCCGGGCTGCATTTCTTGATGCAGTGAAAGCAGCGCCCCACGGGAATTTTCCCCAGCTCCGCCCGGCGGATGAAGGCATTCCTGACCGCCCGGCCCGGCATGCCCACCGGGCTTTTGATGATAACCACGTCTTCTTCCGAGGCCTCTATATAAGCTTGCTTGTAGGCAGGAGAGGCGTCGCATTCCTCTGTAGCCACGAAACGGGTTGCCACCTGTACGCCGTCCACGCCCTTCTCCATGGCCTGCCGGACATGGGCGCGGCCGGAGATTCCGCCGCCCAGGACCACGGGGATGGAGACGCCGTACTTTTCTTCATAGATCCGCTTTTCCTCCAGAACACCGCGAATCTCCATATCAAAGTCAAACTCCGCAGTCCGCTCCAGCTGTTCCGGGGAGAAGCCCAGATGCCCTCCCGCCAGGGGGCCTTCAATGACAATCATGTCCGCAGTCCTTCCGTATTTTTTATCCCACATGCGCAGAAGCAGGGATGCGGCTTTCCTGGAAGAAACGATGGGAGCGATGGCGGTATCGGCGTCTCCCACCAGTCCCGGCAGCTCCACGGGAAGCCCCGCGCCGCACACCACAAGGTCGGCTCCCGCGCGGACTGCCGCTTTCACATGGTCTTCGTAATGCTGCAGGGCATGCATGATATTGACGCCCACCAGGCCCCCGTCCGCCTGCTCCTTCGCAAGCCTTACATGCTTTTCGATGGCGCGGAGATTGGCGCCCTGCACGTCCTGTTCGAAATCCGGCTCGTCGTAGCCGATCTGGGCGGAGGAGATGATGCCCACGCCGCCGGCTCGGGCCACCGCTCCTGCCAGGCTGCTGCGGCTTACGCCTACGCCCATCCCGCCCTGCACAATGGGGATACGGGCTGTCTTATTTTTGATCTTCAAAGGTTGATTTTCCAAGGGATACTTCCTTCCTGTACGCGCATGGCGCACTTGTATTCGTATATGAAGATATGGCATCTTCTGCTCTGGAAGTTATTATATGTTGTTGCGGAGAAAAAGTCAATATAATATAGACAATATATCTGCATTATGTAGTAATGAATACTATATAATGTGAATGCTTCTGGAATCTGCACCGGGTTCCGGGAGGCATCGCAGGAACGGGATAAGTTGGTGAGTCAATAGCTGACAGGATGAAGTGATGCAGATTTTATTTGCCATAATCGTCCGCACAATGTATAATAAAGCTATATTTGGAATCTGAAATGCCGCAGGTTCCTGCTGGAGGAATTTTCCCGGGAATTGTGCCGAAGTATACTCGTGAACGTATTTATTTGCCGCTTACTGCATTCGCATTGCAGAAGCGTTCGCTCATTACATTCAGATTGGCAATTGTTTTCGTATATGAGTATATATGCGAGGCAGAAAAAAGAAACAGGTAATACAGAAATACAGACAAGTATAAAGAAGGAGGCGCCATTATGGTAAAAGGATTTAAAATGAAGCTGTACCCCGGTCAGGAAGCGGAGTACGAGAAGCGGCATAACGAGCTCTGGCCCGAGATGCAGGACATGATTCACGAGCACGGAGGGAAGAATTACACCATCTTCCTGGACAGGGAGACTCTGACGCTGTTCGGCTATATCGAGATAGAGGACGAGGAGCTGTGGGCGAAAGGGGCGGATACGGCCATCAACCGCAAGTGGTGGGATTTCATGGCGGATATCATGGAGACCAACCCGGATAACAGCCCTGTAAGCGTTGGTTTGCAGACGGTATTTCATTTAGACTGAAAAGCTGTCAGGTGAACGGGACGGGATGAGAAAAACAGGTTGCATCAGTTATTTTCCGACAGTTCTTAAGTAGAAAAACAGGCCTGCGGAGGGCCTGTTTTTACTTTATTGCGATTGCGGCAGTTTGCGCGCGTCCGTCCGTACCGCTGCGCAGTTTTTATACGTCATTAGGGCTTTCCTTACCTGCCGCGTAGTCTGCCGCGTTCTGCAGCGTGGTGGAGGCGATGGCGCTCAGGGCTTCCCTGGTGAAAAATCCCTGGTGGGAAGTAATCATGACATTGGGGAAGGACAGCAGCCTGGCCGTGGTGGAGTGCTCCAGGATTTCGTCGGAGCGGTCCTCGAATACATTGTTGGTCTCTTCCTCATACACATCCAGGCCTACCCCGGCGAACTTGTGCATGCGGATTCCCTCGATCAGGTCGTCCGTCTTCACCAGGGCGCCCCGTGAGGTGTTCACCAGGATGACGCCGTCCTTCATCTTTTTGATGGTATCGATGTTGACCAGATGGTAGGTGGCGTCCATCAGAGGACAGTGAAGGGATATGACATCACTGTCGGAAAGAAGCCGGTCCAGTGACACATACTCCACGAAATCCTTCAGGGAATCGTTCTGATACACATCGTAGGCGATTACCTTCATGCCGAAGCCATGGCAGATGCGGCACATGGCGGCGCCGATTTTGCCGGTGCCGATGATGCCGGCGGTCTTCTGATAGAAATTGAAGCCCATCAGTCCGCTTAAGCTGAAGTCGTTTTCACGCACTTTATTATAGGCCTTGTACAGGCGGCGGTTGCTGGCCAGCGCCAGGGCCATGGCGTGCTCCGCCACTGCTTCCGGGGAGTAGCCGGGGACGCGCATGATACGGATGCCGTATTTCTTCGCGGTGTCCAGGTCCACGTTATTGAAGCCGGCGCAGCGCATCAGCAGCAGGCGAATCTTTTTGTCGTGCAGGATTTCCATGGTCTGCGTGCCGATATCGGAGCTGACGAAGGCGCATACGGCGTCGAAGCCTTCCGCCAGGGCGGCAGTCCGGGGGTCCAGGTCGGACTTGGTGTACTCAATGGAAATATCCGGGAAATTTTTCACAATTGCCTCAAAGCTTTCCCGGTCATAGCTTTTGGTGTCATAAAACAGTATTTTCATAAATTTACCTCGTTTCCGGTTATTCCGGCAGTTTTTTGCTGCCTGTTTATTGTTTCATATTTCTTATAGTATAATACATTTTTTGCGTTTGTCTACAAGAATTCCGCAAAGTAATTTCCCAAAGTTTTGGGGAAGCGGAAGAAAAAGATTGTCAAAGCGGACGGTTTCAGATATAATAATTTCCATACGGAACAGACTGCGGAAAATTTTTCGGCAGTTCCTATAAAATGCGGGGAGGTTATCGGATGGGAAAGTGGATTCGGCGTATTATCATGCTGATACTTCTGGCGGTTTTTCTTTTCTCTGTCATATCCATCGCCATTATTCTGTATCAGTATAAAGTCAGCGACCAGCTCTATGAGAGTACGGCCTCACAATATACGATGCAGGGCACTGCGGGCGGCGGTGAAAGGGCGGACACACAGACACCGCAGGGAGAAGGAAGCGCGCCGGATGGAATGGAGACGGCTCCTGTCACCGTGGATTTCGAAGGGCTGCAGGCCGTATGCGGGGATGTGGCCGGATGGATTTACTGTGAAGACACGCCGATCAATTACCCGGTGGTGCAGGGGGGAGACAATGACTATTATCTGAGGCGCAATTTCGACGGAACTGCCAGCGCGTCAGGCTCCATTTTTATCGAGGCTGCAAACAGGCCGGGTTTTGTGGATTCCAATACGATCATATACGGGCATCATATGAAGAACGGCTCCATGTTTGCCACGCTGGATAAGTGGGCGGACCAGGAATATTTTGAAGAGCATCCTGTCATGTGGCTGCTGACGCCGGAACAGGATTACAAGGTTATTCTGTTTGCCGGATATACCACGTCGGCATATTCCGATACTTATGTGATTTTCCAGGGACCCAGCGGGGAGCTGGATGCCTGGCTGGAGAAATGTAAGGCACAGTCGGATTTTGACGCAGAGCTGGAACTGGAGGGAGATGCCCGTTACGTCCTGCTTTCCACCTGCGCATATGTTTTTGACAATGCGCGGTATGTCCTTCACGGCAAACTGGTGCCTGTGGACAGCGCGGGCGGGGTTCCTTATGAAAAATAAGGAATATGACAAGTTATTTTGGGACAGTTCCTAAAACCGAAAGAATTCTGCGGAAGCGGAATGGAATATTATTGGATGTTAGAGAGGAAAAGTATGAGCAGAAAAAGAGCAGTCGTATCCCTGGGCCATGAGGCCCTTGGCTATACCACCGGGGCTCAGAAGGATGCGGTGAGAGTGACCGCAAGGGCGCTGGCGGATCTTGTGGAAGCGGATTACCAGCTGACGATTACCCACAGCAACGGGCCTCAGGTCAGCATGATTCATAAGGCGATGTCGGAGCTTCGCCGCGTATACAGTGATTACACGCCGGC
>CANDMH010000026.1 GCA_947385785.1 uncultured Lachnospiraceae bacterium
GTTTACGGCAGGTCGGTATTGTCAGGGAGTCGTTCTTCCGTGTTTGCGGCAGGTCGGTATTGTCAGGGAGTCGTTCTTCCGTGTTTACGGCAGGTCGGTATTGTCAGGGAGTCGTTCTTCCGTGTTTGCGGCAGGTCGGTATTGTCAGGGAGTCGTTCTTCCGGATTTACGGCAGGTCGGTATTGTCAGGGAGACATTCTTCCGGGTTTGCGGCAGGTCGGTATTGTCAGGGAGTCGTTCTTCCGGATTTACGGCAGGTCGGTATTGTCAGGGAGTCGTTCTTCCGGATTTACGGCAAGTTGAGATGGTCAGGGGTCATTCCGGGGGCGGCATGAGTGGAAGTGTGAGAAGATATGAGATTTGTAGTGGTGACGGGAATGAGCGGCGGTGGGAAGAGCACTGCCCTGAAGATGCTGGAGGATGCCGGATTTTACTGTGTGGACAACCTTCCGGTTTCTTTGATTGAAAAGTTTACGGAGCTGGTATCCATGCCGGGCAGCGAGGTCGGCAAGGTGGCGCTGGGACTTGACGTGCGTTCCGGTCAGTCCTTCGAGGATGTGGCGGGAATCCTGGAAAAGCTGAAGAAAGCGGGTTACAACCTGGAGATACTTTTCATGGACGCGGAGGATAATGTCCTGATCAAGCGCTATAAGGAAACCAGGAGAATCCATCCCATGGCTGTGGACGGAAGGGTGGAGGACGGTGTCAGGGCAGAGCGGCAGGTGCTTGAAAAGATCAGGCGGGACGCGGACTATGTAATGGATACTTCGCTCCTTCTGACCAGGGAGCTGAAAGAAGAACTTGACCGCATTTTTGTGGAGAATGCGGAATACAACAGCCTGATGGTGACAGTAATGTCATTTGGATTTAAGCATGGGATACCGTCGGATGCGGACATGGTGATGGATGTCCGTTTTCTGCCCAATCCCTTTTATGTGGATGAACTGAAATATAAAACCGGTAATGACAGGGAAGTGCAGGAATATGTGATGGGGTTTCCGGAAGCGGAAGAATTTATGACGAAGATGTCGGATTTGCTGCAGTTCCTGATTCCAAACTATGTTAAGGAGGGCAAGTACCGCCTGGTGATCGCCATCGGCTGCACCGGAGGAAAGCACAGGAGCGTTACCCTTGCCAATGCGCTTTATCAGCGGATGAAGGACAGGGGAAAATATGGAATCAAGCTTTATCACAGGGATGTAAAGCAGGAGGGGAAATAAGAATGGCGCTTCCCGGCCTGACAGAACCGCCGGGCTGCTTCCCTGCGGGATGAAAAAAGAAAGCGTTTACAAATCCGGATGAGGAGGGCATATGTCATTCTCAAGTGAAGTAAAAGGAGAGCTGGCGAAGCGGATAAGCCCCGCGAGACATTGCCAGATTGCCGAACTGGCAGCCATGATGAATCTGTGCGGACAGTACGGAAGAGATGAAAATGGCGGTTTCACCATCGGATTTCAGACGGAAAATGAAGCTGTCGCCAGAAAAGGCTTTACATTATTGAAAAAAACATATAATATAGATACGGACATTGTGCTGAGGGAGGAAGAGGTTCAGGGCCTGCTGCGCAAGGTAGGAGAGCTGGACAGCCCCGTGAGCCCGCTTCTGATCAAAAATGCCTGCTGTCAGAGGGCTTTTCTGAGAGGGGCATTTCTGAGTATAGGTTCCATGAGCGATCCGGCAAAGGGATACCATCTGGAATTCGACTGTACCAACGAGGAGAAAGCCGAGCAGCTCCGGGAGTTGATCAGAGGCTTTGATATCGAAGCCAGAATTATCCGTCGGAAAAAATATCATGTGGTTTATCTGAAGGAAGGGGCAGCAATCGTGGATTTGCTGAATGTATGTGAAGCTCCTGTATCTCTGATGAACATGGAAAATTTACGTATCATAAAAGAGATGCGGAATTCCGTCAACCGGCGGGTGAACTGCGAGACGGCAAATATCGCCAAGACCGTGTATGCCGCATCCAGGCAGGTGGAAGATATCGAATATATCAGGAAGTATTACGGGTTCCAGAATCTGCCGGATACATTGCGCGAGATGGCTGAAATACGTTTGGAATATCCGGACGCACCGCTGAAGGAACTGGGAGAGTATTTTAATCCCGTTCTGGGGAAATCCGGAGTAAACCATAGATTACGCAAGCTGAGTGAGCTTGCGGAAAAAATAAGATTATAAATGTCAGGAAAGAACGTAAGGTAAGGAGGAACGAAAATGAAAAAGACTAGTATCAGCATCAGCCTGGAAGATGAACAGATGGCCAGGCACATCGCATTGCTGGTCCAGAAAGCCAGCAGGTATGAGAGTGCTGTTTATATCCAGTCCGGCGGAAAGAAGGTAAATGCCAAGAGCATCATGGGTATGATGACACTGGGAATGGACATCAGTGAAGAACTGGAAATCTCGGCAGAAGGTTCGGACGAGGATGCGGCAATTGAAGGTATTACAACATTTCTGAAGGGACTTGAAGAGTAACGGGGACTATGAATAAGAAACTGCTTTTTGTGTATAATCCCAAAGCCGGAAAGGCACTTATTAAAAACAGGCTGGCAGATATTCTGGATATTTTTGCACGGGCCGGATATGAGACTACCGTGGTTCCTACTCAGAAACACGGAGATGCCGCGGAGGCGGTGAGCCGGCGCAGCGACGCGTATGAGATGGTGGTGTGCAGCGGCGGGGACGGTACATTGGATGAGGTAGTGACAGGGATGATCCGGAGCGGTTTCAACACTCCCATCGGCTATATACCGGCAGGCAGCACCAACGATTTTGGGGGAAGTCTTTCTCTTCCGAAAAATATGCTGCGTGCGGCGGAAGTAGTTGTGGAGGGAAAAAATTTTCCCTGTGATATCGGCTCTTTTTCTCATGAGGAAGAGAAGGATGTATTTGTCTACATTGCGGCGTTCGGGCTTTTTACGGATGTGTCTTATGAGACGGCGCAGGATGTCAAAAATGTGCTGGGCCATATGGCGTATCTGCTGGAAGGGATGAAGCGCCTGTCCTCCATCCGCTCTTATCATGTGAAGGCAGGCTGGGAAGACAATGAAGTGGAGGATGATTTTATCTTCGGGATGATTACGAACTCTACTTCCGTGGGCGGCTTTAAGAATATTACCGGTAAAAATGTGAAGATGGATGACGGCGTATTTGAAGTGACGCTGATCAAAAATCCGAAAAATCCGGTGGAACTGAATAATATTATGATGTCCCTGCTCAACCGGGATATGGATACCAGTGCAATGTATTCCTTCCGCACAGCGGAGCTGACACTGGAATTCGAGGAAGAAGCAGCATGGACATTGGATGGCGAATACGGCGGCAGTCATACAAAAGTAGTAATCTCAAATGTATGCAGGGGAATTGACATCAGAGTAAAAAACCGCCTTCCAGATAAATAGACGCAGCTGTCTGTATTTTATACTCATAAGCGAAAGCAATTGCCAGGCCGGTTCCTGAGTATGAAAGAATGCGGATAAAGAAGACAGCAGCGGGATTTCATAGGTTTAAACAAGATAAAAAGCGGTAGCCTGCCGTGAATTCACCCGGAATTGCCGGAAAAGAACTGTTGCAGCCTGTTCAGGCCAAAGTCCTGAAATACAGTAAATATTGTCTTAAACCTGTAGCAGTTATTTGTAGACACTTCCTTCCTGTGATGAGGGTAGGATATTGCTCAAATATAAAAAATGGAGGTATTAAAATCATGCTAGTTTCAGCAACAGAAATGCTTAAGAAGGCAAAGGCAGGCCATTATGCGGTAGGCCAGTTCAACATCAACAACCTGGAGTGGACAAAGTCCATTCTGCTGACTGCCAAGGAGTGCAAATCACCCGTTATTCTGGGTGTATCCGAAGGCGCAGGCAAGTACATGGGCGGCTATCACGCAGTGGTAGGCATGGTGAACGGTCTGCTGAAGGATCTGGACATCGATGTGCCCGTAGCGCTGCATCTGGACCATGGCTCCTATGAGCACTGCTACAAATGTATCGAGGCCGGATTCTCATCGATTATGTTCGACGGTTCCCATTATCCCATCGAGGAGAACGTGGCGAAGACTACCGAGCTGGTTGCGGCAGCACATGGCAAGGGAATTTCCATCGAGGCTGAGGTTGGTTCCATCGGCGGAGAGGAAGACGGTGTTGTAGGCATGGGCGAGTGCGCAGATCCCAAGGAGTGCAAGGCTATCGCAGATCTGGGCGTTGATTTCCTGGCAGCAGGCATCGGCAACATTCACGGCAAATATCCCGCGAACTGGAAGGGCTTAAGCTTTGAGACTCTGGATGCCGTACAGCAGCTTACAGGGGAGATGCCTCTGGTGCTTCACGGCGGCACAGGCATTCCTGCCGACATGATCAAGAAAGCAATCAGCCTCGGCGTGGCTAAGATCAACGTAAATACCGAGTGTCAGCTGGCATTTGCGGCAGCTACCCGCAAGTACGTGGAAGAGGGTAAGGATCTTCAGGGCAAGGGCTTTGATCCCCGTAAGCTTCTGGCTCCCGGCGCTCAGGCCATCAAGGATACCGTGAAGGAGAAGATGGAGTTGTTCGGTTCTGTAGGCAAGGCCTGAGGCTTCCGCAGGTAAGCCTTGCGACTTTCGCAGGTAAGTCTTGAGACTTCCGCAGGTAAGTCTTGGGACTTCCGCAGGCAGGGCTTGCGACACAGGTTTCGGCTTCGGACAGGCTGTGGCGGAGTTCATATTTTGTTAACAGATCATTCAAGCAATATTTGGATTCTCATCATTCTTTAGACATTTCTTATGGATATACTATATTCATAAGCAACGGATATAGAACAGAAGCAACAGAAGCGATACGCAAGCCACAGTTACTGAATAACTTTTTCATAATTATAGCCAGGGAACCTCAGGTTTCCTGGCATCCTCCTTTTTCAGGAACAATTTCAGCCATAAGAATAAGGAAGTGTCACGAAATAAATTTGCAGGATTCCGCATGGAGAGGTGCATATATACTGGTGTTTCGTTTCTGAAAGTGCAAATTTATTTCTTTACAATTCCTTAGAAAGTTAGAAAGCAGGGAACCCATAAAAAGGGAGGATGCCAGGAAACTTGCGTTCCCTGGCATTATTATGAAAAAGTTATTTAGTAAACAGTAACTATGGCTGGCATTTTTTTGTTTTTGTATTTCTGTTTGGTTGATAAATACAGTATACAGGGAAGAAATGTATAAAAAATGATGATTCATTTAAAAAAAGTTGAATGAATTGTTAACAAAGTGTAAATGCCTCGGCATATGCCATCAGCACTTTTCCGGTTCCGGATATTCCACGCCGAAGGTATCCACCGTAACATTTTCCATCACCTGATTTTCATAAGGTCTGTCGGAATAGCTGTCGGTAGAAGTCTCGGCGATGCGGTTCACCACATCCATTCCTTCGATTACTTTGCCGAAAGCCGCGTACTGCCCGTCCAGATGAGGGGCGGCTTTGTGCATGATGAAGAACTGGGAGCCTGCGGAATCGGGGTGCATGGACCTTGCCATGGACAGCACGCCTGCCGTATGCTTTAAGTCATTGGCCACTCCGTTCTGGCTGAATTCTCCCTTGATACTGTAGCCGGGACCGCCCATGCCAGTGCCATCGGGACAGCCTCCCTGGATCATAAAGCCCCTGATAACCCTGTGAAAAATCAGTCCGTCGTAGAACTTCCTGTTGATGAGGCTGATAAAGTTGTTCACGGAGTTGGGGGCGACTTCGGGATACAGTTCAAGCTTAATCGTATCCCCGTTCTGCATGGTGATGGTGACAATCGGATTTTTTTCCATAATACATGTCCTTTCTGATGAGATTCATGATATAATGTGGCCATATCCATGGCATAAAGAGGCCGGATGGCCATCCAATATGAGCGATGCTTTGCCAATGATATCATGCCCGTATTTCCGGCATGGGACGGCCGGATGGCCAACTGTCATGACATTGCTTTGCTCATGATATCACGCCCTTATTCTAGGCATGATACAGCCGGATGGCTATTTATCATGAGCGGCCTATGCTCATAATATAATCAATGATTATAACGTAAAAATGTCAAAACGTAAAGAGGGAAGTGCACGAAGTTGATATATTTAAAGGAGATTAAGGTAAAAACGGACGGGCAGGAGGGCCTTCTGTATATAACGGATGACGCGGAGACTGCGGAAACGCTGCGCAGCGAAGGGGAAGCAGTGCTGGTTTACCTCCACCCGGGGAATGCGGGACAGGATTTCTCGCGCTTCCTGTTCGCGGTGGAGGATCCGGAGGAGCTGGAGCCGGAATATGTGGAACGGGTTTACCGTCGCCTGAAGGGACTGCCCTGGCATATTCTGGAGACGCCGCGGTGCCTGATACGGGAGACGACGCCGGAGGATGTGGAAGATTTCTACCGCATTTACAGCCATCCCGACATTACGAAATACATGGAAGGCCTGTACCCGGAAGTGGAGCAGGAGAAACAGTATGTCCGGGAATATATTGAAAAGATATACACATATTACGGCTTCGGCGTCTGGACCGTGGTGGAAAAGGAAAGCGGCGCCGTCATCGGCCGGGCAGGGCTGTCCTACCGGGAGGGCTTCGAGGACCCGGAGCTGGGCTTTATCATCGGTGTCCCCTGGCAGCGGAAGGGCTATGCCAGGGAGGTATGCCGAGCCGTTCTGGCCTATGCATCCGCCGCTCTGGAGTTTACGAAGGTGCAGGCCCTGGTGGAGACAGGGAATGCCGCTTCCCTGGAGCTGTGCAGGCAGCTGGGGTTTCGCCGGGATTCGGAAGTGGGGTTGAATGGGCGGGAATATTATCTGCTGCTTAAGGAGCTTCCGGGATGAGCTGTATAATTGCGTTCATTACTTCCGAAGACTATAACTTTTACCATTCGCGGCCAAAATACATCCATTGAAGGCTGCCTGGTTGTACAGCAGATGAAAATACATTATAATTATTTCACGGTAGTTTCACAGAAAATACAATTGTAATGGAGGTTAATCAAGATGAAACACATGGACTTGTCAAAGAAAACTGCTGTTTTAGCAGGCCTTTTATCTGCTGTTATCCTATGCGGCGCGATGTTCTTTGCTGCCGCCAGTGAAAGGGGCCGTAACATAATCACAGAACCTGTAACTTTCGAATACAGGCTTATATTGGAACAATCGAAGGTAAGGAAAAATCTATGTGATTCTTCTGAGCATGTCAATGATGCCATGGTGAGTTTTGAGACTACAGGCAGTGAAATAAGCATGGCGTACATATTTATCATAGCATCTGAGGAAATAAGCGATTTGGATATGAATCATATAACAGAATATATCCAGAATTATTTTGAGGCTCTTCCAAGAGAACAGATTGGGATAACCTATGTTGATCCTTCCTACAAAGTACTTAAAGTCAGTTGATTCTGAAGCTTCCTGAAGGGGACTGTGATTTGTCGATGAATTGTGTGGTAACTTATATTCACGGATTGAAACAGTTACCATATGAAATATATAACGAGTGGGGCTGTTAGCAAGTTTAAAGTCGAACAATATAATGACAATACAGACGGCGTTTCATGCGCCGTCTACTTTCATGAAAGCGGGTTTACAGCAGTATGATACGTATGGCAATCGTTGACGATGATACCATTTTCGCAGAGACAGTGGCAAAAAAGGCAGATACTTTTCTTGCATTCAAAAGCGTGCCTGCCGAAGTCTGGTATGGGGACGGCAGGACATTACTGTCTCTGCTGAGAGAGTGCCGGAACTTTGAGGTGTACCTTCTGGATGTAGAAATGCCGGACATCAATGGGCTGGAACTGGCAGAAAAAATACGCATTTTCGACCCTAAAGCCCGAATTATACTGCTGACTGCCTATGACAGATTTGCGCTTCAAGGGATTCGGCTGGGCGTGTATTACTATATTCTGAAAGACAGTTACTGGCTGGAACTGTCCCGGATACTGGAACGTATCTGCCAGGAGGAAGAAGACAGGGAGGAATACTACTTCATAGCTACAGAAGTGAGCGGATACAAAATACCAGTCAATCAAATCCTGTACCTGACTAAGGAGAAGAAATATACCATATTCCACTGTCTGAACGGTATCCTGTATAAGGAACGTGATTCTTTGGGGAATGTCTGTCAGCGCCTTGCCCCGGAACGTTTCATTTCAGTCAACAGGGGCATGGTCGCGAATATGAAGCACATTATATCGCTCGAAAGGCTGGACATCACCATGCGGGATGGAAATGTGCTTCCTGTCAGCAGGTATGAGAAAACAAAGGTACTCGGAAAACTGGCAGAATATTGGAGGAAGGAGTAGTGAGGGCATTTTATTTTGGATGTGAATTGTTGTATTCGGCGGCGCAGGCGTGGCTGGTACTGCAGCTTGCGGACGCAATATTTGAAACGGCCTGGACAGACAGACGGAAAAATACAGGGCAGGCGGCTTTGATCGCTCTTATGGCGGTGGTCCGTCTGGGGAATGTTATGATAAACGGACCATTGTTTTCCAATGCCATGCTGATAGCCGGAATCCTGATTATGGCAATCGGAAGCGCCATTCTTTACATCTGCAGCCTTTGGGATGCAGTGTGCCTGAATATGCTGGGGCTGACAGGGGCGGCTCTGGGGGATTTTATTGCCCGGGCGCTTATCTTTCCGGATATGGGCGCTTTGAAACGGCCAGACGCCATATTGGCATTTGGCCCGGCGGGGGGACTGTATTTACTGGTATGGACTGCCCTGATGCTGCTTACTGGCCTGGTCTGGCGCAGATGGAGCGCCGGGAAAAGGCTGGAACTGCTGGGATACCGGAAAGCATGGTATGTGCTGATGTTTCCTGTACTGTTGTCCATGATATGTTTTCAGATGTTTCCTGTGGAGGCGCTGGGGCGATGGGCGGCATTCCTTTTGTGCTGCAGCCTGCTTTTTCTGGCTCTCTGGATGAGCATGGTGAAGCATGGGGCAGAAGCGGAGAGCAAAATACTGCAGATGAGAACCTCCATGCTGGAAAGCCAGTATCAGAGACTTTCGGAGCTTTATAATGAGAGGGCGATTCTTGTGCACGACTTGAAGAATCATCTGCGCGCCATCAGCACATTGCTGGATCGGGAAAAGCCGGATGAAGCAATGGAATATATTTCCCGGATTACCCGGGAGCTGGAAAAGGGAAAGGATATCAACTGGTGTAATCATGAAATGATGAACCTGATCCTGAATATGAAATTTCGGGAGGCTGAAAAAGCGCGGATTCAGGTAGATTGCCGCTGTGATGACATGAGCGGACTGGCGCTGACTTCTGTTGAGGTATGCGCGCTGTTTTCCAACCTGCTGGACAATGCCATCGAAGCCAACGAAAAATGTCCGGCCGGCCTGGAACGCAGAATCAATCTGCTGTGCGCCAGAAGAGAGAAAATGCTGATAATCTCCCTGTCAAATTCGATGGCGAAGGGGATGGAGAATGGGATGGGAAAACAGTTTTTCAAAACGGCTGGAGTGGGACTTCACGGTTTCGGCATGCGTAGCGTCCAAAAGGTAATCGACAGCTATCATGGGTATATGAAAGTGGATGTGAGGGATAATGAATTCAGCATCGTGATATATTTGGCGGCATTCGATGGGGCGTGAAAGAAGTTGTCCTTATATGCGTGAGCGTTTTCGAATTAACGGAAAACAGGCCGGGCGGCACGAGTCCTGAGAGAGTTGGGCTGTATTGGCCAGGTTTAACCAAAAAAGGGTTTAACGCCCCGCAGCCTGCTGCGGGGCGTTATATTGTATTATGAGCTTTAAGAACATTTTGGCGGTGGAAGTACGGCTTCCCTGGGAATTATCGAAAAGTAACTGAAACTTCCTTATTGCGCGCCATAGAAAATCTGCGCTATAGGTGAATCCGGGGAAAGGATAACCGTCTTCCGGTTCCCCTTCATGGAAGCCTTCAGCGCGTCCAGGCTTCTGACGAAGGAGTAAAATTCCTGCTTGGAAGGGTCATTGTAGGCCTCCGAGAGGATTCTCATGTACTCGGCCTCGCCCTCCGCCACCAGAATGGCCGCTTCCTTGTCCGCTTCGGAGAGAAGGACGGTTACTTCCTTGTCTGTGGTATTCCGAATGATCTGCGCCTCGGAGCTGCCCTCTGCGGTATAGGTGGCGGCGATATTGTCACGCTCGGAAATCATTCGCTCATATACTGCAGCCTTATTGTCGCTGGGCAGATCCAGCTTCTTGGTTTCGAAGGACAGCAGCGTGATGCCGTACTGATCCAGGGAAGTACCGATGTTGGAAATAATGGCTGTGGACAACTGCCCGTCCCGCCCGGAGATCACATCGTCCTGGGAGGTGCTGCTGATGACATTTTTCGTGGAATTGTATACAATGGCATCCAGCCGTCCCTCCGCATTGGTGATGGAAGAATTCAGTGTCTGGGCGAATTTCAGGGGATCCGTAATCTGCCACAGGATGTAACTGTCGCAGATCATGGTCTTCTTGTCGCTGGTGATGACATCGGAAGAGGGCAGGTCGTAGAGCAGGACCTGTTTGGGCAGCTTATCCACGCTCTGGATAAAGGGAATCTTGAAACTGATGCCGGCGTCCGCCACAACATGGTCGATTTTACCGAACTGGCGGATCAGACTGTATTCGTTTTCCTGTGTGATTACCAGGCTGGATGCGCCGATAATGAGGGCGGCAAATACCAGGATAATCAGGGCAGCTTTCTTGACAGCTTTCATAAGTATAACCTCCTTGTTTCTACAGGTTGAATCTTCCGCAGCCTGCTGCGGGATGCTCCTTTTGCGCTGCGCAGGAGCTTCTTTATGAGGAAAAACCCTGCTGTTTTATGCAGGAGTTCCTTTATGGGGAAAGAGCCTGCCGTATTACGCAGGAACTTTCTTATGAGGAAAAGTCCAGTCTTTTTGGGACATTGGCGTTTTCTGCATACTTAAAGGCCTGTGATTTATGGGAGCCGTTGCTTTCGGGATGCTCCGGCAATGCTGGCCTGCATGTACGGCAGGGCGTTTTATTCCTGCGGCTGAGTGCTGCCTGCCGCCGCGGGGCCGACGCCGGTAACGTTATTTTCGGTACCTGTATTTGTACCTGCCGCTGTTCCGGCATTGTCCTCGTCGCTTCCGGTGAAGGATTCAATGGGATAAATCGTCTGCATGCTGCCGCTGGGGCTTTCGATGATGACCTTCAGGTCGGGCAGCACATCTTCCATTGTCTCGTAAAACATCCGCTGCTTTGTGATGACAGGATTTTTAATGTATTCCGCGTACATGGAATTAAAGCGCGCTACCTGGGCGGTTGCTTCATTGACACGCTCGGTCTTCTGGGCTTCGGCGTCCTTGATGATGCCGTCTGCCTGAGCCTGGGCGGAGGGAAGCTGCTCGTTGCGGTATTTATTGGCATTGTTCAAAGCCGTTTCCTTGCCCTGCTTTGCCGTCTCCACTGCCTTGAAGGCTTCCATGACCTGCTGGGTGGGCGGTTCGGAGTCCTGGATGGTGATATTGACCAGCTGGATTCCGATCTCCTGCTCTTCCAGGCGTTTCAGGATCATCTCCCGGATGGATGCCTGAATTTCATTTTTCCCAGTGGTCAGTACATCGTCCACAGGATAGCTGCCGATGACGGTGCGGATGCAGCTCTGGCTGATATTTTTCAGGATTTCCAGAGGATCCCTGGAGGCGAAAATAGCTTTCACGGGATCGCTGTAGCGGTACTCCACATAGAAATCCACGTCAATGAAGTTGAAATCCGAGGTGATCATCAGGGATTCGTCCTCATTTATCTCATTGTCGTCTGTGCTGTAGCCGATGGCAAAGCCCTGGATCGTAGTGTTCACCTTTCTCACCTGCTGGATGAACGGAATCTTGAAGTGAAGTCCCGGTTCCGTGACCGCCGTAGCCTTGCCAAGGGTAATCAGCACTGCCTGCTCCTGCTCCTTGATTTCGTAAGCGGAATTCAAGCCCAGGATTGCGAGGACGATGGCCAGTATCACAAGAATTGCTATTTTGCCCCCTGTCTTCTTTGGCCTGGGAGATGTGCCGGAGTCGTTTGCGCCTCCGTCCACCGTCTGAAAACCATTTCTAAAGTTGCGAAAAGATCCATTTTTCATATGAGTTCCTCCTGGTTCCGGTTCCATACACGTCAATTCAGTTATGTGAATGGGCCTATACTTTCGGTGCTGTGTATATCATACTTTAATTCCCGGAAAAAAGCAATGCAAATCATCGCACAATAGGAAGCTGTAACGTGCTGTTGACTGACAGCAGGAAGAAAGACAAGCCCCTGGCTGCATATGGGCCAGGGGCTTGGTTCATTGTATTTACAGGCTTTTTCCTGAACAAGCTGCATCAGTTATTTTCCGACAATTCCAGAGAAAAAAGAAATGGATTTTATTGTTCTTTATTTTTGTGCCTGCAGACGGCTGCGGCTGTTCCGGCGCCGATGAGAAGGAATATAATAAGCATAAATTTCACAGAGTAGTTTTCACCGGTACGGGGACTGCTGGTTTCCGGTGCCGCAGCGGGAGGGCCCGAAGGAGCCGGGACGTCTGCAGCGGGGGCGTCCGAGGGAGCCGGAGTGCCGGTGGCCGGAACATCCGGGGAAGCCGGGACGTCTGTAGCAGGAGCGTTCGAGGGAGCCGGAGTGCCGGTGGCCGGAACATCCGGGGAAGCCGGGACGTCTGTAGCAGGAGCGTTCGAGGGAGCCGGGACGTCTGTAGCGGGCGTATCCGAAGGAGCCGGGACGTCTGTGGCAGGTGCATCCGAAGGAGCCGGGATGTCTGTGGCAGGTGCATCCGAAGGAGCCGGGACGTCTGTGGCAGGTGCATCCGAAGGAGCAGGAGTGCCAGTGGCGGGCGTATCCGAGGGAGCCGGAACGTCTGTAGCGGGCGTATCCGAAGGAGCCGGGACGTCCGTGGCAGGCGCATCCGAAGGAGTGGGAGTGCCGGCGGCGGGCGTATCTGTTGGAACAGGTTCATCCGTAGGAGAAGGGGGCTCCGGTGTGGCGGCAGGAATTTCTACGGCTGCTTTCCGGAAACCGCATATGGTGCATTCTTCATGCCGCAAACCGGTCTCTGTTCCGGTGGGTGCCTTGTCGATTATCCATTGGAAATCATGCGTCCCGGTTTCAGAACGTGCTCCGCAGATGTTACACTCATGCCAATGTTCTTTGGCATCAGATACCCACGACTCGCTGTATTGGTGGGTATGCCCGGTGGAACCGATTGGTTTCCACGCTATGCCGATTGGAGACAGTCCCATTATTCTGAAGCAGATGCCGTCTTCAGCTTTTTCTGCCTCAGGTGTTTCTATGTCACCAACCTTGTAACCATTCATGTCATATGCAAACATATGGGTCACTGCAAAGTCATATTCTTCTCCGTTTGTTCCGGCAGGATAGGGTAATGTCAGCTCCAATCCTTCTGCGGGGAAATTGTCGACGGTGGCATCTTCCCAGGATTTGCCGCCATCAAAGCTGATTTGAAGCTTTACATCGTAGACTGCGCTGTTTTCACTGGTATAACCGGCATTGGACACAAGCACATCAAGGAGTGCTGATGTAATCTTTTCTTCGGTATCGTAACCGGCTGCTGCCAGGCTTTCGGGTATTTCCTGAAATCCCGGGAGGATATCCAGACGAAATTCAGCATCGCCGCCGGGAGTTCCGGTAGCCGGAATGACAACGGCCTCTTTTTTATAGTGGCATATGCTGCATTCTTCATGCTTTAAGCCGGTGGTATCGGCGGTGGGCTCCAGGTCGATTATTTCCTGGAAGCTGTGGGCTTCCGAATCGGCTTTATCCCCGCAGGCGCACTCATGCCAGTGGCTGTCGATGTCAGCCGACCATTCCGTGCTGTAGCTGTGGGTGTGTTCCAGGGCAGGAATGGTTTCGGTCCTGACCCAGGAGCAGACGGAACAGGTTCCCTGCTTTTCACCGACGGCGGTTTCGGTGGGTTCTATCGTGGTATTCCAGACAAAATCGTGCTCCTGAATATCAATTTTGTCCCCGCAGGCACATTCATGCCAGTGGCTGCCGTCATCGGTGACCCATTCCGCGCCGTAGCTGTGGGTATGTCCCGGGGATGGAATGGCCTCTGTTTTGACATAGGAGCAGACGGAACAGGTACCCTGCTTTACGCCGTCTTTTTCCTCTGTGGCTTCCTCTATAACGGTCCAGTCAAAGCTGTGTGGTTCCGTTCCTGTTTTATCCCCGCAGGCGCACTCATGCCAGTGGTTTGTGGCATCATAAATCCAGTCGTCGCCATAGCTGTGCCCAAGTGCCGGAAGCTCTTCCGTTATGGTATGTGAGCAGACGGAACAGCTTCCCAGCTTTTTCCCAACGGTGGTTTCAGTGGGCTCTATCGTGGTATTCCATTCAAAAACGTGCTCCTGGGTATCAATTTTGTCTCCGCAGGCACATTCATGCCAGTGCTGGCTGTCGTCGGATTTCCATTCGCTGTCGTAGGCGTGGATGTGGTCTTCATAAGTAATGGTGGTTTCGCCCGAATAGTTCCCCTTAAAAGTGATGGTTACATGTACAAAATCACCTTCGCGGCTCGATGATATTTCGTAGTCCGTGCCTTCAGCCAGGGTGCTGTCATTCCAGGTGATGCTGATATTTTCGGCATCCTCCGGGCTGGTGATCTCCGAAATAATCCAATCGCCGTCTTCCGTATATGCTCTTGGCACTATGGTAAAGGCAACAGGCTGGCTTATCAGTCCGGCGTAATCTTCGGTTTCAGCTACGGAAGCTTTTATGTACCAGGTGCCGGCATTTTCAGGTATGGTCTCTGTATATTCGCCCTCCGCGCTGTCGCTGTAGGTGAAGGAAACGGTATCTTCGCCGTATTTCGGTGTGGCAGCAGGCGTTTTGGACGTATCTCCGTAAGTCCAGTCTTCTATGGTAAGAGCAGACGTCCATTCGTTTATTCCAAACCATTTTGCCGTAACGGTTATACTCTCGGTGATGGGTGCTTCCGGGTTAAATTCTGCGGAAGAGCCGTCCCCGGAATCGATGTACCAACCAACGAAGCGGTAGCCATCACGTGTGGGAGCTTCCGGAAGGGCTGCTGTTCCATCGTTTGCCACAAATTGTTTTTGAAGCGCGTCGGCGGAGCCTGTATTCAGATTCACGGTGACGATGTGGTGGACGGTATCGCCCATTTTCACAATACCGGTTCCGTCAGTTTTTTCAAGGATTGTACTGATTACATCCTGGTCGGATCCGGCAATATTGTCGGGAAGCCATAACTCACCATTTACAATCAGATTGCCGGTTAACTGCAGGTATTGGGAAAGGGTATCCCAGGTTACGTATGTCCTGGCGTCGACTATCCCGCCGCTATCTATTGTCAGAGTGGAGTCCTCATGTATCTGCAGGATTCTGTCTTGTGTGTTATTGGAGGCAACCTTTGCGCCTAATGTTAGTTTTTGACCGTATTTTATGGAAGCATTACCCATTGATACATTTTGGTACTCAGAATCGTGCATCTGGATCTCAAAGCCGTTAATGGTGCCGGAATTGATGAGGGTGCCATTGTAGCCAGTCAGCATAATTGTTGAAAACTCGCCCTGCGGGTCAACATGGATAATGCCGGTATTATTCAAAGTGCTCTGATTTTGAAGCACGGCGCTTGAAGATATGGAGAGACCGCCGCTATTTACGATGGAACTATCAGGTCCATAGTAAAGATTTAGTAATTTGCCCCCGGAAGCAATATGTAATGTGCCGTCGTTTTTCAGGCTGCTCCTGTTTTGGAGAGTACCCCCACCCATTACAGTAAGGGTACCATTATTAATGATAGTACTTCCGGTTCCGTTGCTTCGATTATAGTAATTGGTTAGTTTTCCGCCATTCGCTATATTTAAGGTCCCGTTTATTATGATGGTTCCGGTAGCATTCAGGGATGTGTTATAAAAATTATCCAGGCTGCATCCCGCCGGAATTTGCGCTGTTACACCGGCTGGAATGGTAAGGCTGCTTTTATCGGGGGATCCGACATTGATTTCCGAGAGAGCAGGAACGAGGATATTTTCATTCCAGGTAACGTCTCCGAGGATGTAAGCGGCTTTTGCTGACGAGACGTCCTTTTCGGTTTCACTATAAACACAACCGGTATACAGGACACCATCTCCTGCAAAGGGCGGTATATACTGGCTGTTGCTGCTGGCACAGAAGATGAGTGCACCATTGGATACCCTGGCGAGTTCGTCTTCCCGAGGAGTGAGAGGGATTTCCATATCAGATCCTTTATTTTCCGCATATAATCTGCCGCCGTCAATGAGAAGATTCCCATATGATAAGGTTCCGTCAGCAAAACTGCTGTTGGTGTTTCCGGATACATATATATCGCTGGAAATAAACCGTATGGTTCCGGCAGGGGTGCGCATTGCGGAGCTGTTATTGTTTTTCGCTGTGACGCGGCTCTTTTCCACAATAATGTCGCCGGAACTCTGGATGCGCACTGCACCATTGCTGCCACCTGTATCAGGATTGTTGCTTTCCAGAGTTACGTCACTGTTGTTTAAAATCCGGACGCTTCCTCCGGCAGTAGTGAGAATTCCGTCCTTGCCTGCAGATACAGAGCCAAACAGGATGGAAGTCTTACATCCATCTATGGTAAGGTCTTTCGGCAAAGTAATCCCGTTGTCCTGACTGTTTATTTCGAGTGTTCCGGATCCTGTGATTGTCAAATTCATAGGATCCGCAATGGATCCGGCGGAATCGCTCAGATATATTCCCGTAGACGCGGAAATTATTTTATTAGTGCCCTCCAGCGTAATTTCAAGGGGAACGCACATCCACAGGCCCATGCCGGAAGGGTTTTCAATAGTGGCATTCCGTAAGATAAGCTTTCCGCTGGTTACTGTGCCGTCTGTCAGGGACGGCGTCCAGAGGATTTCCCCGCCGCCTGCCGTATAGACAGTCTCTGTCCTGGGGAGTTCGCTGTTCCACTGAAAAATGAATCCGGAGGATTTATCTTCCGGTGTATCTGCCTGTGCCGTGCTGGCGGAATTCACCCCTGGGGGGGTAGAAGGCATGGCGGCGGATACTGTCGCCGACGGCTGGAGAGCAGCCAATCCCAGTGCCAAAAGGAAAGCCAGCGGCTGTTTTGCTTTTCTTTTTTTATACATTTGAGTACCTCCTTGGAAATCGTTCCGGTTTATTTTTTAAGACCGCTTACATTATAAAATATTTTTTCCCCGAAAAGTTGAATTTGTCGGGAATGAACTTTTTTTGGCGCGAGTGAACGGAAAAATGTGATGGATATGGGAGAGGAATTGCGTTACAATGGAAATGGGGAATGTGATGAATGCATATGGGGACAGTTGACTTGCGGAAATGGGAAACAGGTTCCGTCTGGAGCGGGCAGGAGGGATATGAGAGCATGAAGTTGAAGATAGCGATTGTGGAGGACGATAAGTGGGATATAGATATCCTGGAGACGCTTTTAAGAAGATATGAAAGGGAGCATGACCTGGAACTGTGCATTTTCTGCTACTGCGCAGGGGAGGAATTCCTGAAGGCCGCTTCCGCGGAGAAATATGAGATTATTTTCATGGATATTTATATGGGGGAGGGGATTGACGGCATAGAGACGGCATGCGGATTGCGGGAACTTGGGGAAGAGGGGCTGGTTGTGTTCCTGACAAACAGCAGGGACGATATCTGGCGGGCTGTGGGGATGCATACCTGCTTCGATTATATAGACAAGGAAAGACTCGACTACGCCAGGACGGAAAAATTGTTGGACGATGCGTGCCGGAAGCTGTGCAGACAGAGGAAAACGCTGGAGTTTTACAGCGGAAAGCAAAAAGTCCGTCTGCCGCTCTCCAGGATTCAGTTCATGGTATCACAGGATAAGTATGTCATTATAAAGCTGATGGGCGGCAGGGAAATGCGCTGCCGGGTTACATTTGCTTCTCTCAGCGCCATGCTGGAAGGGGAGAGCCGTTTCCTTACCTGTAACAGAGGAATCCTGCTGAATATGGACCATATTAAAAAGGTGAATACGGATACCTTTGAAATGTCGGACGGCTCCCTGCTTCCAATCAGGAAAAGGAACCATGCACGGGTCATGGAGACATATTATGAATACCAGTTTGAGAAGCTGCACGAGGAGGGATGGGAATAGACAATGCAGGGAAGGCATGATACAGGATACAGGGATGTTTTGCAAAAAGAATTGATTCACCGTTGCTGATGTGTTATACTTTTATTCTAAAAAGGTCCGCCAGGAAGATATTTTGGCTTCAAACGGGACAAACTGTAATCTGTAAGCATAAACTGTGCGGAACTGGAAACAGCATCTGCCCGACCAGTACCCGGAGAATTTACGGACGCATCACCTGGCGGCCGGAAATGCTCTGCCCATGTGTGGTACTGAGAGGGCGGATGCGGAACTGGAAACAGCATCTGCCCGACCAGTACCCGGAGAATTTACGGACGCATCACCTGGCGGCCGGAAATGCTCTGCCCATGTGTGGTACTGAGAGGGCGGATGCGGAACTAAATTAGGAGGAAAGATATGAAAAAAGTTGTTTTGTATTTGTGTGCAGGGATTCTGGTACTCGGCATGACCGGGTGCGGTAAGGGCGGAGATGCGTCCGGCTCAGAGGGGACGGATCAGAGCAGTGAGGTAAGCGCTTCTCCCGAAGAAAACGGGAATGGCAGCAGCGATGCGGCGGAAAGCGGGACGCAGGGGAACGGCTCCGGTGCGTCCGCGGAAGGAGAGTCGTCTACGGAAGCAGACCCATCCGGAGAAGTCTCCGGCGGGCAGGATACAGGCTCCGAGAGCTGGAGCGAGGAGATGGAAGGACTGAAACAGGCGGTGGTGGAGGCGCTGGGAACGGATAATTACTGGCCCGATATGCCTATGGATGCCGAGATGCTGGAGACCTTCTACGCAATCACACCGGACATGTATGAGGATTATATGGCGGAATCCCCGATGATCAGCGCCAATGTAGATACTTTGATTATTGTGAAAGCAAAGGAAGACAGTGCGGATGCGGTGGAGGAAGCCCTGAATGCCTATCGCGAAGCGCTTGTGAATGATACCATGCAGTATCCGCAGAATCTGGGCAAAATTCAGGCCAGCCAGGTGGAACGGATTGACAATTATGTCATTTTTGTGCAGCTGGGAGGCTTTGCCATAGAGGAGGAGAAGGAAGAGGACGCTATCGCAAAGTGCCAGGAGGCCAATAAACTGGCGATTGACACGATCAGCGGGAAGCTGTAGGGAAACCGAAATCGGGCTGCTGCTGGAGGGAATGCCGCAGCCCTGGGAAGCCGTATTTGTTTCCGGGAATTGGATAGGAGAGGAACTCAATGGTTTTCAGCAGCGTGGTATTTTTATTCCGTTTTCTGCCCCTGTTTTTCATATTGTATTACCTGGTTCCCGGGAGAGGCAAAAATTTGGTTCTCTTTTTGGGGAGCCTGTTTTTCTATACCTGGGGGGAGCCGGTTTATGTGCTGCTGATGCTGTTTTCCACAGTGTCCGACTATGTTCACGGAAGGCTGCTGGGCCGTTTGCGGGGAAAGCGGGCGGCGAAGGGAATTCTGGTTTCCTCGGTGCTGATTAATCTGGCGGTGCTCTGTTTTTTCAAATATACGGATTTCCTGATACAGACCTTCAACACGGTGACAGGTATGTCAGTTCCGCTGCTGGCGCTTCCGCTTCCCATCGGAATTTCGTTTTATACCTTCCAGACCATGTCCTATACCATTGATGTATATCGGGGGGAGGCGAAGGTGCAGAAGAACCTGCTGGACTTCGGCGTGTATGTGACCATGTTTCCTCAGCTGATAGCCGGACCCATTGTAAAATACCGGGATGTGGAAGCCAGGCTCCATAACCGGAAGGCGGATGTGGAAACAATCAGCGACGGAATGAAGCGCTTCTGCTTCGGGCTGGCGAAAAAGGTCCTGCTTGCCAACAATATCGGGGAGCTGTGGGTGCTGGTTTCGGAGATGAATCTGCGGGAGATGAGCGCGCTCACCGCCTGGGTGGGGATTTTGGCTTATGCCTTCCAGATTTATTTTGATTTTTCGGGTTATTCCGACATGGCTGTCGGCCTGGGGGAAATGCTGGGATTTGGTTTTCCCGAGAATTTCAGGTATCCGTATATCTCGGCATCCGTCACGGAGTTCTGGCGCAGATGGCATATTTCCCTGGGCAGCTGGTTTCGGGAGTATGTGTATATTCCGCTGGGGGGCAACCGGAAGGGGCGGCTGCGGCAGCTTCTGAATATTCTGGTCGTATGGACGCTGACGGGAATCTGGCATGGAGCGGGATGGAATTTCCTGCTGTGGGGCTTATGGTTCGCATTTGCATTGGTTCTGGAGAAGCTGTTCCTTGGAAAAGTCCTGTGGTGGCTACCGAAGGCAGTGGGGATTGTTTATACTATGCTGGTGGTTCTGGTGGGATGGGTGCTTTTCGCGCTGGAGGCGCCGGGGCGGATTCTGGGGTATCTGAGTGTCATGGCGGGGATGAGCGGCAGCCTGGCGGATGCCGAGGGCTTTTACCTGGGAAGACAGTACGGCATACTGCTTCTGATTGCCATGCTTGCGGCCACGCCCCTGCCTGGACGGGCGGCTGAGGAACTGCGGAAATCCAGGACAGGACCGGCCATTGCACTGTATCGTTTTGGGGAAAAAGTGATTCCGGCGGCGCTCTTGCTTCTGGCTGTTGCGGGAATTGTGGATGCTTCCTATAATCCGTTTCTATATTTCCGGTTTTAAGGCTGCCTGGGAACCCGTCCCTGCTTTGCTGCCGAGGACAGGTTTATCTGATGGAGGCTGCGGACAGGGCGGCTTGGAGCTGGGTACGGCTTATGCTTATGGCCGAAAACATCCGCCGATTGAAAGGGGATAACGAGTGGGCGTTTCCGAAGTGTCGCAAAAAAGAACTAAATTTCGAATACAAAGGTATTTTCATATGGATGAGAAAAGAAGCGCTTTCTTTACAATTATGCTGCTGTCAGCTGTCATACTTATCTTTACGGCCGCGGATTTTATCCAAAAAGACCGAACCTTTTCGGAGACGGAGAATAAGCTGCTGGCAGACAGGCCGGAATGGTCCTGGGATTCTCTGATAAAGGGAGCGTATACGCGGGATTACGAGACCTATCTCACGGAGCAGTTTGTGGGGCGGGATAAGTGGATTACGGTGAAGACTTATCTGGACCTGGCCCTGCAGAAGCAGGAAATCAACGGTGTATATCTGGGAGCGGACGGTTATCTGATTGAGCAGCATCTGCCCGGGGCATATACCGGCGTAGAGGAGACGAAAAAGCTGGTGCTGCTGGAAAAGCTGGTGAAAAGGTGGGATGCCGCCGTAATGCTGGTGCCTACGGCGGATAATATTCTCACGGACAAGATGCCGCTTTGGGCGCCGTACTATGACCAGGCGGCTTTTCTGGAAAAAGCGGCGCTGCGGGTGGGCTCCGATCATTATATCGATGTATATTCGGCACTGCGCCGGCATGCCGGTGAAGAGATTTATTACCGCACGGATCACCACTGGACCACTCTGGGGGCCTGGTACGGCTATCTTGCATGGGCGGAAAACCTGGGCAGGCGGGGAGATCTATACGGCAAAAATGCCATGAAGCCTGTGACGACGGAGTTTCTGGGAACGCTGCAGGCAAAGGTCAATCTGGATGTACAGGCGGATTCCATTTTCTGGTTTCCGGAGACCGCGGAGTACCCGGTGACGGTTACCTATGATTTGAAAGACATCCGGAACAGCTGTTATGAGGAATCCTATCTTAAGTCCAGGAACAAATACGGGTTTTTTCTGGATGATAACCATGCTTTCATAGAAATTGATACGGATTACCATAACGGAAAGACACTGTTCGTGATAAAGGATTCCTATGCCAACTGTTTTGTACCCATGCTGATTCCCTATTATGAGAAAATCTATGTGATGGATCTGCGGTATTTTAACGGAAGGCTGTTCGGGTTTATGGAAGGCTATGAGCCGGAGGAGGGGATGGACGTGCTGGTGCTTTATAACTGCATCCATTTTCTGGAGGATTTTGCTTATCTTGAGTAACGCGGTTTCGTTTGGCTGAAAAGGTTGGTCTGAAAAGCGTATTTTTTATGGAAAGCATATGGATTGCCTGCGGGATTTGTGCTAATATGAGGGTTATAGATAAAAGGTATTGCAGAATACAGGATGCTGTATAATATTTGGACCGGATGATTAAGGAGGATAAGTAGTGTTTGGGTGTGGGTTAGCGGATGATCTCAAGGGAGTCGGCATTCAGCAATATAAAACCGATGTGGGATTTCGTACACTTGTGGAAAGTGTAAACGAAAACTTATATATCATACCGAAGTATCAGAGAAAATATCGGTGGACGAAGGAACAGGTTGTAGCTTTGGTTGAATCCCTGATTCTTGGATTGCCTATTCCGCCGATTTATGCCTGTCGAAATGCGGAGAACCAGTTGGAAATATTAGACGGACAGCAGCGAATTATGAGCCTGTTTTTTTACTATATAGGTTATTACCTGGATAATAAAAAGAACAGTTCGGTGGATTTCTCAGAACTGGTGGTGGAAGACCGTTCTTTTAAGGAAGCTGTAATGGAACAGCTCGCATTGAAGGAGCTTCATATTCAGCTGGAGGGAAAGGATGAAAAAAAGATAGATGTTGACTATGCCGCCCTGCCAATAGAGGCGAAACGGCGGGTTGACTACACGGCGATAACAGTCATAGAAATAAAGATTGATGAGGAGAGACAGCGATCTTCTGTTTTGAGACAGATTTTTTCGAACTTAAATACAGGTGGCTCTACCTTGTCGGCACAGGAACAAAGGAATGGAATTTATGTCTGTGAGTTCTATGACATGCTTCATGATTTTAATCGGTATGACACTGCCTGGAGAAAGCTGTGGGGTAGAGAAGATGCGAATGAACGTGATATGGAGACGCTTCTGCGGTTTTGTGCATTAAGAAAATACGCATGGGTGAAAAAGAAAAAGAAAGGTTTTGACTTCGTAATAGAAGGATATAAGGGTTCCTACGGGAAGTTGCTGGATTATTTTTCAGAGGAGGCCATGACATTTGATCAGAAAGAGACAGCGGAATATAAGAAGAGTCTGAAGCGCTTTTTTTCTCTGTTTAAAGTGAGCACTACGCAATCATCGAAAGTTGCATTGTTGGAGAGTTTTTATATTGTATATGAAAAACTGGATGTTCATAAATTGATAACGCCTGAGGTGTACAACAGTGTCCTGAGAAATTCCCAATATGTAGCTAATGCCAGGCAGGGAACTGTAAAAATGAAAAGTATGAATGAAAGGTGGAAGACGGTGTATGAGATTTGGACTGGAGATGCTGAATGACATAATCGGGAAAATAGATACAAACGAACTGCCTTATGCGGATAATGTGGTGATTGGGGATAATTCCAGTGGTAAAACAATGCTTTTAAAGCTTTTTATAGAGCGGATAGAGAAGGATAAAAACGTATATTTTATTGATGCAGTGAATCGTGGGTTTGATGTGAAGAAAATCTCCAGAACAGAAAGGAAGCCGGAATATAAGAGAACAATCCTGGAAACAAGACTGCAGGAAGCCAATTTTAACCTGCAGGACTCCTTTAATTGCTATGGGACTTCCACAGAGAGGGTGGAAATGATTTATCAGCTTTATGAGAAGGAAGTGCAGAATCTGTTTTCTGAATTGACAGGCGATCAATTCAAAGTGATTTATGGAGATCCTTTGGGGGAAGTGGACTTTGGAGAGGGCAGAGGACTTCTGTCCAGTGGATATCAGGCCATTGTCCGTATTTTTCTTGAATTGCTTTATTATCAGGACATGGAAATAGAGCAGAGACATTTGAAGGATGCATGGGTAATTATAGATGAAGTGGATGAGTTTTTATCGCCCAGATATGCGGCGGTTATTCTGGATTTTCTAAAAAAGAAATTTCCATGGGGCAGGTGGCTGGTGACTACGCATTCCTGTGATCTGGTGGCGTTTACACGGAATGCTAATCTGGTGATTCTGGAAAATGGTAATTGTGAGGTCATTGATATCAATGACTATTCCTCGGTTTCGGAAGTGCAGATTGTATTTAAGAGATTATTCGCAACTCCGGCTGAGCAGGAATCAGAGACGGATAATGTGCTTAGAAGGCTGCTTAATAATAAAATGAACCATGCGTGGGGCAGCAAAGATGAAAAATGTCTTGAGCAGATAGAAATACAGAAATTAACGGCTTCACAGCGGGTGATAGTGAGTCAGATACGAAACTGGTGAGTATATGGAAGAGTTTTTAGTGCTTAAGATGCCGCTTTTTAAGCCCAGGTATAGAAAGTGGAAGCGATATGGGTATACCAATGCCTCTGAAAAGAGTAATTTGAAAGAAGCATTGGAAGAAAGTACCGAGGGGTATTGTATGTATTGCTTTTCGCGGGTAAGGGTGGATGGAAAATTATATGCCAATCTGGAACATGCAATTGAAAAGGGAAATTCGGAGAGGCTGACTGAATGTATACCCAATATTGGTTTGGCCTGTACTGTATGCAATCAGGCATTTAAAAGGATAGGAGAAAGAAGGAGAAAAGTACCGGCAAATTATATCAGCCAATATGAAAAGCAGTGTAAATGCTCGGTCGAAAATAGAAAGCAGTGTACTGTTGCATGCAGGGCATTGAGAAAGTTACAGGGTTATTACAGCAGTTTAACAGAAGCGAAAATAATTTTGCAGCCAATGGGAGTAAGCGGAAGAGATTCAGGAGAAGAACTGGCGCTGCAATATAATGTGTTGAATTTGAAATTCGAACCTGCGATGGATGCCCATACATATTCAGATGAGGAGATGAACTTTATCGAAGCGCATATAAATAGATTTCGGCTGAATGATCCCCGGTATCGTACCCGCCAACTGTATGATTTTGTCCGCAATGTGGTCGATAACAATGGAAAACTGCCGACGTACGAATATAATAATCTGGTAGTAAAATTGTTTCAGGAAAGATTGTTGGATAAATCGCAGGACGAAATAGCAAAAATTTGCGAAAGCATTTTTATCATTTTGTTCCCTAAAATGCAGGGAGCATAATTTTGGTATATTCGTGAGCGCGGTCGAAGGCTCTTCTGCAATTCTGGAATGAACAGGAATAAGGAGATACAAATGAAAGCGGTAGTTTTTGACATGGACGGTGTCCTGTTTGACACGGAGATTGTATGCATGAAGGCATGGATGGCGGTGGCTGAGAAAAACGGCATGCCGGATATGGAGGAGGTTTTTCCGAAGTGCATCGGTCTGAATTCCAATGACAGCAGGCAGATTGTGATGGCGGCATATGGGGAAGATTTTGATTATCCCCGCTTCAGGCAGGAGGCGGCGGACTGGTTCCAGACATATATGAAGGAAAACGGCCTTCCCGTCAAGCCGGGAGCGCCGGAGCTTCTGGGGTGGCTGAAGGACGCGGGCTGTGCGGTGGGACTGGCTTCCTCCACCAGGAGCTCTTCCGTATTCAGCCATCTGGAGCAGTCGGGTTTTCGGGAGTATTTCCGGACGGTGGTTACCGGGGACATGGTGGAGCATTCAAAGCCGCGCCCGGATATCTACCTGCTGGCGTGCCGGGAACTGGGGGTGGAGCCGGAACAGGCATATGCCATCGAGGATTCCCCCAACGGCATCCGTTCCGCCCATGCCGCAGGGATGCGCCCCATTATGGTGCCGGATATGATAGCGCCGGACATGGAGATGCGCAGGCTGAGCTTTCTGATCAGGAAGGATTTATTCGAGGTGATGGAGTATCTGCGGAAGGAAAGCTTTCATGAGTGCCAGAGCAAATGTTTTGGAATTGTCGAAAAATAACTGATACAGGCAGTTCAGGCAAAAGCCCGGAAATTCAAGGAAATCTGCGATAAACTCGTATCAGTTATTTTCTTTCGATTACAGGGTTCGCGAAGCGGTTCCTGTAATTTGCAGACACTTCCTTAGACTGTGAAAATAAATTCTGGCGGTCTCAGGAATAAGACGGGAGAATAGTCAAATGGCGAATCTGGGCATTCCCCATAATACAATAGAGGTGCTTCAAAAGTACCATTTCAATTTTCAAAAAA
>CANDMH010000027.1 GCA_947385785.1 uncultured Lachnospiraceae bacterium
TATTTCAAATGTTATTTCAAATGTTATTTCAAATGTTATTTCAAATGTTATTTCAAATGTTATTTCATATGTAATTTCGTATGTAATTTCGTATGTATGGGTTTTCGGCAAATGCCGGGGGAGAGAAGGAGTTGACAGAGTATCTTGCAGGAATTGATGCGGGTATTTTGTCTGCGATTATGACCATAAAACGCTCCGGCCGGCAGGGATCTGAAGGCCCCCAGGTTCTTCTTGTACAGTTTCGGTACGTCGTAATACGTTTCCGATATCTTGACATATCAGTCTTTTTTCGTGATAAACATTACAAGGGAATGAATGGTTTCTCACCATGGTAAAGTACCCGATTTCATGTTTCCCAGAGGCCGCGCCGTTTCCCGCTGTCACAGCCGTGATGAAGCGCGCAGGAACAGGGAGGAGGTGGTAAGCCTGAGATTGCCAAAAGTGAAATTCAATAAAAATTTATTGAAAAACAATAAAAATATATTGACAATCGCTATTGCAGGTGATAATATCTATGTCAGAAAGAAATGGAAAATACAGATTTGCGAGGTGTCTTATGAAGGAAGAGAGGGACTATGCTGCCAGTTTGAAGGCGAAGAAGAAAGCAATTACCGTCTGCACGAAATATCTGTTGGATTTCATGTTCTATGCCGGGGTAGCGGTGACGGTGACTCTGCCTTACACGATAAGGAAGATCGGCGAACTGCTGCCTTATATGGTGGAACATTATGAGGAGACCGTGATTATCTATTTTGTACTGGGAATCGCGGCGCTGGTGCTGGTCAGGGAGCTGCGTAAAATCTTCAGGACAGTACTGGCGGAGGATTGTTTTGTACAGGAGAACGTGATCAGTCTGCAGAAGATGGGGAACTGGAGCTTCTTCATAGCGGTGATGTCGGTGGTGCGGAGCATTGTCTATATGACCGTAGCCATGGGGGTTGTGATACTGGTGTTTGTGATAGCGGGGCTGTTCAGCAAGGTTCTCGCCTGTGTGTTTGAGGAGGCCGTGCGGTTTAAGCAGGAGAATGACCTGACAATCTGAGCAGGGCGGAGCGGTCTGCCGGAAGTCCGCAGGGAAAGGGTTTGCGGATGAGGGATGGATTTACTGGATGTAAGGCGGTGCGGGGAGTAACTATATGGGAATTGTGGTGAATCTGGATGTGATGATGGCGAAGCGGAAAATGAGCCTGACGGAACTTGCGGAAGAGGTGGATATTACGCTGGCCAATCTGTCTATTTTAAAAAATAATAAGGCGAAGGCAGTGCGGTTTACTACTTTGGAGGCGATTTGTAAGGCGCTGAACTGTCAGCCCGGGGATATTCTGGAGTATGTGCCGGATGAGGGCGAGTGAAGGGGGATTCTGCAGAAAAATGGGAGGTGCACATGGAGAGGGCAAAACGTGTGCTTACAGCCGCAGTGTATGGAGCCGGCACGGCTGTGACAGTGTTTCTGACGGCAGTTATTGTATCCGGATGGGATTTGGTGCTGTTTCCGGATGCCATGCTGCCGATGCAGATTTCGGAACTGGCGTCTGTATGGCTGGCGTGGGGGACTTTGCCTATGGGGATTGCCAGCGTGCTGTTTTACAGGAGGGTCAGGAAAGCTAAGGGTGGAAACGGGAAGTGGAAGTCGATATGCATTTTCCTTCCGGCGATAATTTGCGGATGCTTTTTCGTATACTGGATTTTTGTATGGACGGGATTGCTGGCATTGGCAATTGCTTTCCGGTTGGATTACGGCCCGGGGCGGTGAAGGGGTATTTTGGTTATGGAAGGTGTGCGGATATGCTGGGGGGATAGGAAGAGATGCGGCAGGGTTCAAACGGTTTTGAAGGAAAGGAGTGACATGGAATATGGACATAAAAGAACAGGAAAAAATGGATAAAAGAATCAACGGTCAGAATCAGACGGCAGGGACGCCGGGACGGGCGGTTATCTTCGAAACGGAGGAGACGAAGCGGCTGAAGGAAAACTTCTGGCCCATTGCACCCTGGGCGTTGGCCTACTCCGTGTTCTATGCCTTCTGCATGTACAGAAACGGCTCGGGAATTACATTCCCTTTTTTCGTGGCAGGCAGCCTCTTGTTTTTCTGCTCCTCTTTTACAAAACTGGGGATTACCTTAAAAAAAGGAAGCTGCTTTTACATGATTGCCATGCTTCTGCTGGGGATTTCCACCTTCTGCACGGATGACGGAGTGCTCATCTTCTTTAATAAGCTGGGGGTATTTCTGCTGCTGCTGAGTTTTCTGCTGAGACAGTTTTATGATACTTCAAAGTGGAAGCTGGGCAAGTATCTGGGAAGTATCTGTATCCTTATTTTTGCAGGCTTCGGGGAACTGGGAAGGCCATTTTCCGACGGCAGCAGTTATAATAAACGAAGAGATAAGAAAACGGACAGAAGGGTGTGGTATTTTGCCATAGGGCTGATAATCGGGATTCCGCTGCTGCTGTTGGTACTTTTGCTGCTGGCCAGTGCGGATGCCGTGTTCCGGCAGATGACGGACAGGCTGCTGCAGAATATAAACCTGAGCGGCATCCTGAATATTCTGTTCCGCATCACGGTCCTGTTTTTCGCGGCCTATGCCCTGACGGCGTATTTGTGCAGAAGGAAGATACGGGAGGATGTGCCGGATACCCGCAGGGGGGAACCGGTTCTGGCTATTACGGTTACGGGGCTGCTGACCTTGTTGTATCTGCTCTTTTCGGGCATCCAGATCGCGGGACTGTTTCTGGGGCAGCTGCGTCTGCCGGAGGGGTATACTTATGCCATGTATGCCAGGGAGGGTTTCTTTCAGCTTCTGACGGTCAGCCTGCTGAATCTGGTAATTGTGCTGTTCTGCCTGCGTTTTTTTCGGGAGAGCAAAGTTCTGAAAGGGGTATTGACAGTAATGTCACTTTGTACTTTCGTGATGATTGCATCCAGTGCCATGCGGATGATTATGTATATTCGTTATTATTACCTGACTTATTTAAGGATTCTGGTATTGTGGGGGCTTGCTCTGCTGGCGCTGCTGTTTGCGGGGGTTGTGGTTCAGATTTTAAAGGAGGATTTTCCGCTGTTCCGTTATCATATGGCAGTGGTGGCCGTGCTGTATCTGGCGCTGTCCTTTGCCCATCCGGATTATATCATCGCAAGGGTAAATCTGGCGAGTGCGCCCGGGAATTTCTTCCTGGCAACGGAACCCTATCAGGATTATTATTATCTGAGGGGATTGAGTGCGGATGCGGCTCCGGTTCTGGTGCCATATCTGCGGGAACTGGACTATCAAATGGAAGCCTTTGAGGCGGAAGATGCGGTTGACTATGCAGTGCAGCATGATCTCTGGGAAGAAGGCTCCCGTTCCGGGCAGATAGGCTTCGGGTATTACTGGATGAGGCGGCTTCAGCAGAGTACGGAGAACTTTGGAGTGCGGACTTATAATGTGTCTAGACATATGGCGCTGCGGAGTATCGGTTACCCAAATTAAAAGCCACTGCAATTTATACCCACAAACATAATTAATTGCCGTCTGTACAGTATGACGAGTGAACGCACCGGCAATCCGGAGTCGAAAGCGGCAATTAAGTGCGTTCACGAGTATAGCTGCAAATTTAGCTGCAAATTTACAAAAATTTTCGGAATTCATGATTGTAAAAGTCCTCCCGACATGGTAATATAAATTCAGAGCAGGCATATTTTCTGGCAGTATTCATCTGAAAATCAAAAGTCACATCCTGTAAATCGGAAAATTCTTGCTTTTATAATTCATTCAGAGACAAAAAGGCGGGAGTTTCCGGAAAGGCTCCCGGATAGAGAGGAGGCTTTCATATGACATGGAAGGGGGACATTTCGCGGAAGGAAGAGACTCTTCAAAAAGAGGATACGTCCCGGGAAGAGGATATTCTGCAGAAAGAGGATATGCCGGGGAAGGAGAAGATTGTAGAGGAAGATATCTCTGGAAAAGGGAAGATTGTCCAGAAGGAGGATATGGCGGGGAAGGAGAAGATTGTAGAGGAAGGTATCTCTGGAAAAGGGGAGATTGTCCAGAAGGAGGATGCGCCGGGGAAAGAGAAGATTTCCTGTGAGGATGCTTTCCGGAAGGAAGAGGTTCCAGGGAAGAAAAACATTTCCCGAAAGGAGGACATTTCCGGGAAGAAAAACGTTCCGCGGAAGGACATTCCGGAAAAAATACTGTTATCCCACGGGGATGTATTTGCGGACTGTGAGAATGTTTTCGCGTACGGGGGAGAGCGGCGTCTGCGGGGAGAGGATCTGCACCCGGCTCCCACGGAGAGCTTTTACCGTGGAGCTGACGGCATGCATAACCAGTTCTGTGATGTGAGCTCTTATCTGGTGAAGGACGGACAGATCCAGATACAGTTTATTATAGGCAACGAAACTGGGTTAGAGGGACGGCAGGTACTGCGCAAGGCATCCTACCAGGGAGGAGCCTACCGGGCACAGTTGGAATCCGGGCAGCCGGTCTATCCCGTTATCGGCATGGTGATAGACTGGACACGGAAGGGGACGAGGATTCCCTTAAGTCTGCATGAACTCCTGCTGCGGGAAGGCGTCTCCGGGGAGGTACTTTCCCGGGTGGACGACGTGAAACTGGAAGTCTACCATATGAATAATCTGTCCAGGGAAGTCCGCAGCCGGTTTGTCAGTGACATGGGATTTGTGGCGGATTTCCTCAACGAGGGCGGGTTTGAGAGCCGCCTGGAACAGAAAATCGTCCATCCGGAGGCACTCTGCGAGATGATGAAGGAGCTTACCGGGGATACGCGCTTTACGGATTTGGTGGAGGATTTATTGAAACGGCAGGCAGAAGGGAAGGAGATCATTATGTGTGAATATATTGATATGTTGGAGGCAAGAGGCGAGGCAAGAGGTGAGGCCAGAGGAATAGAAATCGGTGAGGCTGCAGGTGAGGCCAGAGGAATAAAAATTGGCGAGGCCACTGGAGAAAACCGGATGGCAAAGCTGATGCAGAGGCTTCTGCGGGACGAAAATTACGGGGAGCTTGAGGCGATGTCCAACAGCCGGGAAAAACGTCATGAGCTGTATCGAAAATATGGCATCTGAAGGAGGACATTTCCCGGTAATGTATAATGCACGTAGGATAGATTTGCAGTTATGATTGCCGGAACTGTTTCCGGCTTGTGTAGCGCTGTATACGCGTGGGCGTATTCATTTTTAATAATAGAGCACCTGCTTCTATTTTGGAAGCACCGCGTTGCGTCTATTGTATGCCATGCTTCCGTTCTTTATTACAGAAGTTTACTCACCGTACCTTTACTTTGTACTTTGGCAAATGTTTTTGACCGTGGATATAAATTCCGGCGGTTTTGAGCATGGAACAAAAACAGAGGTGCAATTGAAAAGATAGGCCTGCAGCCGGAAGAGTCGGCTTCGGGCTTATTTTTATGCACTGTCCCGCATAAAGCGCATCCTATGCACTTGGAAGTTTGCTGCTGACGCAGCATGCGGGCCGCGCGGCGAGTAGCGGAGAAAGGCATTCCTCTACTCGATTGTAGCAGATGTCCTCATTTTCTCCTTTTGTGACTTCTCCTTCTGTTGTGGGACGGATATGGGAAAAGTATAATAGAAGTCAGATAATACAGAATACAGTACAGCAAAGGAAGCAGTAAGGCGGAAGGTTCCAAAGGACAGAAGGAAGCAGCTAAGCGGAAGTGCCCTGGAATTTGGAAAGAAGCAGAAAGCAAACCAGGAGGAAATGCTCCGGAAATCCGGAGAGAAGCAGAAAGCAAACCAGGAGGAAGCGCCCCTCGGAACCCGGAAAGAAGCAGAAAGCAGGAAGGTGGAAATCAGTGGGAAGAAGAAAGACGGCAGTGAGACGGAAAAGCATATGGAAGGACAAGGGAAGCTGGGAGCTGCTGCTTCTGTGCGTCCCGGCTTTGGCAGGCTATATTATCTTCAATTACATACCCATGAGCGCGGCCCTTGTGATTCCTTTTAAGGAATACAAGTTCAGCCAGGGAATCCTGGGAAGCGCCTGGTGCGGGCTGAAAAATTTCCGGTGGATTCTCACATCCACTTCCATGGGCAGGGTACTGCGGAATACGGTTGCCTACGGCGCATGGTTTATGATAATCGGCCCGGTGGTGAATGTGGCCATTGCACTGCTGCTCTTTGAAATAAGGAGCAGGAAGGCGCTGAAGACGTACCAGACCATTATCACTTTTCCAAATTTCATGTCCATGGTTATCGTGGGATATGTGACTTACGCCATACTGAGTCCCAGGACAGGGCTTCTGAACCAGATACTGACGGGGATGGGGATGGAGTCGGTGGACGTGTACATGAACGCAGGATACTGGCCGGTGATTCTGACCATTGTAACACTCTGGAAAGGGGTGGGCATGGGCTCCATGATGTATTTTGCATCCCTGATGGGAGTGGACGGCGCCCTGTATGAGGCGGCGGAACTGGACGGGGCAGGCAGATTCCAGAAAATGCGGTATATTTCCATTCCCCACCTGATTCCCCTGGTGTGTATTTTTACAATCATGGGGGCAGGCAGCCTGATCAGCGGCAACTTTGATTTGTTTTACATCATCCCCAGAAATTCGGCCATCCTGTACGAGACCACGGATATTCTGGACACCTATGTGTACCGGGCTCTGGCAAGCGGAACTTATGCCATGGGTGCTACGGTAGGCCTGGTGCAGTCACTGGTAGGCATGGTACTGGTGGTGGTTACGAACCTGATTGTAAAGCGGATATCTCCTGAAAATTCCATGTTTTAAAGAGATGGACCGAGGATGGGACAGCCATTCCGGAAGGGGGATTCATCAGATGCGGCAGAAATTCAGCAGCGCTGTACTGTCTGTATGGAGGAAGCAATGATATGAAGAAAAAGAAAAAAATTAATTTGTTCAACATAATCCTGCACCTGTTTTTCATCCTGCTGAGCGCGTGCTTTGTACTTCCGCTGATTCTGGTGATATCGGCATCCTTCACCAGTGAAAGCTGGCTCAATGCAGGAAATGGGTTAAGCCTGCTGCCCAAAGAATTTACCACAAATGCCTATGCGGCTGTTTTCAAAAACGGGGAGCGGATGATACGGGCCTATGGGGTGACCATGCTCCAGGCGGCACTGGGAACCGTGTCAGGGTGCATTGTGGCGGGGATGGCGGCCTATGCCCTGTCCAGAAGCAATTTCCGGTTTCGGAAGCCTGTTACCATTGTCATCTTTTTCACCATGCTGTTTTCGGCGGGAATGATTCCAACCTATATCATTTACGCAAAATATTACGGAATCAGCAACAGCTTCTGGATTTATATCCTGCCGGGAATTACGGGGGGAGCCTGGTATACCATGGTTTTCCGGACATTTTTCAAGAGCCTGCCGGAATCCCTGTTTGAATCGGCCCACCTGGACGGTGCAAGCGAGCTGACCATTTTCCGGAAAATCGTACTTCCCCTGTCCACACCGGTGTTTGCATCCGTTGGATTTATGACTTTGGTGGGAAAGTGGAATAACTATACCACATCCATGATTTACATTCGGGATGAGAACCTTTATACCTTGCAGTATCTGCTTCAGAGAATGATGGAGGAGGCGAATTTCCTGAAAAATCTGTCCCAGAGCGTCATGGGAAATGTGACTATGGGCACGGCAAGCCTTCCCAGTGAGACGCTGAAATATGCCATGTGCGTGGTGGTGGCAGGCCCCATGCTGCTGATCTTCCCCTTTTTCCAGAAGTATTTTTCCCAGGGGCTTACCATTGGGGCGGTGAAAGGGTAGCGGCAGGCCGGAAAGACAAACCATTACAAAATAACAGAGCATTACAGAATGATAAAGTGCCAAAATACCAAAAGGCATCAAAACATCACACAATAACCAAGAAACACAATATAAGGAGGATTACACATGAAAAGAAAAAGTTTGAGTTTGATTCTGGCGGCGTTATTGACGGCAACTGCCTGCCTTGGCGGCTGCGGAAGCGGAGACGGGAACGGCAGCGCAGAAGGCGGAAGCGGGACGGGGTCTTCCCAGGATAGCAGCGCCGAAAATAGTGGCGCGGCCGAAAGTAACGGCGCGGCTGAAAACAGCGGCGCAGAGGACGGCCAGGAAACAGGGAGCGGCGAAGAGGGCAGCCAGGCATCCGGCGGTGAAACGGCGGAACTGGAACCGGTGACCATCCAGTTCTGGATCGGGGGCCCGGGAAAACAGAAGGATTCCGACAGGGTGTGGGAGGCTTTTAACGAGAAGCTTCAGGAATATGTGCCCAATACCACGGTGGAAATCACCTGCATGCCCAATGCGGAATACAAGGAAAAATATCCCCAGATGCTTGCTTCCGGCGAGGCAGTGGATTTAACCTGGATTGCAAGTTGGGTAACCGGCTCGAATCAGCTGATTCAGGACGGCAACCTGATGGCACTGGACGATTTGGTGGAACAGTACGGACAAGGAATCAAGCAGGAACTGGGCGACGAGATTTTGGATATGCACCGTTATCCGGCGGACGACAAGCTCTATTATCTGATCAGCTGGCAGGGGCTCTACAGCAATGTGCGTGCCTTTAAGATTCCCACGGAACTGGCGAAACTGGCAGGCGATACCTGGCTGGAGGATACCCAGAAGGTGGTAACCAAGTGGTGGAACGATTATTCGTCCACAGATGACCTACAGGCCGTATTTGACCAACTGGATATCTATCTGGGGGCTTTGAAGGAAAATGACCGGCTTTACAGCGGCATCAGCCAGGCCACCTTCGGTGCATGGCTGTATCCCAACCGTCTGTCCTCAGAGAGCAGCCTCCAGATGTACAACATCGGCGTGCCTCATATGGACAACAGCTTTACCGTTATCGACACCATCCAGAGCGATCATTACCGGGTATATGCTAAAAATATGGCGGAGTTCTACAAAAAGGGTTACATCCGTTCCGATATTGCTTCCCTGGAGAAGAATACTTTAAGCTTTGTGACAGGCGGAGAGTACACGCCCAACACCACGGTTATTGACGTGCATAATGCCCTCACCGACAATACCGCAGAAATGTACAGCGCAACCGCAGGGGTGGACATTTCCCTGGTTCAGATTGAGAACGAAGGATATCTGAGCAGAGGCGACGCCACTGCCATGGCCATTCCCTACTGCGCGGACGAGCCCGAGCGTGCCATGATGGTCCTCAATGCCCTGTATACGGAGCCGGAGCTGTATCAGCTGTTGGTTTACGGATTTGAGGGGGAGCACTATACAGATAACGGAGACGGCACCATCACCACGGATTACGGCTCACAGGGCACATCGGATTCCAATTACGGCCTGTGGAAATGGACCGTGGGAACCTGTAAAAATTCCCTGGTGACCCAGGCGGATGTGCCGGGCTACTATGACGAATTACTGGAAAACGAGAAAGATGCCATCATCAGCTCCTTTGTAAACTTTACTTTTGACGACAGCAATGTAACGGATGTGGTTGCATCCCTGAAGGCCATCGACGGCGAGTACAAGAGCATGATTGACAACGGCTACATGGGAGATGAGTGGGAAAGCACACTGGACAAGTGGATTGCAGAGCGCCAGGCAGCAGGTGTGGACAGGCTCATCGAGGAACTGCAGAATCAGATTAACGCTTATGTACAGGAAAATAATATTACTTCCTGGATCAGCGATAAATAGAGAAAATGCGGACGGCCCGGCGGAACCAGGCCGGGAGCGGAAAACGGGAGGCGGCGGTAAGCCCCTCCCGTTTTCCGGCATATTTCCGATAACAGGTGACTTGCACAGCGTGGATTTTACTGCCGCAGGCAGGTACAGAAGAAGCAGTCCGCCAGGGAAGCATATCAGCGGGGAGGAGCATGCATCCATGGTAAGAAGCATGTTCGGAAAATCGAAGGGAGGAGAGCTGCCAATGAATTATACCGTTAACTGGAAGGAAAAGGAGCTGCCCCTTAGGACAGCGGCCATTTATCCCAGTCCATATCATAAAAACAGCGTTATGGAATATGTTTCCTTTTTGCTGAAAGAGCCGGGCATATTGCGGATTGCTTCCAGGAAAGAGGTGCGCAGCGCTGTTGTGAGACCGTTCAGCCTGGGGATTGTTCCGAGGATTGAAAACGGGGAAATTGTGGTGCGCCTGGAGCATCCGGTAAAGTTTTCCCTGGAGATTAACGGCAGTGCGGAAGACAATCTTCTGGTACTGGCGGAGGAGGACCGCTACGGGGCATTTTCCCAGGAGGGGGATGGGGCGGTTCGCCTTGCGGGGAGAGGGGAGATTGTAGGTTTTCCAGAGGGGAAAGAAGTTATCTTTGTTCCAAAAGGAAAGGAAGTTGCTGCTGTTCCAGGGAGAAAGGAAGGCGGTGTTGTTCCGGAAGGAAAGGAAGCAGCTGTTGTTCCGGAAGGAAAGGAAGCAGTTGTTGTTCCGGAAGGAAAGGGAGCAACTGTTATTCCAGAAGGAAAGGAAGCAGCTTTTATTCCAGAGGGGAAAGAAGTAGACATTGTTCCAGAAGGAAAGGAAGCTGCTGCTGTTCCAGGGAGAAAGGAAGGCACTGTTGTTCCGGAAGGAGAGGAAACTACCATTGTTCCAGAAGAAAAGGAAGCCGCAAGCCTTCCAGATGGCGGAAATATCATCTATTTCCCTGCCGGTGTCCATAACGCGGATTTGCTGACCGTGGAAAGGGACCATACCACCGTATACCTTGCGGAGGGCGCTTATGTCCACGGCAAGTTAGTACTGACTCACTGCAGCCATGTGACGGTATGCGGCTATGGCGTTATCAGCATGGAACGATATCCTTATGAGGCCAGGCCCGTTTATGCCCGGTGTGTGGATGCCATAGAGTGCCGGGACGTAACCCTCCGGGACATCACCATCCTGGACAGCAATGACTGGAGCCTGCGGATCTGCGGCTGCGAGGACGTACTGGTGGACAATGTGAAAATCATCGGCTGCAGGGGCAATTCCGACGGCATTGACATCTGCGGTTCCCGAAGGGTGCTGGTGCAGAATGCCTTTACCAGGGTGTGGGACGATTCCCTGGTGGTGAAGGCTCTGGATACCGGGGATGTGGAGGATGTGACCTTTCGGCGCTGCATTCTCTGGAATGATTTTGCCAGGCCCATGGAAGTGGGGGTGGAACTGCGTGCGAACCGGGTGCGGAGGGTGAAATTTCAGGATATCGACGTGCTCCATTCGCCTACAGGATATCCTTTGATGGGAATTCATCATGGGGACCGGGCTCTGGTCTCGGAGATTGTATTTGAAAATATCCGGATAGAAGACGCCCCCGGGGCACAGCTTTTTGATATCCGTATCACGCCTTCCTACTGGAACCGGGACAGACAGATGGGCTGTATCCGTGACGTGGCATTTCGGAGAATTCATGTAGTGGGGAACCCGGGGCTGCCGCTTCTTTTATCGGATTCCCGCCTCCAGGGATACGATGAAACGCACAGCATCCGTGACGTGGCTTTTGAGGAAATAGATATTTGCGGAAAGACCCCCGGAGATGCCGGGACGCTTGGGTTAAAATGCATGGAGTACACGGAAGGAGTAAGGGTGGTGCCGGCCCCGAGGCTTCCGCAGATGGAGAGGGTGGACACGGCGGTAGAGATAACGAAAAGCTTCCGGTGCCGGCCCGATGGCTTTTATGAAGGGGAAATTACCATGGTGCTCCGTAACACGGCACCTTTTGACAGGGAAAAAGAGGTCTGGCTGAAGCTGTCGCCGGAGCATCTGGGAGACTATGAGCGGTGCAGGCATAAGGTTTTTCTTCCGGCAGGGGAGGAGCGGCGCATAGCGTGCCCGGCAGTGCTGCAGCCCGGAAAATATGTGGCGGCGGTTCAGTCGGAAGATCCGGAAATTAGGTATGCGTGGCAGATGATTGCCTTGGACTGGAGGATGGTGCAGGAGGAGCCTGCTGGTGCAGTGTACGGGAACGTGCAGGAGGAGCCTGTTGGTGCAGTGTACGGGAACGTGCAGGAGGAGCCTGTCGGTGCAGTGTACGGGAACGTGCAGGAGGAGCCTGCCAGAGCAGTGTACAGGAGCGTACAGAAGGAGTTTGCCGAAACAGTGTGCGAAACCGGGGACAAGTCCGTTGCCCCGATGTGTGAATCGAAGGCACAGCCTGCTCCAGTATCTGCAATCAGCAGTCTGAAAAAGGATGTCTCCCTGCGTCCCTTGGAATTCGTAAATTACTGGGGCGACAGGCTCGGAAATTTTTTGGCCTGGGCCGAGGGGGAAAATCTGGTGATAGACAGCTCCCTGCTTTTGCGGAAGGACTGCACTTTAGTTCTGTATACGGCGCTTCCGGTAAAGCAGGAGCCGGGGGAGGTGCTCTTTTCCGTGGAGGAGACGGATTTCGGACAGGTACCTGCCATTCTGGACGGGAGGCAGGGCCCGGAAGCCGCGCCGCAGCTTCGCTGTCCTCTGGAGATTACTTTGGTATTCCGAAATCAGCCCAAGGTGGATAAAATAAACACTCTGGAAGTTCGGGGCGGAAGCGACAGATGTGTCAGAATTCCCATGAAGGAATTGGGAATCTCTGAAGGTGCAGGGCATTTCTGGATGGAAGTGGAGGCCCGGCTGCCGGAGGTGGAGGCGTACCACTATCCCTATACGTTGTTCCACTCTGTGACGCCCCTGACGACGGCTCATATGTATGCGAACTGTAGTTTGAATTCTTTAAAGAGGGATTCCGATTACCGGTAAATCTGCAAACGAAAGAAGTTCATACTACATGCCGTATATTTTCGAGATGGAAGCAGGGTAAATTTATGGGGGAGGAACAGAGACAGACCTGAATAGGGGATTTTTTAGTGTCCGATTTCGGAAAGTATCCCCGGAAAGGAGCGCAATGACAGAGCAAATTATATACGTGAGTCCCCAGGGACAGGACTCCAATCCGGGCACCAGGGAACTGCCCTTTCGAACCATCTCCGCGGCCAGGGACAGAGCTAGAATCATGGCAGGAACCCTGACCATAAAAGTAAGCAGGGGCATTTACCGTGAAAACCTCATGTTTGACAGCAGAGACAGCGGCTGCCGCTACCTTGCAGAGGAAGGGGCGGTCCTCACAGGCGGACTGTGCGTGCCCTATGAAGAAACGGAAGCCCCTTCGGAGGAAGTGAAGGCATATCTGTCTTCCGAAGCGGCAAAAAAAGTCCGCGCCATTGACCTGAAACGGCAGGGCGTGGAGGCATCGGCCTATGGGCCCCTTTACCCCATAGGCCAATATCACACAGGCGAAAAGTACGACGGTATGGTACCTGGCGTGAACCTGGAAGTTTTTGAAAACGGGGAGCGGATGACCCTGGCCCGATACCCCAAGGAAGGATTCCTGCAGTTTGAAGACATAGCGGACGTGGGGGACGCAGCGGAATTTCCGCCCCAGAATTACTGGAAAGGGTGGGAGGTGCGCCGCAATCACCGGGGCGGATGCTACATCGTTGACAAAGAAACGAATGAACGGATAAAGACCTGGGGGGAGCCGGGGAACGTCTGGATGGCAGGCTATTTTTACTGGGACTGGGCAGATTCCTCCACACCCGTTACCTTTGACACGGAAAACCGCGGAGTCCGCCCCGGGTTTGTGAGCCGCTTCGGAGCCAGGAAGGGCGGCCAGTACTATTTTTACAATATTCCCCAGGAGCTTGACTCTCCGGGAGAGTACTGGATTGACCGGAAAAAGGGAATTCTCTACGTCTATCCCCGGGAGCCGGAGGCCGTATTCGAAATTTCGGCAGCGGACAGTCCCCTGATACGGCTGTCCGGCGCCGACGGCATGGTTATTTCCGGATTTACCCTCACGAATGTAAGGGAAACGGCGGTCACCGCCAGGGGAAACGGCAACCGCTTTCTGAATCTGCGCATCCGGAATGCCGCGGTACACGGAATTCAGGTGGAAGGATGCCGGAATGTGGTGGAGGGATGTGAAATTTCCCACACGGGCCGGGGCGGAATCATCTTAAGCGGCGGAGTGCGGGACACCCTGACACCCGGGGAAAATACGGCAAAAAACAATTGGATACACGATTTTTCAAAGGTTTACCAAACCTACCAGGCAGGTGTCCGGCTGTCCGGGGTGGGAAATGTCTGCGCCCACAACGAAATCTCAAGCGCTCCCCACCTGGCGGTATTCTACGAGGGAAACGAACACGTAATTGAGTATAATTATATTCATGATGTCGTTTTGCATTCCCGGGATGCCGGGGCCATCTACTCGGGGTTTGACTGGGCCGCCCACGGAACCGTGATTCGGTATAACCGGATTGAACGGGTTGGAAGCGAGGAATTTTCCGCCAACGGCATCTACTGGGACGACGGGCTGTCCGGCCAGACGGCATACGGGAACCTGCTGACGGACATTCGGGGCTACGGCTTCCTGGCAGGGGGCGGCAGGGACAATTGCATTCGGGAAAATCTGATTCTGGGTGACTGCATTGCCCCGGTTTATTACGACGAACGCAACCGGGAGGGCTTCCTGAAGGGCGGATGGGCCGGCGGGAGCTGCAGCAGTCCGGGTGCGCCTCATTGGAAAAAACTTGCGGAAATTCCGTACACCAGTGAAATCTGGAGGAAAAAATATCCTACACTGGCAGGGATTTCCACCGATTTTCAGAATCCCCAGGCTCCCGAATTTCCCATCAATCCGGCAAATGTGGTTCTGGAACACAATGTAATTATCCGCAGCAACGCCTGCCTGGGGGAAATTGCGGAGGCCGTGTATGCCTACAATGAAATCGGGGAGTATTACCTGTTTGACTCTGAGGAGGCAGCAGGTTTTGACAGGGAAACGCTGCGATTCCGCAGTCCGCCCGATAATTTTCCGGAGATTCCGGTGGAGGAGATAGGACGGATGCGGAATTAAAAACATAACCAGACTCAAACGGACCCCCGGAGAAAATGCGGGCACACATACTTGGTGGACATAAGTCGCCATTGCCCCAAAATTTAGTTCCGGCTTGTCCGGATTAGGAGGAAATGACTATGACAAAATTATTATTCCAGGGAGATTCCCTGACAGATGCCTGCAGAGACAAAGAAGGCAAAGACCCGTTAAAGCGCCTGGGGGAGGGATACGTGAACATGATAGCGGCATACCTGACCAGTGAGAACCCTGAAATACAGGTGGAAAACCACGGTGTCAACGGCAACCGTATCATGGATTTGTATGCCCGTTGGATTGAAGACACCCTGAACGAGGAGTTTGACCTGCTCAGCATCCTCTGCGGTGTCAACGACGTGGGATTTCAGCTTCGGATGAACAAGGGGGCGGACAGGGAGAAATTTTCATTTATTTATGACAGAATGCTGTATGAGGTGAAACAGGCCAGGCCCCGGGCGAAACTGGTGCTCTGCGAGCCCTTTCTCCTGAAGCTGAAGCCGGAGGAGCTGACCTACGGATGGGACATCGTGGAGGGGTGGGATACCTGGTACGGGCAGATCCGGGAGCGGGCGGAGGTGGTGCGGACACTGGCGGAGAAATACGGCGCCCTGCTGGTACCCTCCCTGGAGCTGTTTGACAGAGCCTGCGAGAAGGCTCCCGCGTCCCACTGGTCAGTGGACGGCATCCATCTGACCCTGGCAGGCAACGGCCTGTTGGCCAGGGAGTGGCTGCGCTGTGTGAAAGGAGCGGGATATGTACCGGTTTGAGAATGAAAAAAGAGAGATTTCCTTTGACGACTACCGCACGCCCACGCCCTGGATGAACTACCTGTCCAACGGAACCTTCCACACCATGATTTCCCAGGCGGGAGGCGGGGTGGTCTTCTATAAATCGCCCCAGATATGGCGGATTAACCATTACCGTTTTTTCCATCTGCCCATGGACAGAAGCGGCTTCTACACCTATATCCGGGACGGGGAGGAGCTGTGGTGCCCTACCTGCGAGCCCTGCCCGGTTAAGCCCGAAAAGTGGAGGGGCTTCCACGGCATGGGCTACACCGGGTTCCGGGCGGAGCGCGGAGGCCTGGGGGTTAGCTGCACCTACCTGGTGGGCAGGGAGGAAAATGTCCTGCTCTGGGACATGACGCTTCAGTCGGACAGGGACAGGAAGGTGCAGATTTTTCCCTATGTGGAATTGGGGATGATGGAGTTCTTGCGGGAGATCCAGTGGCAGTGTTATAATAAACATCAGCTGGCATGCTATCCCCTGGAGGATGTTCTGGTCTACCGTTACGGGGTGGAAAATCAGCCGAAGCCCGAAGAGACGCCCCTGGTGTTCTTTGCCGCGGATGTGCCCATGGCAGGGTTTGACTGCGACAGGGACTGCTTTGTGGGAAGCTACCGGAGCGAGGAAAATCCTCTGGGAGCGGAGCGGGGCAAACTGTCCGGTTCCGTACTGTACGGCGGAGACCCCTGCTTTGCCCTGCAGCTTGACCTGGAGCTGAAGGCAGGGGAAGCGCGGAAGGTACATATTTTCCTGGGAACGGCAATGACGGAGGATGAGGTTCTGCAGACCGCGGCCCGGTGCAGGAAAGCAGGCTTTGCGGAGCGGGCCATGGCAGGGCTGCGGGAGCAGTGGGCCCGCTTCCTGTCCGGTTTCCAGTGTACGATTCCCGATAAGGATGCTCAGGCAATGGTGAATATCTGGAACCCCTACCAGGTGGAGCGGAATTTCCAGTTTTCCCGGAATATCAGCTATTATGCCACAGGCACCTTCCGGGGCGTGGGAATGCGGGACACGGCCCAGGATATTCTGGCCATGATTCCCCTGGATGCGGCCCGGGCCCGTGAGAAACTGGACCTGCTGTTCTCGCAGCAGTACAGGGACGGACACTGCAACCACTATTTTTTCCCTACGGAAGGGTGGGAGCCGGTGACCAGGATTCATTCCGACAACCATCTGTGGCTCATTATGGACGTATATCACCTGGTGATGGAGGAAGGGAGCCTGGATTATCTGTCCAGGGAGCTTCCCTATTACGACGGCGGCGGGGGAACGGTGTGGGAGCACATCGGAAAGTCCGTGGATTTCACGGCTTCCCATATGGGGGAAAACGGTTTTCCGCTGATGCTCTGCTCCGACTGGAACGACATGCTGTACAAGGTGTGCCGGAAGGGCAGGGGGGAGAGCATCTGGACCGGCATGCAGTTCGGCACGGTATTGCGCATGATGAAGGAACTTGCCGGACTCCTGGGGGAAGACGGAGAACAGTACGAAAAACAGTACCAACAGATGCGTGAAAAGGTGAATTCCCTGGGATGGGACGGACAGTGGTTCCGGCGGTGCATTACGGACGAAGGCGTTTTCATCGGTTCTGCCCGGGAGCCCCAGGCGAAAATCTGGCTGAATACCCAGAGCTGGGCTGTCATCAGCGGCCTGGGGGATCCGGAGAAGCAGACGGCGGCCATGGACAGCGTTCGGAAATACCTGGATACGGATCTGGGCATCCGCAAGATTTATCCCGCCATGGAGGACTATCCTTCCCGGGAGGACCCGCTTACCTATTATAATAAGGGCTGCGGGGAAAACGGCAGCGTCTTCTGCCATGCCAATACCTGGGCCGTCATCGCGGAATGCATGTTGGGGAGGAGCGAATACGCATGGAAATATTACAGGCAGCTGCTTCCCATGGTGGCTCAGGCGAAGGCAGGGGAGGAGCGGTACCGGGCGGAACCCTATGTTTATTCATCCAATATTTTCGGGCCGGAGAGCGACAGGTTCGGACTGGCTAACGTGTCCTGGCTGACAGGAACGGCGGCCTGGATGTATCTGGCGGTGACTCAGTACTTGTTGGGAATCCGGCCCTGTTGGGAGGGGCTTTCCGTGAAGCCCTGCCTGCCGCCCCAGCTGCTGCCTGCCACGGTCACTCGGAGGTTCCGGGGGAGGATGTACCGGATTATGATACGCGGGAATGAGGATGTGACGGTGGAGGATGTGACAGGGGAAGATGTGATGTCGTAGGGTGTGGCAGCGGAAGGCATGATGTCGTAGGATGTGGCAGCGGAAGGCGTGATGTCGTAGGACGTGGAAGTGGGAAGCATGATGCCGTAAAGTGGGACAGTGGAAGGCATGATACCGTAAAGTGTGGCAGGAGAAGACGTGATACCGTAGAGTGTGGCGGTGGGCGGCATGATGCTGTAGGATGTGGAAGTGGGAAGCATGATACCGTAAAGTATGGCAGGAGAAGACGTGATACCGTAGAGTGTGGCGGTGAGCGGCATGATGCTGTAGGATGCGGAAGTGGGAAGCATGATACCGTAAAGCGTGGCAGGAGAAGACGTGATACCGTAGAGTGCGGCAGTGGAAGGCGTGGCACTGGAGAATGCGGGTGGGATGCTTCAGGGACAGGAACCGCCGCGTCCTGCTGTGGGCTGCGGATGTCTGACCGGATTGCGAAGAAGAGGAACAAGGAGGAAATTTTCATGATTTTTGAGGATATGGACAGAATTGTATTTGCGGGGGATTCCGTCACCGACATGGGCAGTGTACAGCCTGTGGGAGAGGGCCTGTTTGACAATCTGGGGACGGGGTATGTCCGGGTGGTGGAGAACCTGCTGTCGGCATTTTACCCGGAGATTCGCCTGCGGATTACCAATTCCGGCGTGTCGGGGGACAGCAGCCGGGATCTTCTGGCAAGGTATGAGAGGGACGTGGTGGAGCTGCGTCCGGACTGGGTGTCCATCTGCATCGGCATCAACGATGTGTGGCGCCAGTTTGACTGCCCGGCCCAGGCAGAACATCATGTGCTGCCCGGGGAATATGAGGAAAATGTCCGGAAAATGATACTGGCCGTGAAGGACCATGTGAAGGGTATTTTCCTGCTTTCCCCCTATTACATGGAGCCCAACCGCCAGGATAAAATGCGCGCCAGAATGGACGAATATGTGGAAATCTGCAGGAAGCTTGCGCAGGAATACGGCTGCCGTTTTGTGGATTTCCAGAAAATGTATGAGGAATACTGCACCATCCGCCACTCGTCCAGTGTGGCCTGGGACAGGGTTCACCCCAACCAGATTGGTTCCACTCTGATGGCCAGGGCGTTTCTGGACCAGTGCGGGTTTGATTTCGGGAAGCGGTAGAAAGGATTGCTTTTACAGGTAACCAGGTAATTGCGAAAGAGCGCGGTGAGGAGGCAGAAAGAATGGCGGTTCAGATTTTATCCATCGGAAACAGCTTCAGCCAGGATGCGCACAGGTATCTCCACGAACTTGCAAGGGGCGAAGGGCAGGATCTGCAGACCGTAAATCTGTATATCGGCGGATGTTCCCTGGAGCAGCATTTTCGGAATCTGAAGGGGGAAAAGAGAGGGTATACCCTGGAGATAAACGGGCATTCCGGAGAAGGATTTACCACCGGTATCAGGGAGGCGCTGACGGCAAGAAAGTGGGATGTGGTGACTTTGCAGCAGGCCAGTCATGAGTCCTGGCGGCAGGAGAGCTATCAGCCATATTTGAAAATACTGGCAGAGTATGTCAGGGAAAATTGTCCCGGTGCAAAGCTGTATCTTCATCAGACCTGGGGCTATGAAAGCGGCAGCGAGCGGATCCGGCAGCAGGGATTTGAGACCTATGGGGAGATGTTTGCGCGGGTCCGCCGTTGCTATGAACAGGCGGCGGAGGAGATCGGGGCGGATGGCATTATCCCATGCGGACAGGCGTTTCAGCATGCCCTGGAGAGGGGCATTGGCAGGATTCACAGGGATACTTTTCATGCGGATTTCGGAGTGGGACGCTTTCTTCTGGCATTGGTGTGGTATGGGTATATTACGGGAGAGGATGTGGGAAAGGTACGGTTTTCATGGTTCGACCGGGAGGTCAGCGAGAGGGAATATGAGATCGCAAAAGCGGCTGCGGAAGAGGCGCTGGTGCGCACCGCCGAAAAAGTATAAGAAATAAGCTGCAGCGGTAAGCCTGCGCCGGAAGACAGGTTTAGGGCGTGTTTGAAAATTCATTCACGTCCATTCGTATGTCCCGCTTTATGATACGTCTGGCCGTGGATTATCACGAGCAAAGATTAACCTTATCCTGTGGAAATAGTCATATGGTATTTTATTCATCTTCAAAGATAGTTTCATTCATCTCGGGAAAATCCAATAGCTCAGATACTGTCATATCTAAACCGATTGCGAGTTTATGGAGTGTTTTTAGTTTAGGATTTCTTGTCTTTCCCTTCATTAAATTATCTACCGTAGACTGAGTAATTCCAGAGAGTGTGGCTAATTTATTTACAGTGATATCCCGTTCGGCGCATAATGCCGTTAGCCGTTTGATAACAGCGTCAGAATATGTCATGATAATCCTCCTAACTTTGTACGGTTAAATGAAAGTATAGAAGGTTTCAAGATACTATATTAACGGTGCACGGTTGACTGCATAAACAAAATGTGATAAATTAATGGTATACGGTTAAATGATGGAAAAATGGGGGTGTATTTGTGTATGTGGAGCTCGACTACGGTAAGCTTGGAAAACGTATCAGGGAACGGCGGCTGAGGAAACATCTGACACAGGAGAAACTGGGGGAAATCGTTGATCTGGCAACCGGTAATATCAGCCATATAGAGCGGGCAGTTACACAGGTAAATCTTTCTGTTCCTGTAAGGATTGCAAATGCTCTGGATACGACTTTGGATCAGTTGCTCTGTGACAGCATTCGTTCTGCTGCCGGCACCTATATTGAGCAGGATATCGTCAATTTACTACAAGAATTTAGCCTTGACGAAAAGCAAATGATTAAAGACACTGTCATTGCCGCGAAGAGAATGTTCCAGGGACGTGTCTGAAAATTCATTCCCGCTGTCTGGAAGCCCCGTATTGTGGCAGGTTTCGTGTGGGGATTTTAGTACGTGTAGAATAGGTTGCTGTGAATGGTGAAGCCGTAAACAGTAACCTGACACGGACTGTGAAATTTTGCCGAAATTTTCGGAACATATGATTGCAAAGAGCGCCCCGACATGGTATTATAATTTCAGAGCAGTCAAATTTTCTGGCAATATTTTTCTGAAAATCAAAAGTCACATCCAGGGCCATTTCAGCGTAGTTTCCAGGCAGAAACGAGGCCTGACAGAGAGGCTTAAGGAAGACGGATTTTATTGTTGCCGCGGACTGCAACAGCAGAGGCAGGAAAGGAGAGGACAATGAAAATATACATATGTTTCCCGGAGGGAAAGGCAAAGGCGCTCACCATGAGCTATGACGATGGACGGCTTCAGGATGAGCGGTTGGTGGAAATCTTCAATCGATATGGAATCAGGGGAACCTTTAACCTGAATTACGGCCTGATGGACGGGGACGAGAAACGGATTCAGAAGGAGCGGGTGAAGGAGCTGTACCGGAATCATGAGGTGGCCACCCATTGCCTGACCCATCCCACCATTGCCCGCTGCCCGCTGGTGGAGGTGGCGAGGGAGATCCTGGAGGACAGGAAGGGACTGGAGAGCCTGACGGGCGGCCTGGTGCGGGGGCACGCTTATCCAAACGGCTCCTACAGTGAGGAAATCAAGCAGCTGTTTGGCCAGATGGGGATTGCCTATGCCAGAGTGGTGGAGACAAAGGCGGATTATGAGCTGCCTTCGGAACCGCTGGAATGGCACCCCACCTGTCATCACAATGACCCGGAACTGATGAAGAAGGCAGAATTCTTCGCAGGATTTGCAAAGCGGCAGTACCTGAAGCTGATGTATGTGTGGGGACACAGCTACGAGTTTGACGACAGGAACAACTGGGAAGTAATGGAGGAATTCTGTAAGTATATGGGCGGCAGGGAGGATATCTGGTATGCCACCAATATCGAGATTATCGACTACATGGAGGCGGCAAAGCGCCTGAAATTCTCCGGGGACAACGAAACCGTATACAATCCCAGCGCCGCCAGCGTGTGGCTGCAGGCGGACGACAGCAGGATTGTGGAAGTGAAGGGCGGTACGCTGGTTTCCTTAAAGGCGTAGGCTTATGAGCATGGCATTGCCGGCAGAAAGGGGGCGACACATTATCGTTCCCTTTTTGTTTTCCCGCAGAGAATGACTCCGCTTAACAGCAGCACCGGGAAAATAATCCCTGTCAATACCCCCATTTTCAGATTATCGTCCAGGGCCCCGGAGACCATTCCCACCAGAGTGGGGCCGCTGGAACAGCCCACATCCCCGCCTAAAGCAAGCAGCGCGAACATGGCCGTACCCCCTTTCGGCAGCGCTGCGGCTGCCTTGCTGAAGGTGCCCGGCCACATAATTCCCACCGACAGGCCGCAGAGGGCACAGGCGGCCAGACTCAGCTGTGGAATCGGGAAAAGAGCAATCCCTAAGTATGCCAGAATACACAGGCAGCTGCTGTAAATCATAAAGCGGTCCAGATCAATCTTATCGCCGTATTTTCCATAAAACATCCGGGATGTCCCCATCAGAATCGCGAAGGCCATGGGCCCGGCCAGGTCGCCTGCCGTTTTGGAGATGCCCAGTCCTTTTTCCGCAAAGGTGGAGGCCCACTGGCTCACGGCCTGCTCGCTTGCTCCTGCGCATATCATCATAATCATCAATATCCAGAAGAGCTTCATCCGGAACAGCTCTTTTAGCGAAAGCCCCTTCTCGCCCTCTTCCATGAGGGAGGCGATGGGGACTCTGGCAAAGGCAATGGCGTTTCCGATGGGAATCAGCGCCCAGACCACTGCCAGGATCTTCCAGTTCTCGATACCGGCCACATGGAAGAACAGGGTCGAAACCAGCACCACCCCCGCGTGTCCCCAGCAGTAAAAGGAATGGAGCATGCTCATTGTCTTCTCCTTGTTGTCGGAAGGACAGGCCTCCACCACCGGGCTTACCAGAACCTCCAGAAGCCCTCCGCCGACTGCGTAAATCATGACGGAAATCAGAATTCCGGCAAAGGGCGACGGCAGAACCTCCGGCAAAACGGTCAGGAGAATCAGCCCCAGTGCCGAAAGGAGGTGGGCTATAATCAGCGATGCACGATATCCGATTTTGTCGATAAATCCTACGGAGCAAAGATCCGTCAGCAGCTGCACTCCAAAGTTAAGCGTCACCAGCAGCGTAATCCGGGAAAGCGGTATCTGGTAGCTTCTCTGAAAAAATAAAAACAGCAGCGGCGTAAAATTGACGATGATGGCCTGTGAGATATATCCCAGGAAGCAGGCTGTGATTGTTTTGTTATATTGGTTTTTCATGTTATCCTCTCCTTTTGATCCGCTTATCTGAAAGGCGTATGGCTTGCTCTAATCCGCCGGCCTTTCTCTGTTAGGAAGAGGCTTTCCGTTATCATCCCGATTTATGGGATATGCTTTCAGGTGAAAAGTGATACAATGGTCAGCGCAGGGGATGTCCATTTCATACTTTTCCCTGTTGCCCCTGTATGTAAAATCGCCGCGGCACCGGATGACTTCGCACCATGTGTATATTTGTGCCATTGTTTTGGGACACATTCCGGCAGGACATTCATATTGAAAAACGAACTTATCTCCTTTTTCCAAACCGAGCCGGCAGTGTCCGGCCTTCCCGTCTGCAACGGTCAGTTCAAATTCCCAGTCTTCTGTACACCATTTCCTCATGACAAAGCTTTCCTTTCAAAAATAAGTATCTATATTTGTGAACGCAGTCATTTGCAATATATGCTTAGGATTTGTAGACACTTTCTTACGAGCGAAACCATTTACCAGTTGAAACGAGTGAGCGCTTCGGCGGCATATAACGGAGGGCGGCAAATGAATGCGCTCACGAGTATAGCACATTCAGAGATGGGGCGCAAGAAGTTTTTGCACTGTTTCTTACAAACTGCCGGGAGACTGCGAGCAGCTGTTTTTTAATATTTTATACATTGAATTTCACGGAATTTCTGTCTATAATAGGAGACAGTAACCGCGCCGAAGTGACTTTGGCCCTTTAGAGCTGTCGCGCAGCGACTAAAACAGTAACCAGCCATACATAGCCCCATAGGACTTACGGACGCGGCACTAAGCGGCCGGAAGTCCTATGCCAATGCCTGGGCTGTGTATGGCTGGTTACGGAACTGGAATTAGGAGGAAATTCAGATGCAGAAATATGTCATGGCCCTGGACCAGGGGACGACCAGCTCCAGGTGTATTTTGTTTGACAAGGCGGGAAATATCCACTCCATGTCCCAGAAGGAATTCACCCAGATTTATCCCAGGCCGGGCTGGGTGGAGCATAATCCCAAGGAAATCTGGTCCTCCCAGCTGGCGGTGGCTGCGGAGTGCATGGCTTTGGCGGGCGTGGGCGCGGAGCAGATTGCCGCTATTGGCATTACAAATCAGAGAGAGACTACCATTTTATGGGACAAAAATACCGGGGAGCCTGTGTACAATGCCATTGTGTGGCAGTGCCGCCGTACCTCGGACATGATAGAGGAGTTGAAAAGAGAAGGTTTTGACCGGAAAATACAGGAGAAGACCGGACTGGTGCCGGACGCTTATTTCAGCGCGTCCAAGATTGCATGGATTCTGCGGAATGTCCCCGGCGCAAAAGAAAAAGCGGAAAAGGGTGAACTTTTATTCGGTACGGTGGACACCTGGCTGATCTGGAACCTGACCAAAGGGGCAGTGCATGTGACGGATTACACCAATGCCTCCAGGACCATGCTGTATGATATTCACAGACTGTGCTGGGATGAGGAAATCATGGAGCGGTTCGGGATTCCCGCCGGCATACTTCCCAGAGTGTGCCCTTCCAGCCATGTGTTTGGGCATACGGACCGTTCCGTTCTGGGCGGGGAGATTCCCATCGCCGGTGCCGCCGGAGACCAGCAGGCGGCTCTGTTCGGCCAGTGCTGCTTTGAGAAGGGAGAGGTGAAAAATACTTACGGGACAGGATGCTTTCTGCTGATGAATACAGGGACAATTGCCATTGCTTCCAAATCCGGTCTCCTGACTACCATTGCCGCCGGGACTTCCGGGAAGCCGGAATATGCGCTGGAGGGCAGCGTGTTTGTGGCGGGAGCAGGCGTACAGTGGCTGAGGGACAGTATGCGGATGCTCAAAAACGCGCCGCAGTCCCAGAATTACTGTGATGCTGTGGAGGACACGGCAGGGGTTTACATTGTGCCCGCGTTTGCGGGAATGGGGGCGCCTTACTGGAATCAGTACGCCAGGGGAACTGTGGTCGGACTGACCAGGGGCTGCACCAAGGAGCATTTTATCCGCGCTGTATTGGAGTCCATAGCTTATCAGACTGCAGATGTGCTGCAGGCCATGGAACAGGACAGCGGCATCCGGTTAAAAAGCCTGAAGGTGGACGGGGGAGCCAGCGCCAATGATTTCCTGATGCAGTTCCAGGCGGATATTGTGGACACCCAGGTTCACAGGCCGGAATGCATAGAAACCACGGCGTCAGGTGCGGCTTACCTGGCGGGGCTTGCCGTAGGCTACTGGAGGGACAGGGAGGAAATCCGGGCGAACTGGCAGATTGGCAGAGTGTTTGAGCCTGTGATGGAAGGCGGGAAGCGGCAGTCTCTATTGAAGGGCTGGAAGCGGGCCGTGAAATGCGCTCTTGCGTGGGCGGAAGGGGAATAAAGAAAAGAAAACGGCTGCAGTCCTGCGGCAGAAGCGGGAATTGCGGGTCGGGCATTAAGGGAGGATACGTGAAGTATGTTAGTTCAAAAATATAAGGATATGTTAGCAGGGAAGTCTGTCATCAGGGAGCTGTCGGAATTTGCCACGGCCCGGGGACAGGAGATCGGATATGAAAATGTGTTTGATTACAGTCTGGGGAATCCGTCCGTGCCG
>CANDMH010000028.1 GCA_947385785.1 uncultured Lachnospiraceae bacterium
GGCAAATTCTCTGACGGGCATTGGTGCTGGGCGGGGCAGGTACGGAACTAATAATCAGTACCTGCACCGCTCAGCACCCAGAGGATTTGGCGACGCTTCCCTTGCGGCGGCAAATTCTCTGACGGGCATTGGTGCTGGGCGGGGCAGGTACGGAACTAATAATAAGGAGGAACCCAAAATGCCAGTTACAGATTTTCTGGACAGAAATGCGCGGATGTACCCCAATGAAGTAGCATTGGTGGAATTGAACCCGGATGAAAAGGACACCCGGCGGACTACATGGAAAGAATACGATTTGATTCAGCCTGACCGGTTTGAGCCTTACCGGAGGGAGATTACCTGGAGCGTCTTCAACGAAAAGGCCAACCGTTTCGCCAATATGCTCATCGGCAGAGGCGTGAAAAAAGGGGACAAGGTTGCCATCCTGATGTATAACTGCCTGGAATGGCTTCCCATCTATTTCGGTGTCTTAAAGTGCGGCGCCATCGCCGTGCCTTTCAATTTCCGTTATGACGCGGGTGAGATTCTGTACTGTGCAGAGCTGGCGGAGGTGGATATCATCGTATTCGGCCCGGCTTTCATCGGACGTATCGAAGCCAATGCGGAGCGGCTGGCAAAGGGGCGCCTGTTGATCTACGCAGGGGACAACTGCCCTACTTTCGCGGAAAGCTACCATGAGCTGGCGGCGGACTTTTCCAGCCAGGACCCTCATGTGGAGATTACGGAAGATGACTACGGCGCCATCTACTTTTCCTCGGGAACCACCGGCTTCCCCAAGGCCATTTTACATAAGCACCGGAGCCTGACCCAGGCTGCCGAAATGGAGCAGAAGCATCATGGCACAGGCCGGGACGACACCTTCCTCTGCATCCCGCCCCTGTACCACACAGGCGCAAAATTCCACTGGATGGGCAGCCTGGTGGCCGGCAGCAGGGCCGTGCTTCTGAAAGGAACCCGGCCGGAGACCATCCTGTCCGCGGTTTCCAGCGAACACTGCACCATCGTATGGCTGCTGGTGCCCTGGGCTCAGGATATTCTCGACTCTCTGGACGCAGGCGAGCTCCATCTGGAAAATTATCAGCTGGAGCAATGGCGCCTGATGCACATCGGCGCACAGCCGGTGCCCCCCTCCCTGATCAAACGCTGGAAAACCTATTTCCCGAAGCATGATTACGATACGAACTATGGCCTCTCCGAGTCCACAGGCCCCGGGTGTGTCCACCTTGGCATGGAAAATATCCATAAGGTGGGAGCCATCGGCGTTCCGGGGTACCGCTGGGAGTGTAAAATCGTGGACGAAAACGGAGCTGAAGTAAAACGGGGTGACGTAGGTGAGTTATGCGTCAAAGGGCCCGGCCTCATGACCTGTTATTACCGCGACGAGAAGGCCACAGCCGAGGCCCTGAAGGACGGCTGGCTGTGCACGGGCGATATGGCCATGCAGGACGAAGACGGATTCTATTTCCTGGTGGACCGCAAAAAGGATGTCATCGTCAGCGGCGGCGAGAATATTTACCCGGTCCAGATCGAAGATTTCATCCGGCAGTATGACAAGGTCAAGGATGTGGCTGTCATCGGCCTTCCCGACAGGCGCCTGGGCGAGAAGACGGCGGCCATCATTGAGGTGAAGGACGGGATGGAATGTACCTGGGAGGAGGTGGAAGCTTTCTGTAAGGAACTGCCCAGATACAAGCGTCCCAAGGAAATCATTTTCCATGAAATTCCCAGAAATGCCACCGGCAAGATTGAAAAGCCCAAGCTGAGGAAAATGTACGGCGCGGACCAGCTGGTGGCACAGGAGAACAGAGGATAGGAGGGAAGAGAAATATGGCAGCAATCATAATTGAAAAATCAAAAAACATCTGCAGCTTTGAACAGCCGATGACTGCAGTATACCTGATTACACAGGGACGCGTGAAAGTACAGTGTCCGGGCGGCTCCTATCAAATCGGGACAGGCGATGTGGCAGGTATCTGTGAGATTTGCTCGGATATACACTTCCTGAGCTACACCGCATTGGAAGATACCACACTCATGCCCTACCCTCTCACCGGCATGGATGCTCTCGACAGCCTGCTGCAGAAACGTCCCAGCATAGCGAGGCTGTTTATTCTGTCCCTGTTCCGCCAGTTTAACGCCATGATGGAGCAAAATTCCGTATCGGAGGTGGAAAGCTCGGAGCTTTACCGAAAATTGCAGACAGACTGTGAATTATATGCCGGGCTGTGTGAGCAGCATAAAATACAATCCCGCATTCCGGATGAAGTAAACGAAATTCAGGCCTGTCTGGAGGAATCCCCCGATGAATGGCTGAACAAATACTATTTTTCACTGCAGCGTGTCTATTCGGGGGCGGATTCCGACATCCTGCTGCAGGAACCGGGCCTGTCCCTGGGAATGCTCAGAAAGGGCTCTCTTGATCTGAATAAGACCTACAGAGTACTGGATGCCCAGTTTCAGTATCGTTCCCAGATAGTAAGCTGTTATTTTAATCCGTCCGGAAACGATCTGTTTGATGCCCTGACAAAGCTCTACTACCGTCTCTGCCAGACAGGACAGGAATCCGGCAAACTTTATGAAAGCATTGAGCAGATACTGCATTTGCCCGAAAAATATCCCATTCCCCAGGAATCCCAGGCCACGTCCCGTGTGGAAGCCTTCCGCAAAAAAGCGGATACACTCGCACATCCCGGCATGACTCAGGGAAGTGGGGACAGCTCTGATTCAGATATCCTCATGCAGCTGGAAGGCTCGCTGGAAACGATTTTGGATTATGCGGGATTGCCTAAGGATAAGGAATCATCCTTCCGGGAGCATGTTGCTCTCTACAGGGCGGCTGCGGATAAAAACTCCACAGACGATGAATGCACCCGACTGCGCAGGGCGTTAACCGATGAATTCTATATTCTATATTCAGAGGTATTCGAACGCACACTCTCGGTGCCTGATTTTCCCATCCCTGTGCGCATGTTCCTCTATTTTGGCTTTGTGGACGAGGGACTGGCCGGCGAAGACAACTGCAAAATCCTGTATCGTCTGGCCTGCTATATGAATGCGCCGGGGCAGGCAGGCGTCTATACCTTTTACGACTGGCTGATGTCGATTTACAATGGAGACAAAAATCCCAGCCGCAGTGAACTGGACGAGGATTTTGACGACTTTATTCATCAGCAGAAGAGAAAGGGCAATCTCACTGCTACCGAAATCGCTGCCCTGGAAAACAATGCCATGGAAAAAGTGCGCTATGAACTCCAGAACCTTTTTCCCAGTGCCAATAAGGTAACCTTTGGCCGGGTAACAACCTTCTGTCCGTTATTTACCGCTGATAATGTGCTGAAGGATTTAAACACATCCTTTGTCACGCCCGAAAAAATCAGCAACGCTCTGGAAATGCTGAAGAGTGTGGATTTTTCGGCATTTTACCGTGAAACCATAGATTATGAAGCATCACAGTCCATGAACCGTGAACCCATTCATGTAGAATATCTGCCGGATATCATCCTGATGCCCAATGCCGGTATAAGAGGCTCCCTGTGGCAGGAAATTGAAGGCAGAAAGCGAAACAGCCCCAGCCGTATGATTCTTCCTGTATTCTTCATGGAAAATCTGGACACCTCCATGGCGCGCATGACCGGCGAATTCCGTTGGGAAATGTGCAAGCGTATTCAGAGCGGCCGCTGGAACGATGTGTCGGAACCGTCTCTTACCAGCGAATACTTTGACTACATGCAGTTCTATAAGAAAAACAACGAACTAAGCAAGGATGCCAAAGAAAAACTTCAAAACAGCCTGACAAGGGCAAAGAACAGTTTCAGGGAAATGTTTGTGCGGGACTATATTACCTGGATACTTTATGAAGGCAGCGGTTCGGCAAGACTGAATAAGGTAGCCCGTAGAATTCTGTTTACATACTGCCCTTTTCCCGCTTCCATGGACGATGCCCTGGAACAGAATCCCATGTATTCAGAGCTGCTCAGCCGCCAGAGAATCCTTTCCGGACAGCGCGTACATAAGCTCGGTGTTCTAAAGCAAAGGCTGCGCAACAACGGCACTCCTGTTCCGGAATGCCTGGACCAGGAAATCGCATTTGCGTCAAGAAAGCTGATTTAGTCTGCAGACCTGTTTAAATTCACCAATACCGTCCACAATTCCAGGAACTCATTTTCTGTACATGTGAGGACGGTATTGGTGGCTCAAATCACTCCCGCCGCAGGCTACGCGGAGCTCAACCCCTGTTTTCCTTCTTCAGAATACCGCAGACCGGGCCTCGTTTCCTTCTTCAAAACGCCGCAGGCCGGGGCATCAGACACTGGTTTCCTTCTTCAGAACGCAGCGGGAGTATTAGACTCATGAGGCAATAAATCATACCAACATTCCATCTTCCCTGCAATATTCCCTGACAGCCGTTTCATACAGATCATTGCCCACGGAATCCATTACCACAATCACGGGAAAGTCTTTGATTTCCAGCTTTCTGATGGCTTCCGTGCCCAGATCATCATACGCGATTACTTCCGAAGCCACTATGGCACGGGAAAGCAATGCCCCCGCCCCTCCAACCGCGGCAAAATATACCGCGCCATTCCTTACAATGGCATCCTTCACCGCCTGGCTCCTTTTCCCTTTCCCAATCATTCCCTTCAATCCCATGTCCAGCAAAACGGGAGCATATTTGTCCATACGGCTTGCCGTTGTAGGGCCTGCGGAGCCGATCACCTTTCCTTCTCTGGCAGGAGAGGGTCCCATGTAATAAATTACGTTATTCGTCATATCCAGAGGAAGCTCCCCTTTTTCTTCTATTGTTTCATTCATCCTTTTATGTGCCGCATCTCTCGCCGTATAAATAGTCCCTGTTAAATACACATAGTCTCCGGCACGCAGCGATGACGCCGTTTCATCCGTCAAAGGCACCCTGATATGTCTGTCCATTCAAAAGCCTCCCGTTTACCTTACTCCATATTCTCTCTTCATCCTGCTCCCGATAAACCGGAACCGGAAATAACACTACAATATTCTCACAGCATGCCTGTTCACATGGCAGCACATATTCACGGCTACCGGCAGCCCTGCAATATGTGTGGGATATGTATTAATATTGACCGCCAGAGCCGTGATTGTACCTCCCAGCCCTCCCGGTCCGATACCGGAAGTGTTAATACGATCTAAAATTTCCCTCTCCAGTTCACAGACATACGGAATGTCAGAATGCCTGTTTACAGGCCGGGTCAAAGCCTCCTTTGCCATTAACGCACACTTTTCAAAAGTTCCCCCGATTCCCACGCCGACTACCAGCGGCGGGCAGGCGTTCGGTCCTGCCTCCTTCACAGCCGTTACCACCGCATTTTTTACACCCTCAATTCCATCTGCGGGCTTCAGCATGAAGATTTTGCTCATATTCTCGCTTCCAAATCCCTTGGGCGCAACCGTTATCTTTACTTTGTCCCCCGGCACTATGGAGTAATGGATCACCGCAGGCGTGTTATCCTTTGTATTTTGCCTGTAGATCGGATCCTTTACCACCGACTTTCTCAGAAAGCCTTCCTGATACCCCTGACGGACACCTTCATGTATGGCGTCTTCCAGTATACCGTCCTCAAAATGTACCTCCTGGCCGACTTCGGCAAACACAACCGCCATACCTGTGTCCTGGCATATGGGAATCATATCCTCACCGGCTATTCTGGCATTCTCCTGCAGTTGATTCAGTATCTGCTTCCCCAGCGGAGCCTCCTCCGCTTCTGCTGCCTTTTGCATGGCTTTTGTCATGTCCTCCGACAGGAAATGATTTGCTTCAATGCACATTTCTTTCACTGCTTCAACAACCCTGCTGACACTCAAACTTCTCATCTTTCCCCCTCACCCCACAATCTCTCTCCTTACAGCCTCCAGCTCTTCCTGTGTGCACTCACCAGGCACCCAGTTAATCTGCTGCCCGTCATCCTGATATCTCGGAATCATGTGAAGATGAAAATGGGGAACCGTCTGTCCCGCCGTCTTCCCATTGTTCTGCACCAGGTTCATACCGTCACAATGAAGCTTCTCCGCCATGCGTGCGGCAACCCGCCTGGCTACCACCAGAACTTTGGACGCTGTCTCTTCCGAGAGTTCAAAAAGGTCAGCCGCATGCTCCTTTGGCAAGATCAACGCATGCCCCTTTGTAGCCGGTCCAAGATCCAGAATAACACGAAAATCTCCGTCCTCATATAATGTTTTGGAAGGGATCTCTCCATTGGCAATCTTACAGAAAATGCAATCTTCTTTTTTCACCTTTTACCTCCTGCCCGCCATAACGGCCTTTCATCCATCGTTGAAAAATTCCTTTCAAGTCGATACTTTCGAAATTTCTGCAAAAAATATCTATAATGACTGCGCTTCAAAGACAAACAGCTGATCCAGCATTCTCAAAAGTCCAAAATCGCCTTTTGCCTTCATGACACCGGACATAAATGCTCTCTGAAACGTCATTCTCCCGTTTACGATATCCTCCATTGCCGACTTGGAAAGCTGCATTTCCACATCTGTTTTTCCTCCTGTACCATAGCCGCACTCCAGTTTGGCGCCGTCCACCGACAATATAAGCTTTTTCTTTTTTTCACCGATTCCGATGGCATAGCAGGCCTGAAAACCCGCCCTGGGCCTGAAGGCCTTTTTTACAGGCATAAGATACTCTTCTTCGTTATCCATTTCCTCTTCGATGAGCATATTGCGGAACAGGCTGGTCAATTCCTGAATGTCCTGTTTCTGGCGCTGCACATAACCATCATCTGATACATACCGGGAAAGCTGTTCTGTCTCCTGAGGCGTCAGATTCGTACTCTTCGGCACGGCAATTTTCTGCTTCACAGCCTGATTGCTGGCCGGGAAGCAGGCAATGTGCTGATTGATGGAGCGATACATATTTTCCGCTTTCTTTTCGATGATTTTGATGTACTGCTCGTTCATTTCAAGCATAACCGTATTGTCTATATAGCCGCAGATACCGCTGCAGGGCAGGCCGCCAAGGATCTCCCATGCGGTAGACAAATTTAATTTTGCCTCTCTTTCCCCATAAGTAGTGGACATGACTACCGGGCACATATAGATTGACGCAATCTTCTCTTTATCTCCAAATAACCAGCAGGCATCCAGGAACTGCTGCATATATCCGCCTATCCCATACCACTCCACCGTAGTAGCAAGAATAACGCCGTCGGCATCCTTCAGCGTCTGCGGAAGTGTAGGTATCGTATTCTTACATTCATATAAATTATACCGCGTCACACTGACTCTGAGTTCTTCGAGAATTTCCTGCATTTTGTTGACAACAAACAGTGTGGGATCATCGATAATACCTCTTCCGCCATAATAAATATTTATATTCAAATTTACACCTCACAAGCTTTTTTCATGAAACGGTTTCTGCCAGCACAGATACCTTCTCCGAAAACGGACTCAGGAACTGCTTTTTCTCCTGCTGCGCTGAAGAAAACAGATAACGGACGTCAATATGAAACCCGTAAGCAAGCCCCCAATATGGGCCGCATTATCAATATTATGACCGGTAAATCCGCTGTACAGGGAATATGCAATCATCAGAAGCACTCTGGTCGGCGTGACATTCTCCATCCTTCTGCCGGAAAACAGCACCATGGCAAGCAGCACGCCATCCAGCCCGAATATCGCTCCGCTGGCTCCTAATGAAGCAGAAATATCACTGTTTACCGCCTTTACCAGCAGGGACAGCAGATTTCCTCCAATCCCTGACGCCAGGTACAGCAGCGCATATCTGACATGCCCTGTTTCCTTTTCAATCATTGAGCCCAGGAAAAAAAGAATCAGCATATTGTTAAAAAGATGGCTTACCCCGCTGTGGAGAAACATTGCCCACAATATCCTGTCATATTCTTTATTAACCAATACGCCAAACAGGTCCAGCCTGCCTCTGTCATAAAGCATATCCCCTGTTGCACAGCACAGAATATATGCCAGCACATTAACCGCCACAAGTACTGTACTCACTATGGGCTGAGCCTTCCATGTCTTCAACAATCCATTCCTCCCGCCCTTTATCCAATATCCTCTCATGGCCTGACACATCTGCCGGACATAAGAAGGTGTCAGCAAATCACAAAGAACCGATCAGTGAGCATTCCGTACTGTAATACGGAAATGCCGGACATGCTCACAAGTATGAATCCAATTCTATCATACTTCCTGCGCTTTTTCAATCAAAATACACCTCAGCGGAAAATAAAAACTGCCTTCCCGCACTTTATTTCATCCCCCTCCTCCAGCTTTTTCTTCTCATATGGCTGCATCTGCAAACCATTTCGAAAGGTACCATTTGTCGAATTTAAATCCTCCAGATAAAAATTTCCGTCGGTATTTGTAATGCGGGCATGCATTCTGCTGACAGAGGCCTCCTCCAGTACCAGATCCACCTCTCCTTTTTTCTTTCCTATCGACAGAGCAGGTTTATCAAGACCTGCCAGCAGCCTGCCGTCTGTCGTAAGCAGCCTGTGCGGCCTTTCTTCCAGTTCCGGCCTTTCTTCAATATAAACAGTCTTTCCATAGGATTTTTTCTCTTCCGCGCCCTTTTCATAAAAGGTTTCCTCTGCAACGCACAATCCCGCCATGGACTGCTGCATCGCCGCTTTATATTCTTCCCGAATTTTCCTGTTGCGATTCCGTTTTCCTTCCAGGATGCCTAATATTCCCCTTTTTCCCTCCCTTGCCTGCTTTTCCGATGTTCCTGATTCATATGTATTTCCATCAGGCGCAGACGGATGCGCCGGCTCTCCTTCCTCCACAACCTTTTCTTCCAGTACAGTACACACCAGTTCCGGCATCTTTGCCTTTTCCAGGCATTCGGCATCTTCAAATATCTGTGAATGCAGATATACCTCTCCGTTTCGTTCCAGTCTCTCATACATGCGGTAAACACAGTCCACCAGAATTTCATCGTCATAATCAATATGCTCCACCCAAAATTCCATCAATTTCAAAAAATCGGAACCGCCCTCATAATAAGGAACATAAAGAAAGGAAAACACATGATCCTCCAGATCCTGAAATATCTGTTCCGGATGCCACAGGATATGATTCATGTCCAAAAGAAAACGCCCCAGCTCCTGCTGTACCTGTTTCAGACTCCACATGAAATCCCGTACCCACTCTCTTGTAATATTGCGGTTTCCAAACAGGCGTGCCAGATTTTGCTTTGAAGTAATATTGTAATAAAGATATGCACTGCCGTTAATATAGCGCAGGCTGCAGGGTAGCAATCCCTTAATCTGGCATCTCCCCAGAATGCAGTATTGATATTTTCTTTCCTCCGGTATTTTATCCAGCTGTATTCTCTCATAATTGCTGTTCAAGCTCCGCACATATTCTATATTTAACATACAAGTAACCTCATCTTTCCAAAGCTTTTTGAAACTTATGGCATGTTCTGATAAACGTCACCGGCGCCAGACGGCTGTAACTATATGCAGCCTGCGCGCTCCACACATTTCCTCCTCCCCAGAAATTCAATCCTCCAAACGGGAAAAAAACAGCTCCTGCACCTTCTGCCGAAAATTTGTTTTTATCCAATGACGCATCCAGCGCAGTGAACCTCCACATCATATATTTTTCTTTATACAAGCCGGACACCCGCTCCTGCACCCGCTCCTCCAGCGTCTCCGTATCCGGCGCCTGCACAAGACTCCCCCATAAAGCCATTGCCCCCGTATCCTGCTCCAGGAGACATCTGTCATACTGAAACAGCATCATATAAATGACAAAGAAGATTGCTCCTGTTACAACAGGAAACAGCAATGCCGCCTCCACTGTCATATAGGCATTTTCCTTTTTCATCCTCCATCCTCCGTTTGAGAATTTTAACTTTTCATATCACTGCGACAATCACCCAGGCAGCTGATAAAAAGGGAAGAAATGGTATCCTTGTATTTCTTCCGGCCTTTCTCAGCCCTAACAATATCAGCGAATATACAGCTGCCAAAAACAGGCTGACCGCAAGGATCACCAGACTTTCAGTGCCGCCCGACAATATTCCCAGAAATACCATTACAATCCCGTCGCCATACCCTGCTTTTTTTGTGCCTAAAGCTATCGCTATAAAAACAAGTCCCGGCAGCATTCCCTTCAGCAAGTCTCCCATCGTTCCCTGCTGATATAAAAACATGCCTCCGGCCAATACGCCCCCGGGAATCAGCATCCAGACCGGTACCCTGTACCTCCTGATGTCCATTATGCTGATGCCGAAAAGCCAGAACATCGTCAATAACATAAACCACATTTTTCATCTCCTGCTTTTTCAATCGGACTGCCCTCTTCATCTGCCGCAGCGGCTGCATGGCGTATAACCTGACTCCACTGCCTGATCCAGGGGCATTGATTTTACGGTTCTCTTCAATCCTGAACATCCCCTGTCAAAATGATAACGATTCCCATCCGATGTAATGTAATACACTCCCGTTGCGTTTCCTCCCGCACATCTTTCACATGGATAGTACTTTCCTCCGTTCTCGTTTCTTTCCCCATCGACTGACGCGGCTGAAACCGGGCGGGTCGAAAGAGTCAGGTGCGTACATTCCTGTGTAATGTGATATACTCTTCCCGTCTCAGTAACATAAACTGTCTGCGCTTCCTCCGATCCGTTTTCCGTGTCACCGTTGTCAGATACCTGATATCCGTTCCAGATATGTGAATAGTACCGATTTGACATCCGAAACTCGTCAAACCCCACAAGTTTGCTCCAGGGCGACACGGAATATGTAACCACAATGCTGATTTCATCTTCAGGGCCAAATAACCGGCTCTCCCAAAGCTGCAATCCCTCCGCCCCCTTTGTAAGCGGAGATTGATTCAGATAATCCTCTCCGGCAGAACGGATTATCTGCTCCTTGACAAATGTCCCGGAAAATGCAATTCCCGCCAGATCCTTCCACCACTCATTATCCCCTTCTCCACTCTGTATCGCTTCTTCGCTCTGCGGTTCTTCCCCGCTGTCCACCGCATACCCATATACCGAAAGCCTGTTTCCAATCTGCCACAATGCCAGCTGCAGATTGCCATGCAGCCGGATCATCTCTATAGCACATCCCAGATTCAGGAAAAAGAATAAAAACAGCGGGAGCACGATGGAAGCCTCGACTGTCATTCCGGCATCCACTGATCTGGAGAGAGAGGCAGGCAGTGATATCCCCTTTAAGAAGCAGCATAGGACAAAGGGCTTATTCGTACAGCCTCTGATGGAAGATTCCGGATTCCGGGCCGAATCCGGATGATTGTCCTGACAGGTCGGAGAAGGTTTCTTTTTTCTATTTGGCATTTTCTTTTTGATCAACTCGCTCCATAAAGGGGACATCACTGCTCACCTCACTTTCCTTCAATTATAGCTTTTCTGTCTGATCAATTCATACTGATAACCGTAACTGCTGCCAATCCGAATACATGCTTCCAACGCTTCATAACAGCCATCCAGCCGAAACGCAGAATTCCCCGTGGTCTTCCTGATATCTGCTTCCACCATATCCATAGCACGCGCTGTAAGTTCATCCAGCTCGGAAGCCGTCATGAATATCCGAAGATAGTCCTGATACCCCAGACCGCTCCCCTCCCCCGTCTGATCCTTCAGCTCTCCATGCAGCGCCGCCATAAGACCGTAATGCCAGGTTTCTTTATTTTTTAACAACGGAACCTTTCCGCCTGAAAACAGAGTTTTGACATCATACACGCTCTCCGCATATGCCCAGGCCAGCAAAATCGCGCCTTCCAGCAGCGGAGTAAGCTCCGGCAGCATAATCAGTGTACATACCAGCCCTGCCGCCACCTTTATTTCTGCTCTTTTTTCCCTGTCTGACATCAAATACATGGCATTCGCCGCTTCCCGGAGCACACACAGACGATTGGCTACACTTCGAAGATTCTCAATATCGCTTCCTTTTCCCGCTATCAGATATTCAATCTGATACTTCAGTGCATCTTCCTCGTATTCCTGCCCATACCTGCCCATGTACCGCAGCAGATACTCCTGAAACGCAAACTTCTCCAGCAGCTGCTCCGCGCCTTCCCGTTCCGTATATTCCATATTGCCCTGATTTATTTCTCCTCTGCCCATTCGGCTGCGAATCAGATTCTCTGTATTCAGCGCATTTCCGGACACCCCCGCCTCGTCTTCTACAACCAGCTTCAAAATACCGAGTCTCTTTTTCATTTCCAGCCCGTCCGTCGGATTCTGCAGCTCCACGGTTTCCCACTGGCCTTCTTCTATCTCAACCTCCGTACCGTCATATTCCGAGACCCACCCGTCAATCTGCTCATCATACTCCTGCTTCTGCTTTTCTTCCTTTCCCTCCTCAAGCCCGTTTACTTCTACTGTCTGCATCCATCCCTGAAGCTCCTCAAAAAGTCCGATTCCCAGATCGTCTTTTACGGCTTCCACGGCGCACCTGCGGAACACGGCTCCTCCGCCGTCGGTGAGAACAGATACTTTCTTCACTTCTGCCTGTTCCAGCTTTAACCCGAAAAAATCTCTGTAAAGAAAATCAGAAAGGAAAACATCGTCACAGCTCAAATTTTTTGAAAGATATTTTTGCAGGTGAGCTTCCGTATTTGTTTTGCTGCACAGTGCGGTGCCGTAGGAAGCGTCGATCGCGAACAGATTATACTGTTTCATCAGTTCACGATGATATTCTGCCATAATACTCTGCAGCCCGATATCCGTCACGATCTCGGCTTCCAGCCTGGCACCGTTTCTGCGCGCTCCGTCTATCAGAGCCAGACACAGGGACAGAATAACTGCCAGACACAGTGCAAGATATACCGTCAGATATGCGTTATGCAATTGTTCTGCATCACTTTGATTATATGTTTTGCGATAAGCAGCTTCCCTGTACTCCATTTTCATACCCCTTGCGCAATTTGTACTGCACGTACTTCCTTAGGAACTGTTATACACTTCCGGACTGTGAAGTGATTTTATCGAATAAGCTGTTCACAATCTGCGTTATCTGACTTTTAAAGATAATAACCAGGCCTACCAGAACCACAATAATTAAAATGATTTCCACAGTGCCCATTCCCTCTTCTTCTGTCCAAAACTGCTTCATTCCTTTTAAACAATTCATAGTTGCCTCTCTTTCCGCTGTCTGTGCAGCAATTCATTTTCAGCAAAATACCGGTAAAGCTTCCTACATATTCGACATCGCGGGTATCATGATGACTGCCATAACCACAGCCAGCATCAGCACCATGGGCAGCAGAAGCTTTGTCCCTGCCTCCTCCCCCAGCTTTTTACTCTGCTGCAGCCGCTCCTCCGCGGACTTTTCCGCTTCTTCACGCAGCCTTTCCAGAAGTGTGCTGTTTCCCCGCTTCAGATTCTGCGCCAGCAATGCGCTGAGTCTGATATATTCCTGCAGCCCTGTCCGCCTTCCGAAATTCTCATAGGATATGCTTTCGGAAACGCCGGAATGCAGTTCGCGGCATGTATATAATATTTCTTCATAAGCCGGCGAGTTTTTGCCTCCGCCCCGGCACTTTGCTTCATAATCTCCGGCAAGTTTCTGAAATGCCCCCCTGATCGTCATACCGGCTCCCACATACAATACCAGCTTATGTACGATTTCAGAATATTCCCGCCGCAGTCCTTTCTGCCTTTTCTCCAGCTGGCCATGCAGGTCTTTATCCAAAAAGAAGAAAACCGCTGCTGATACTATCATTGTTGCCGCCCATAAAAACAGGCTGTTATCATCCACCACCTGTCTCCAGGTAATGTGCTCTCCCCGCCACTCATCCGGCAGCTTCCACTCCGTCTGCCTGACGCTTTCTCCCTGGGACTGTATCAGCAGAGCCTCCAGTTCCCTGTAAGCGGTTTCCTCTTCTGACAGTTCCGGAGGCACCAGCGTCACACAAAACTCTTCCTCCCTCTCACATGCTCCATAGCTCATAAATGCGGTTAAAATCACTTCCTGTGCCTCTTCCAGCGAAAATATCTGCCCTTCATTGCTCAAAATTCCAGGCCTGCTGCTTTCCCATGTCACGGATACCGGAAACCCGGGATACCGTTCTTCCAGGTTCAGATCAGAGCTGACCTTCTCCAGACTTTCATTCTCCCCTGCCATGTATTGGGGCAGTCTCTCCACAAACGCGTCTACCAGCGCTTCCGCTTCTGTTCCTGACAGCAGCAGCGGTTCTACGTCCACTGTAAATTCCAGCTGTTTCTCCTCATAGTCCAGCGTAAGGCCTATTTCCCTGCTCTCCTTTTCATAGCTTTCTCTGGCTATCATTCCTCCTTCCTGCAAAATAATACCACTCTCCGCGCTAAACCTGGCCGCCGCGCCAAACAGGGTTCCGGCAAATGCCAGCGCCATGCAGATTGCTGTTTTTTTCACATAATACATTGTCTTCAGATATTCGCCGGACTCCCCCGGGTGCAGCTGAAGCAAATCCTTCTCCACCTGGGAAGATGCGAACCGTTTCGGAATACAGCCGCCTGTCCGCTTATAAAGATACATTGCAATCCTGGAAAATGGCTTCAGCACAGAAGCTGTCTCCGGCGCTGCTTCCTCCCTCCTTGACAGAAACAGCAATACCGCGAAGCTTACTGCCGCCAACATTACAATCCAATACAGTCTGTCCACCTCCTCTACACCATTTCAGCCGTAATTCCCTTCATAATATGCTCCCCCAGCATCCAGGCGCCCAGATATACGCCAAGACATCCTGTCATAACGGCAACGCCCATCCAGTTATGATACAGAGCGTCAAAGTATCCCCTGTTCCCAACCTCTATGTATAACAATATACCAAAGGGCATCACTTTCATAATCATCAGCTCCATTTTTTTCCCACCCAGAAGGATATGCATCTCCTGCCTCAGTTCAATCTGTCTCCCTATCTGACTGGCAGCGCTCCTGATTACCTCTGCCATATTGCCTCCATTGCGCTTCACCAGCGCGAAAATCTGGGCAAACTGGGTGATTTCCTCACATCCGCTCCGAACTGCCAGGTCTTCCAGCAGTTCTTCCAGCACAATATTGATTTTCAACCCCCGCTTGATATAGTTCAGTTCTCTGCAGATCAGCGCATCCTCCCCGTACATCAGAGCCATATCCTGTCTGCATTCCATAAAGGCGTTTTCTACCGCATATCCCGCCTGCAGCAGTGTCGCCACCGACAGGATGCATTCCCGGAACTGTCCGGATAATTCCTCCCGCATTTTCTCAATCTTCCCTCTTTCCATCCGGATAAAGGCAAGAATCCCAATGGCAGAAAGCGGAAGCAGCGCCCAGACGCTCCGATAGAAAAAATAGGCAATGATTCCCGTAATGCCCGCACAGATCAGCACAGTTCCCGCCCTCTCCCCTCTCCTCCATGCATATCTATGATAATCCTGCCGTTTTAAGCTTGTGTCCATGTATCAGCTCTCCTCTCTTCCGCAATTCACCGGTCACATTCCCCTCCCTGTCTTCCCCCGTCTCTTCAAAAACGTACAGCGGATTCAGCACCATTTCCTGGTTTTCACACCCTGCCAGCTCCGTTATCTCCAAAACCTTCCTGGATTTATCGCGCAGCCTTCCGAGATGTACAATAATGTCCACCCCCGATGCAATCTGCTGCCGAATCGCCGTCAGGGGCAGGTCCATCCCCATCAGCACCATGTTCTCCAGTCTGGCAAGCATGTCGCGCCCGGTATTTGCGTGGCCTGTGGACATGCTCCCGTCATGTCCGGTATTCATGCACTGCAGCATGTCAATCGCCTCGGCTCCGCGGACCTCACCAACCACTATCCTGTCCGGCCGCATCCGCAAAGATGCTTTAATCAAATCCCGAATGGTAATCTCATTGCAGCCCTCCACATTGCTGTTGCGCGTCTCCAGCTGTACCAGATTGGGAAGACCCTGCAGCTGCAGCTCGGCGCTGTCCTCAATGGTAATCACTCTCTCCTCCGGCGGAATATACTGGGACAATACATTCAGAAATGTGGTTTTCCCGCTTCCTGTCCCGCCGCTTATGAATATATTGTATTTCGCCTGCACCAGTTTCTTCAGAAAATCCGCTGCCTCGGAAGAGACGGAACGAATCTGCAGCAGGCGCTCCATGGTAATCGGCCTGTCCGGGAAACGCCGGATTGTAACAATCGGCCCGTTCAGGGCAACGGGATTCATGACGATATTCACTCTGGAACCATTGGGCAGCCGGGCATCCACAATGGGCGATGCCTCATTCACCACACGGTTGCAGCCCGCCACAATCTGCTGTATCACATCCTGCAGCTTCTCCGTGGATTCAAAGCCCATGTCCAGTTCCCTCAGTCTCCCGTCCTGTTCCACAAAAATATGATCCTTTCCGTTGATCATGATCTCTGTAACGGAGCTGTCATCTACGAATATCTGCAGAATGTCCAGCCTGCGAAGAGAGTCGAACAATTCCTTCTTCAGCCGCCTGCGCATTTCCACAGGATAAATCGTCAGGTCTTCCTGCCTCAGCATTACTTCATCAATGGTATCCTCCACCTCTGCGTCCGTAAAATCCCTGGCAAAATCCATTTTCTCCTGCACCCTGCCCCGCAATTGCTTTTTTAACTCTGCGTATTCCATCCCTCCTCCTTTCCGCGCTCTTCTTCCAGCTCCTGAATCAGTCCCTTTACCAGTTCCGCCAAATCTCCCTTCGTCAGCTGCTCCAGCTCCTCCGGCAGCTTCCGGATATGGGAAAGGGACAGCCGCTTCGTCTTCCCCAGCACATCCCCATACTCGTACAAAGCAAGAATCTGTTCATACTGAAGCAGCTTGCCCCGGGCAATCCTGTCCTCTTTTGTCAGCGTATATACTTTGGTACACAGCCGGAGGATATCAAACAATCCCTGCATACTTTCCCCCAAATCCAGAATGACATATTCATATTCCTCCAGCTCTTCAATCTTCTGCAGCAGCTCCATCCACTCGGCCGCCGTGACCGTCAGCAGATTCTGCCCTGATTTCATGGGCGGAATAAAGACAAGTTTTCCTCTGCGCTTTAAGATTGTCTGCAGCCTCAGCCGGAATTTATCCTTCTGCGCATTCAGAAAATAGAGCAGATCAGCCATATCCAGCATCTGCATGTCCGGCAGAAGCTCCGCGCTCCCCGCGTAATGCTCAAAATTCAGGTAGAGCGTGGGATGCTTTTCCGCCAGCAGCAAACTCATGGTAACAGCAAAGGAGGTCTGCATACACCTTCTCACCGGTGAGTAATTCCCGATAAACACTGTCCTGTGATTCGTTCTGAGCATGGGCAGCTGAATATCCGCAATTTCCGTGTAGATGCCCAGCAGCTGTTTCATGATTTCCTCCGCTTCCTGATACTTGTCCACATAGAAGAGATTCTCCCATTTCATCACGCCGCTTTCGTTCAGTATGACAAACCGTTTCGGACACAGGCTCTGCAGCTCCGGCCCATATGCCGACTCAGACACCACCAGCATCTCTATTTCCTGCTTCTCCATGGTAAGCATGTCCTGTACATTCGTATAAGTACGCAGTTCCCAGGGCAGATTTTTACGTTTTTTCATAAATTCTGTCATCAGCTGCGCGTATTCCTCTTCCGTATCACACAGCACCATAATCTTTCTGATTTTCTCTTTCAATAGACACCTCCCAGATACAGCAGCATGCTGAGCAGTATGGGACCGGACAGACGTACGCCTCCGGGCTTTACCCCCGGACTGCCCGCCTGGTACAGCTTCCATTCCCCCGTCCGCATCACATCCTTCAGATATACGGACAAATACTCTGCACGCTGTCTGAAAATACCTTTCCTGCACATCTTGACCACTGAAATCATTGCCGCAATCAGCAAAGAACAAAATAAGAAAATAAGAACCTTTTCGAATGGCAGATACCCCGCCGCCGCGCCAAGGAGCTTCACATCCCCGGCACCCAGGCCTCCGATCTTAAAAAACGGATAGAGCAGAGCCATAACCAGTGCCGCCTGCCCCAGGAAGGCCCCAGCACCCAACACTCCTCCGTCCCATGCCTGCCATCCCATACCCAGAACTGCTGCCAGCAGAATCAGATAGTTGGGAATTCTGTTATCCCTGTAATCATAACCGCAGGCTGCTGTCAGAATAACGCACAGAGCCGCCAATACACCATCTCCTTTTCCTGAGGAAGTGTCTGAAAATTACAGAAACCGCTCTGCGAACCCTGTAATCATTTTCCGACAATTCCTGAAAATAACACCTGATCTCTGAGGCGAAGTATGCCTCATGAAACAACCTGAATCCTGAATCTCTGAAGTAAAATGTGTTGAACAACTGGATTTGTTATGTTGTAAATGCATTATAGCTGCTGCGCGCCAGATTTGCAAGAGGAAAAACACAAAAAATTCTTTTTTGTCAAAAACCTACAAAAGTTTATAAAATCCGATCCCATAAAGTGCCAGAAGCCCCGGAAATCCAAGGATTCCGGATGTCAAAACAGTTGCCGCGTTGATGCCCACACCGACGGAAACCCCCATTTTTTCCAGCGCCGTATTGATAAAATAGATTGCAATCGTCCCCAGAATTCCTCTCATAACACAATTTAAAAGTTTCTCCATAGCCCCTCCTCACCTTATACTCGTAAGAACGTGTCTCCGACAATTCCTAAGGAAGTGTCTCCGACATTCCTGAGTATAAGTTCTCCTTCACTCCTGTTACCATCATATGCCGCGCCTATTTTTTCCAGAACTGGAATATTTTTCATATAGAAGACCTATACTTGTAACGTAACCGTTTCGAAACAGGGAAAGGAGTGTTTCTATGAAAATGTATTTTCGACATAAAATCGGGACTGATGATATGACAGGAGTGGACTGCGCCCCCCTGACCTTACAGGATTCCATAGAAAAAACCCGCCAGGCCCTGAATGACGCCTATGCGGGTTTCGACAATGCCATCGAGGTCGATCTGATCGACAGCTACATTTATGAAATTAATTCTCTCCAGAGAAGGTACAAGCATCTGACAGACCTGGCTGCCGCGGAAGCTTTCCCTGATGAAGGGCCGCTAAGCAAGTATCCCCCTGTTCAGCCCCTGGTCGGACAGGTTCTCGGTTAATGTATTCCGTCCATAGGTCAGGCCGGCAATCACCCTCTGTGAATTTTTCATCACCGGTCCCGCGCTGTTTTGTTATGCAAGCTTCCGGTAGGCATCGCACAGCGGTACGATAACACGCATAATTTCGTCCAGAGGTCCGGCATCCAGGCGCTGCTCCCCGCGGGCCAGACGTCTGATACAGAACATATAAAGCCGCTGCAGCGCGGGTGCCGGTTCGTATTTCAGATCCAGCGAACACAGCAGCTCATTCAGGCAGCCCCGGGCGTTTCTGACAGCCTCGTGAAAACGCTCCGGCTCTCCGGAACCGCCCTCCCCGGGCTGCAGCGCTTCCTTCGCATCCTCCAGATAGCACAGCAGCATCTCATACAGAATCACCACCAGTTCCGTGGGATTTGCCTGGCTTATCCGCAGTGTAAATTGTTGTTTGTCTTCTTTTTTCATATATCAGAATCCTTTACTGCAGCAGCTGCAGCACCTGCGAAGGCCTCTCGTTGGCCTGCGCCAGCATGGAAGTGGCTGCCTGGGTCATTACCTGGTAGGTGGTATAATTCGTCATTTCCTCCGCCATGTCCACATCCATAATCCTGGAATAAGCCGCCGTCACATTCTCGGAAGTAATATCGAGACTGTTAATTGTAGTCTCCAGCCTGTTCTGGTAAGCGCCCAGACGCCCCCTGATACTGGATACGAACTGGATGGCGCCGTCAATCCTGTCTATGGCTTCCGTGGCAGTCTGCTCAGTACTCACGTTCAGCGTCCAGACGCCCTTGCCGTCGTTCTCCGCACCATTGCCGTCTTTCACAAAATAATTGTCCAGACCCATGGCAGTCAGGGAAATCTTCGGAATATCCATTTCCATAGTCTGCCCCTCATTGGCCCCCACCTGGACCACCATGGGGCCGATGCCCGTAGCATCGATCACCAGAGGCGTGTCGGCGCCGCCTGTCTCAGTGATCTTAAGCTCCTTGACAGTATCCGGGAAATCCGGATTCTTCTCAATCTTCCTGCTCAGGTCCAGTGTCATCTTAAAACCGTTTGCCCCCTGGATGGAAAGCAGATTGTCCTTCATGGAAGCGGTAGCACCTGCCGGAAAAGGACCGCCTGCCAGATTCACACTCTTCACACGATACCTGTCGCTCTCGTCTGTAGGTATGGGATTTTCTTCAATAACCAAATCCGTAATCGTATAAATGTCAGCCGTCACTTCCGTGGAATAGGAGTTTACCTTCACATCCAGATTGCCCTGCACATATCCCTTCAGCGAAAACTCTCCGTTCAGCAGCTTCTGCCCGTTAAACTCCGTAGCCTCTGCTATTCTTGTAATCTCCTCCGTCAGCTGCTTCACCTCATCCTGTATGACAGCCCTGTCATTATCGGAATTCGGTCCGTTGGCGGACTTGATTGCCAGCTCGTTCATTCTCTGCAGTATCTCGCTGATTTCGGACATGGCGCCATCGGCCGTCTCAATGATGGAGACACCGTCTCCCGCGCTCTGGTTTGCCACAGAAAGCCCTTCTATCTGAGCGTTCATGCGCTTCGCCATAGCCAGTCCTGCCGGATTGTCCTTGGCCGAATTCACCTTCAGGCCCGATGAGAGACGCTCCAGCGACTTCGACAGCAGATTGTCGTTATTGGCAAGCTTGTTGTTCGCAAGCATTGCAGATACATTGTAATTAATTCTCATATTTGCTCTCCTGTTCCAATCCGCCCTCATCAGCCCTGATGCCGCCATGGTTCCAATGCTGCCGCATTTCCTTCCGGCATCGTGCGCTTGTGGTCGGTCCCCGCCCTTCCAGGCAGAAACCGTCCCTCTGCCGCCCGGCACACTGCTTTGGGCAAATCTTTTATTTTATACTGCACACCACTGAAATTTGCAGTAACCTACAACGAAGCCGCTATCACTACAGCGGCTTTAAGACCGCCAGCCAGGTATGTTCGTTTCCGGCGGAACAGTAAATCCTGGCGGTCTTGAGTATACACTCCTGCTTTTTATGCGCTTTCCCCCTCCTGCACCACGGATTGCAGGAATACCCTGGCCACACGGTAGAGCTCGGCGCTTTCCGTAGGAGTATGTTTCCCTGATTTGATCAGCTCCGGCATACGCTTTTCCGATGAAATAGTGGAAATATTACCCACATTCCAGCTGCCTTCCGCTTCCTTTCTAAAGTTATCGGCTATCTGCTGCAATTTCATTATATCCACATTTCCTTCCCCGAAAAGCATTCCGTGGACGGTTCCGCTGTTCAGGGTAAGCCTTGCCTGCATATGTTCTTCCGGCGAAAGATTCACGCCGATGGTGACCGTCCCCTTCTCCGGGCTGACTTTGTCCAGGGTAAGGTGAACTCTCGTCAGACGATCCCCCACGTACATGGGCAGATAATATTCCTCCCGCTTCGCCAGCGCTGCCGCCACGGTCAGCTGCTTATGGTTCAGCTGCATCTGCTTCACGTCCATGCTGCTGTCCGCCTCCGAGAAGGTTGCCTCCTCCACGGATTCCATGGAGTTCTCCGTCATCTCGCCGTATTCCGTCACGAATTCTTCCATATTGTCCAGCTTCCTCCACAGAGCCGTAGAACCGGTTTCCTCCTGAGGTTCTGCTTTCCCGGCCTCAAGCTCGGGATTCGCTTTCTTCGCCAGCAGCGCCATAATGTCCACCGGTGCCTTCTTTGCCGCCGGCCTGTTTCTGTCACTGAGCGCGAAAATATTCTCCGTACCGTAGGTCAGCGCCTGTGCCGCCATCAGATTGTCCGCGCTGGAAGACAGCTCCCCTCTCTGCAGCATGGAAACGCTCTCCTGGTCCGCGGCGCTGACCGCCTGTCTCTGCTCCTCCAGCTGAGTCTTATTGTATTCTTTTGTGGCCTTATCATCAGATGACACTTCTGTCAGAACATCGTTTGCCGCCTTGACAAAGGCCTCTGTAGCCTGCTCCGCCGCAGGATCTGCCGCCTGCTTCGAAGCCGCCTCCTGCCCTGTGCTTTCCGTGCTGCCATTCTGGCTGGCTTCCGGCTGTTGCTGCGCCTTCCCTCCGGTAAGCCCGGCTGAGCGCTCCGCATTTTCAATCGGAATATTCTGTCCGCTGCCCGGCTGCTGTACCATGTCTTCCTTCAAATGTTCGGACGGCTGTCCCGCTTTTTGAATCCGGCGGTTCTGTCCGCTGCCCGGCTGCTGCACCGCGTTCCTCTCAGCCGCTTCAGCAGTCTTCCCATTTAACGCCCGGGCGGGTGCCTCGTTCGTCGCCTGGGCGGCTGCTCCATTCGACGCCATGACGGATGCCTCATTTGTCGCCTGGGCGGCTGCTCCTTTTGATGCTCTGGCGGCAGCCTCATCAGCTGCCCTGACGGCCGCTTCATTAGCCGCCCTGATATCAGCAACCGTCTTCACAAATGCCTTTGAAATCTGCTCCGAGATGCTTTCTTCCCTGCGGGTGGGTTTCGGAATATTTCCCAACTCATCCGGCACACGGATATCCAGGGTCTTCTTCCGGTTCTGCAATGCGGACAGAAGGTTGGAAAAATGCAGCTCCGCCTGGGAATTCACCAAAGCGCCCACTGCCGCCCCCTCCGCCTTCTCAATCTGGCGCACCAGACGGTAAATGCCGATATAGCTCTCCCGCTCCTCCGGCGTAATCTCGTTATTCCGCTCCAGGCCGTACAGGAAGCGGCTGTAGCTTTCCGCCTCTTTCTTGTATTCCGGAGGCAATTGTCTGAAATAGGTCTCCAGCTCCTCAATACTCTTTTCCAGAGGATTGAAGCCGTCCCTGATCATCTTCAGAGTAGCGGCCGGCGTCAGCTTCTCCAGTACATCCTGTACCTGCCTGTCGGCGGTCCTCACCGCTTCCACATTGGCCATGTTCATTTCCATCTGGTTGTAACCCAGGATTCTGACTGCCCTGCGGTTTTCTTCCGTCAGTTCCAGACCCAGATCGTTCAAAATATGGTCCACACTGGCAAAGGCTTTCTCGATACTGTCACCCATATCGTTCCTCGGTGAAGTCATCAGCTTCTCGTAGCTTGCCTGTGCCTTTTCGTATTTATCCTGCAGTACCTTACCTTCATTATAGATAGTCTCCAGGGAAGCGCTGCCCTGACCCCTGGCAAACATTCCCAGCACATCCGCAGGCATACCCGGCAGCTGGTCCGTCACATTGCTTACCTGACGGTAATTCTGATATTTTTCCATGGCCATGGAATCCCTGGGGAAATATTGCCCTGCCAGTTCGTATTCCGCCTGCTTCAGCGCTTCGATGAGCTCCTCCATGGGCGCGGTGTCAATGGCAAAGCCGCTCCGTAACAGCTTGACATTCACCTCCGCGGTCATGCGCAGCCGGACCTCCTCCAGCTGCCGCCTGGCGGTAATATCCCCAACGCTTGCTTCCCACAGCGCGCTGCTGTGATAATATTCCGAAACGGCATTGGCCTTCTCATACAGACTTTCGTCTGTTTCCGCCAGTGAAGCGTGGAGCGGATTCTTTCCCTCCGCCACGGCAGCTGCCGTCACTTCTCCGAAACGCTTCTCCGACACGGGAAGCTCCAGATCCTGCAGCGCTTCCAGGCGGTTTAAGTTCTGCGCCGTAACCGGAAGCCCTCTGTCAAGCAGCCATGCCGCATTTTTACGGCTGTCCGCATTGACTTCTCTGCCTGACTGCCTGATGATCCTGTCAATCTGCCCCTGAAGCTCCCGGGAATTCTCGTTCCCCGCGCTCTGGGTATAATAGCCGTGCACATCCTCGGCATAAAATCTGGGAGCGGAAGCGCCTCTGCCAGCGCCGCTGCTCTGCGCCAGGTAGAGATTCCAGATCTCCGCCTCCATCTCATTGTCGATTAGATAGCTTCTGGTACCGTCGCTCACGGGCTGAAGCTCCGAGTTCATCTCCCATGCCCTGGATACCGCAGACAGATTTTCCTTCGTCAACGGCACGTCAGCCTCACGGAAGCTGTCCAGAACCGCCTGGGCCAGCGTCCTGCTTCCCAGCGCCGAGGCAAGAGTATCCACATCCATGTCATCGGTGTAGCCCACGATATTCTTCCCGGCACGCACCAGCTCCGCCTTAATCTTATCCACAATCGTCACAGCCTCGTCGGGGTCCATGCTGCCCAGGTCAAAGCCTTCCTCCTGCATCTTCGCATAGTCCTCTTCCGAAAGAGTATGTGACATAACTGTCATATAATCCCGGCGGACACCCACATCAATGTCGGCCGCCTCCTGCTGAAGCTCGATCAGGCTCTTTGCCCTCTCGCCTCCCACCCCGGGAATCTCAGACCTGCCGCTTCCTCCGAAAAATGCCGCAAAGGGAGTCTGCATTGCCGCCATATTTTCCGCATGGGAAGCCCGGCTTCTCTCCGCATGCCGCCTTTCTGCTTCTTTAATCGCCTGTTCCGTAAATGTAATCTTCAAAATTTTATTCTCCTGTCTTCAAAAAAGGTGCAGGCACATCCACTGCACCTACACCCTTTATTTCGGTAACATTCTCCAAAATCTTTACAGCCAAACCTTTAAATCACAAATACCGCAGCGCCATAGGGCGGCAAATCCACGGATATTGAATAATCCTTACTCAGGCATGGAACCGCTTCCACCGGAATCTCCTTCTCTATCTTATTGCCCCAGCCTCCGAACCTCTCCTCATCACTGTTCAGCAGCAGCCTATACTTCTTCCGCTTCGTCGCGGCAGGCACGGGCACCCGGTACCCCTCTCTCTTTATGGGCGTCATATTCAGCACGAACAGCAGGCTGTTGGTTCCTTTGGAGGATTTCCGCACGAAGGAAAATACGGAATTCTCCCCGTCGTTTGCATTCATCCACTCAAAGCCGTCCCAGGAATCGTCTATCTCATACATGGCCGGATACTTGTTGTACAGCTTCAGCAGCTCCTTCACATAAGCCTGCAGTCCCTTGTTGTTCTTTTCGCCCAACAGGAACCAGTCAAGCTCTCTCTCCTCGCTCCACTCCCGCTCCTGTCCGAAATCCTGACCCATGAACAGCAGCTTCTTGCCGCTGTGCCCGAACATGAAAGTGTAGCCCACACGGAGATTGGCATATTTATCTACCTGGTATCCCGGCATCTTATTTACCATGGAGCACTTAAGGTGCACCACCTCGTCATGGGACAGCGGAAGGATATATTTCTCGGCATTGTTATAGCTCATGGCAAATGTCATGGAATTATGATTCCCCTTCCTGTACAGGGGGTCCAGCTTCATGTACTCGCAGAAATCATGCATCCATCCCATATTCCACTTAAAGGTAA
>CANDMH010000029.1 GCA_947385785.1 uncultured Lachnospiraceae bacterium
ATTTACGTGCCTTACCGAGGAAGGCCGTATGCAGGATGCGGAACGGTACGAACTGACCGCCGACCTCCTGCGGAATGACGGGACTGTGGAACGGTTCTATTTCCATAACATTTCCCTGGCAGAAATCAACCCGGCAGGGGAATGGGAGTTTGAACTGGATGCCACGGGAGAGCAGATACAGAAACTGTCAGAGATGGCAGGGATATAGGGAACATGCACTTTTGGGGAGGTAATACAAAAAGGAGGCGGCCACTATGGGAAAAGCAGGAGAAATAATAAAAGTAATTCCCGCAGACGACGGCGAGCTGTACATGACGTCCGGCGGGCGCAGATACTGCATTGCCAGGTTCAGCGGGCGTGTGGAGATAGAGGAAAAACAGGCGCAGGTTGCAGTACTTGGAACGCTGCAGAAAGGCACGAAAAGGATTTATGCTTCTTTTATCGTCTGCGGGGATATAGACTTCCAAAAGGGTTTTGACTTTGATTCCGTGCATGGCGGAAGGGTTTTTGAAGCACGGGCAGGCGTCTGCGGTGAAAAGCTTGCGTTTGCCGGGTTACGGTTTGAAGACTCTGATCCGCTGCAGAACGAGCTTATTTTTGAGATACCTGATCTGGAGCTGATACAGAAACTGCTCACAGGCTGATGTGGTAAAAGAATATGACAGATAATTAGAAAACAAAATAATCAGAGCGTCCTTCCTGTGGAGGGGCGTTCTTTTTATGCACACGGGCACCCGGAGGAAACATGTCAGCAGAGGCTGACGGGTGCCCGGCGCGCGGGCAGTGGAAAGGCTTTTCCCCTGCCCGATTACAAAAATTCAGTAAGGGAAAGGAGAAGCAATGAAGAAAGAAGAATTTACAGCCCTTGGCATCAGCGACGAGCTGGCGGCCAAAGCGGAGGCGGCATCCCTGAAGGAGCTGGAGGGCTACGTCCCGAAGGAGCAGATGGAAACGGCTGCTGCCGAAAAGAAACAGTTACTGGCGGACATCGCTTCCAGGGACCGACAGCTTGAAGAGCTGAGGAAATCCGGCGGCGACAATGCGGAGCTGAAGAAACAGATTGAGACACTCCAGGAAACGAACAAATCCGAGGCGAAGAAGCACGCTGACGAGATGAAGGAGCTGCGCCTTACCAGCGCCATCAAGATGGCCATTGCCGGGAAAGTCCATGATGAGGACATGGCGGCGGCACTGTTTGACAGGTCGAAGCTTGTCCTTGCGGAAGACGGGAAAGTATCCGGCCTGAACGAGCAGCTGGAATCCATCCGGAAGGAGAAGGCATTCCTTTTCAGGGACGGGGACGGCGGCGGGCAGGGCGCCGGGGCAAAAGGGAAGCCCGGGTATAAGCCCAGGGGCGGGGAAACCCACAATGAAGGCTATGCCGCCCAGTACGCGCAGCAGCGCAACGAGGCGGAGAAGGCCGTCACAAAGAGCGGCCTGTGGGGGGCGGAATAAGAAATCCGTCACAAAGAGCGGCCCGCGGGGCGCAGAATAAGGAGGGTGTATGTATTACAGGACAAACATAGAACGGACATATGAAAATGAAATTCTGGCATCGGAGAAGGCGACGGCCTTCACCGGAACCGTGGTGCCGGACGGAGTGGAAGCGGATGCGGAGGGGCGGAAAGTCGTTCACAGGGGAAGCCTGATGGCGGCATCCGGAAAAGTGGTGGCTGTCACCGTTACGGAGGGCACTTCGGGAGGGACACCGACCGTGTCTTTTTCAGAGGAGCCTGCCGGCATCCTGAAGGAAGCGGTGGATGTAACCAATGGGGCGGAGCCGGGGGCCTTCCTGGTGGAAGGGTATGTCATCGGGGAGCGCCTGCCGTTAGGCGTGGACTATACGGAAGCCATTGGCGCGGCCATCCATGAGAAGCTGCCCGAGATTAAATTCAGGTAAGCAGGGCAGCAGAAGAGAGAATGAATGAAAGGAGCATGAGCATATGCCGAGCGTAGAAGAATTATTGAACCATAAGGAACTGGTGGACTATACGAAAACCAGGCAGCCACAGAGGAAGGTGCTGGAAGAGCTGTTCCCCGCCAGGAAGACGGAAGCCCTGGAAATCAGGATGATCAGGGGGGCAAACAACCTTCCTGTATCCGCATCCATCCATGCCTTTGACACGGAGGCGGAAATCGACCAGAGGGAAGGCGCCAGCTATGACACTGCGGAGCTTGCCCTGATCAAGCGTAAGAGGAAGCTGTCCGAGAAGGAGATTATCCGCCTGGAGAACCCCAGGAACGACGCGGAGGAGCGGGAGGCCATCAGCCGGATCTACAATGATGTGGACGACCTGCAGGACTCCGTGCTCACAAGGGCGGAGGCCATGAGAGGCGAGGCGCTGTCCACAGGGAAACTTTCCATCAATGAGAACGGCTACAGGACGGAGATTGATTATGGTGTTCCTGCGAACCACAGGCAGACATTCACCTGGTCATCCGGCACCCCGGATATTCTGGTTAACATGGACAGCGTGGTGGACAGGATTGTGACGGATACCGGGTTTACCCCCACAAGGGTGCTGACTTCCAAAAAGAACCTGAATATCGTCCTGAAGGATGAGAAAATCCGGAAGGCAGTATTCGGGGTAAACAGCGACAGGCTGCTCTCCACGCAGGAGCTGAACACGTTCCTGCAGACACAGGGACTCCCGAAGATTGCCTCCTATGATGCGAAGTACCGGATCCTCCTGAAAACAGGCAAGTATGAGGCGAAGCGTTATTTTGCGGAAAGCGCCTTTGTGTTCATGCCGGAAGGGGACATGGGGGAGACGCTGTTCGGGCTGACTGCGGAGGAACTGGAGCTGCGGAAAAAGGAAGGCGTGGACATCTCCGAGATCGGGAACGTGGTCATAGAGCAGTATGCCACCAACGACCCGGTGGCCAAGTGGATCAAGGCAGTGGCCACGGCACTGGTCACCTTCCCCTGCGCAGGAGAGGTGTTCATAGCCTCGATAAAATAAACGGGGGTGGCCGGATGTTTGATGCGGGTGCGGTAAAGAAGAGACTGGCGGCTTTCGGGTATGAGGCAGGGGAAGGGGATGACTTTTCCCTGTCCTTCTGTGTGGAGAAGGTGCGCAGCAGCATAAAAAACAGGACACATCTGCACGCTGTCCCCGCCGGGCTGGAAGGTGCGGCCGTGGACATGGCGGCGGGGGAGTTCCTGCTGGCAAAGAAAGCCTTTGCCCCGGGCAGCCTGGCGGGGATTGATCTGGGTGCCGCGGTGAAGCAGATACAGGAGGGGGATACCAATACTGTATTTGCTACCGGGGAGGGGAGCATGACGGCGGAGCAGCGCCTGGACACAGTGATTAGCAGGCTGCTTTCCAGGGAAGCGGAGATCCTGCACTACAGGAGGCTGAAATGGTGAAAGCAATGGAAGCGGCAGGGCAGAAGACAGAAACAGCGAATGCAACGGAAGCGGCAGGGCAGGGGGGCTGAAATAATGAATGTAGTGGAAGCAGCAAGACAGGCGGCACGGCGGGCCCTGGAATCCACATATGAGGGAGTATGCGCCGTGACAGAGAACCGGGAAGTAACGGATGAGAGGACAGGGCTGTCGGATCAGGAAGAGGTAACTGTATGTGAGGGCGTCCCCTGCAGGCTGTCTTTTGAGAAACAGGCGGCAGCAGGACAGACAGACACTGCCGCATCCCTTACCCAGGGGGTGAAACTGTTCCTTGCCCCGGAAACCAGGATAAAGCCCGGGTCCAGAGTCACAGTCACCCAGAACGGCATGACGGCAGAATACGCGGCGAGCGGCGAACCGGCGGTATACAGCACCCACCAGGAGATCCTGCTGGAACTGTTCAGGGGGTGGGCCTGATGGGGAAAATGGGAAAATTTACGGTATCAGGGCTGGAAAACCTCCGGAAACAGCTGGACAGGGTGCAGGAAAGGGAAGTGGATGCCTTTGTGGAAAGCTGCGCAAAGGAACTTGCCGCCCGCCTCCTTGCCAGAGTAATAAGGCGGACGCAGCCGGGCAATTACGCAAAAGAGATTGAGGTAACGGCGAAAAGGGATTCCAAAAACCATAAGAAAGGCGATACCTATAAGAAAAGGGTAAACCCTTCCGGAAAGATGGGAGGGACGCTCCGCAGGGGCTGGACTGCCCAGACACACGGGGAAGCCGCCGCAGGCTCCGGCAGGAAGGTCCCGGGGGTACAGGAGGCAAAGGAATACATTGACAGACTGGATATCAGCCGCCGCGGAGAAAACCTTGTGATTGAGATCATAAATCCGGTGGAGTATGCCTTAACATAATGGGGCATGTAAAATCGAGCAAAAACGGTGAAAGCTAAATCTAAAAAATATTAGTAGATATGCTGATACCGTGGTAACTGTTCAGATTGCGTAAGGCTGGACAGCACCGTAGAGCGTAGGAGTTGAATAAATATAATACTCCCAAGAGTGCTCGAAATAAAAAGAGTCTGTTAAACAGGCTCTTTTTATTATGATGTACGCCGAACTCATGGGAAACTATGAGAAGCAGAGGATAAAAAGCCTTTGCGGTAACAAATATGCATATGTGGAGTACGGGCACCGGACAGCCAACCATAAAGGATGGGTGGAAGGAAAGTTCATGATGACCATATCGGAGAGGGAAATCCAGGAGATCGCACCGAAGGTTCTGGAAGCTAAAGTCAAAAAATTCCTGGAGGAGTGCATGGGATGATAAACAGACTGACGGAAGCCATCAGCATGGCCCTGCGGGAAGAGTTTGGCAGCGGCTGTAAGATCCACAGGGAAGAAAAGCGGCAGGAGCTGGAAGAGCCCTGCTTTTTCATTTTCTGTATCAGCCCTGAAAGCAGGAGGCATTTCGGGAAACGGTATTTCCGCAAAGCCCAGTTCTGCCTCCATTATTTCCCCCGGGACGGGCTGCATGCAAACGAAGAGTGCCATGCCGCTGCGGAACGGCTCTTTGCCTGCCTGGAATACCTGACAATGGACGGGGATCCGGTGATGGGCACAGGGATGCATTATGAAGTAGACGATGGCATTCTGCATTTTTTCGTAAATTATGACATGTTTGCCTACAGGGCTGAAGCCCCGGCCCCGGAGATGGAAGAGATGAAGATAAAAGGGCTGGCAGAAAGGAGATGCGATGGAAAGGAAAAAGGGCTGTAAGGAAAGCCTGCCGGATAAGGAAGGGCAGGAAAGCGGACAGGAGAAAATGCCTGATACAGGGGCGCAGGAAAACGGACGGGAGAAGGACGCAGGGGCGCAGGAAAACGATCAGAGGAAAATGCCTGATGCAGAGGAACCGGAGAGCTGCGGGGCGTATTTTCCGGATGTGATACAGGGAGCCGGAAAGGCAGGAGGCGGGCAGGGAGTGCATCAGGGGGAGGAGCAGGAACCCGTCAGGGGAAAGCCCCCTGACAGGGCAAAAAGTGACGGTGCCAAAGCTGCGGTGAACCGATTCACCAAAGAGCAGCTGCTTTCATCCGCCCGCTTCCGGGAACGGTGCGACCTCCTGGAGGCACTGCTGTCCGGGGAGGGGCGGTACTCCATTGCCGAAGCGGAGCAGGAGATGGAAAAATACAGGAAAGGAAAGGTGAAGTAAGATGGCATTAGGCGGCGGCACTTTTACAGTGCAGAATAAGGAGCTGCCGGGGGCGTATGTGAATTTTGTGTCCGCCTCTGCGGCAAATGCGGCGCTTTCGGAGCGCGGGACAGCGACCATGCCCCTGGAGCTGGACTGGGGCGTGTCCGGGGAGGTCATTGAGGTCAGTGACGCAGACTTCAGGAAGGACAGCCTGAAGCTTTTCGGTTACCCTTATAACCATGAGAAAATGAAGGGGCTGCGGGATCTGTTCCTCAATGCCCGGACGCTGTACGCCTGCCGGGTAAACGGCGGGACGAAGGCTTCCAACGCTTATGCGGAGGCTGTGTGCGGGGGTAAAAGGGGGAACGACCTGAAGGTGGTGGTACAGGTGAACGCCGACGACGAGAGCCTGTTTGACGTGAAGACAGTGTTCGGCTCCCTGGTGGTGGACGAACAGACGGTATCCGGGATGCAGGGGCTGACGGCAAACGGCTATGTAACATGGAAGGCAGGCGCGACACTGGAGGTTACAGCAGGCACGCCCCTGGAAGGCGGCACCGATGAAACGGCGGACGGGGACGCTTACCAGGCTTACCTGGATAAAATAGAGTCCTATACTTTTAATGCCATGGGGGCGGCGGTGGAAGATGACGCCACGAAAGCCCTGTTTGCTTCCTTTGTGAAGCGCATGAGGGATGAGCAGGGGATCAAGTTCCAGCTGGTGCTCTATGATTACGCCAGGGCGGACTATATGGGGACGGTCAGCGTGAAGAACAAAGTAACCGATGAGGGATGGGGAAAAGCCGCCCTTGTCTACTGGGTGACCGGGGCCTGCGCCGGATGCGCGGTAAACCGGAGCAGCCAGAATAAACTGTATGACGGCGCATTCTCTGTTGACACAGGCTATACCCAGAACCAGCTGAAAGCGGCCATCAAAGCAGGGGAGTTTGTCCTGCACAGGGTTGGCGCGGATGTGCGCGTGCTGGCGGACGTGAATACCATGGTAACCGTCTCCGACACCTGCGGGGAGGTATTCAGGGATAACCAGACAATCCGGGTGATCGACCAGATCGGGAACGACATCGCGGTGCTGTTCTGCACAAAATACCTGGGCGTGGTACCCAATGACGCCGCCGGGCGGATCTCCCTGTGGTCTGACATTGTAAAGCATCACAGGCAGCTGCGGGAGATACGCGCCATTGACGAGTTTGCCGATTCAGATGTAACCGTGTCCCAGGGGGAGACGAAGCGCTCCGTTGTGGTCACCGACCGCGTGACGGTGGTGAGTTCCATGGGTACGCTGTATATGACCGTGACGGTAAAATAATGGCGTTGAAAAGCGGGGAGGAAGAAGGGTGAAAGAAAAAGAATGAATGGCTCCCCGGCGTATAAAAAGAAAGGAGTGAAGAGACATGAACGGCAACGTGGTAATGAAGGCGAAGGACACGCTGTACGCGGGCCTGGCGGAGTGCTACGTCACTATCGGGACGCGGCGCTACAACCTGATGCAGGCGATTAACCTGGAAGCGAATTTCAAGAAGAGCAAGACGAAGGTGCCGATTCTGGGGAAGACCGGGAAGGGGAACAAGGCGTCCGGGTGGGAAGGTACCGGCAAGGCGACTTTCCATTACAACACTTCCATCTTCCGCCAGATGATGCTCCAGTATAAGGACACCGGCGAGGATACTTATTTCGAGATCCAGATTTCCAACGACGACCCGACGTCCGCCGCGGGGCGCCAGACCGTCATCCTGATGGACTGCAACATTGACGGGGGTATTCTGTCAAAGTTCGATGCGGACGGCGAGTACCTGGATGAGAGCATGGACTTCACCTTCGAGGATTTCAAGATCCCGGAGACGTTCAAGGATCTGGAAGGGTTCCTCACGAATTAAGGAGGGTGGCCGGCAGCGCCTTCCTGGTGGGGCGTTATTTTTATGCACAGGCCTGCGCAGGGGAACCTGCCGCCGGGGTGGCGTACGGGTCATGCGGCGGCCGCCGGGAAGGGCGTTCCTGCACAGGGCTGTAGAAAAGAAGGCAGTATTCGACACTGGCGAAAAGGAAAGGGAGGACAGAAAAATGTCTAATTTCAGCAAATTTATGAAAGCCAACAAGGCGGTAAAGAAAAATGAAATGTATGCGGCTACAAAATCTCTCTGCGATGAGGACGGGAAGCCGCTGGAATGGGAGTTCCGGCATATCAGCTCCGCGGAGAACGAGGCCCTGCGCGATGAGTGCACCATAGACGTGCCGGTGACAGGGAAGCCGAACATGTTCCGCCAGAAAGTGCAGTCCGGGAAGTATATCCGGAAGATGATAGCCGCTTCCGTGGTGGTGCCTGACCTGTATGATAAGGAACTGCAGGATTCCTACGGTGTGGCGGACCCGGATGCCCTGCTGCTTGCCATGGTGGACGACCCCGGGGAATACAGTGAGCTGGCGGCTTTTGTGCAGCGGTTCCAGGGCTTTGACGTATCCTTCCAGGATAAGGTGGAAGAGGCAAAAAACTGATTGAGGAGGGCGACTGGGAAGCGACCTTTGCTTACTACGCCCTTCTGAAATTACATATTCTGCCGTCTGTCTTCCTCAGCCTGGAAGAACGGGAGAAGGCATTCGTGACAGCAGCCATCAAGGTTAAGATGGAGAGTGACCGGGAGAAGCAGCGGGAGATAGAGCGTAAGGCGGAAAGCAGGAAATAGGGCGCAGGTGCAGGGGCAGACAGCGGGCAGGCAGGCGGGAAGCAGGGCACAGAGCAGGAAGCAGGGTACAGGGCAGGCAGCAGGGAACAGAGAACAGAGCGGTAAGCGGGAAACCGGGAGCAGGGAAAAACGGGAGACAGGATCCGGGAGAGCAGAAAAGGGGGAGGTGCGTGCATGGGGAGCATCAGCGCGGCAATAGAACTTCAGGACAATTTTTCAGGAGTCCTGATGAATATCATAAATGCGGTGAACATGTCCGTGTCAGCCATAGGGCAGATACAGGAGACCATGAACGAGTCCGTTGACACGTCTTCCCTCCAGGGAATGCGGGACCAGCTTGCCCAGGCGACCCTTGCCGCAAGGGAGCTGGATGCTGCCATGGCGGCTGTCAGCGCCCCGCCTGCGGTTTCCCCTGACACGGCGCCTGCCCCTGCCCAGTGGCAGTCCTATGGAGGGCTGGAGGTATTTACGGGGACGGGGCTGGAACGGTTTGAGCAGGAGATTGCCGGCGTGGACAGCATGCTGGGGAAGCTCCGGGATACCCAGGCACAGGTCATGGAGCAGGCCGGAGTGACAGAGATTCTGTCCCCGCAGGCTGTGGATGACATCCGGGAGGCGGAAAGCCGTGTCCAGGCGCTTCAGGACATGGTAAGCCAGGCGGAAGGCACTGCCCTGGATCTGGGAACAGATGAGGCAAACGCCCGGCTGGAACGCCTGCGGGGGCAGCTGAACCAGACCGTTGCCCTGCAGGAAAACCTGAATCAGGCCATGCAGGGGGCGGACATCGGGGAGATAAACGATGCGTACCTGCTGCTGTCGCAGAATATCAGTGACGCGGAGCGGATGGTACGGGATTCCTTTGCGGGGATCCAGCCGGTGGAGATCCCTGTCACCTGGAATACGGACACGCTGGAAGTGTTCACAGGGACGGGGCTGGAGAGATTTGAGCAGGAAGCCCGGAGTGCGGACAATATGCTGGCCGCCCTGAACCGCACACAGCAGCGGATCGTGCAGACTGCGGCGGACATGGATTTCCTGCCGCCCGGAGGCTTTGCGGACCTGACCGGTATGCAGAGCCGCCTGCAGTCAATTCAGCAGCGCATCCAGGCCATAGAAAGCAATCCGCTGAATATCGGGACAGACACGGCAAACGCCGGACTGGAGCAGATGCGTGCGCAGCTGGATCAGGCGGTGCAGGAGCAGGAAAACTTAAACCGGGCCATCGGCGACATGGACGTCCAGGCGGCAAACGCGGCGTATCTGCGGCTGTCCCAGACCATAGGGAATACGGAGCGGTATATCCGGGACAACGTGGATGAGCAGGGGCGTTTCAACCGGGAGATCGGGCAGGGGACGGAGGAGGCCGGGCAGCTGATGCAGGCCATAAAGGGGGCCGTTGCGGCGTATGCATCCTTTCAGACCATGCAGAAGGTGCTGGACATGTCCGACCAGCTGGTATCCACCACCGCCCGCCTGGACATGATGAACGACGGGCTGCAGACTACACAGGAGCTGCAGGACATGATATTCCTGTCCGCGGAGCGTTCCAGGGGATCCTACCAGGGCACTGCGGATGCAGTATCAAAGCTGGGGCTTATGGCAGGGAATGCCTTTTCCAGCAGCGAAGAGATCATTGCCTTCATGGAGCAGGTGAACAAGCAGTTTGTCATAGCGGGGACGGAGGCTTCCGGCATAGATGCGGCCATGCTGCAGCTGACTCAGGCCATGGGATCCGGCGTCCTGCGGGGGGAGGAATACAACAGTATCCTGGAACAGGCACCGAACATCATCCAGAACATTTCCGGGTACATAGAAGAGAACGGGGACGTTCTGGCGGCTGTGGCGGGAGCCATGGATATGGAGGTGGCTGACCTGGCGGGGAATGTCCAGGGGCATCTGAAGGACATCGCGGGCGAGGGGCTTATTTCCGCAGACATGGTTAAGGCAGCCATGTTTTATGCGGCGGATGAGACCAATGCGAAGTTTGAGAGCATGCCACAGACTTTCGGGCAGATATGGACATCCTTTGAGAACCACGCGATGATGGCCTTCCAGCCCGCCCTGGAGCGGCTGAATGAGCTTGCGAACAGCGAGGGGTTCCAGGCATTCGTAAACAACGCCATAACAGGGCTTTCCATCGTTGCGGGCATAGTGCTGGATATATTTGACCTCATGGGCGCCGCAGCGGGGGTGATTGCGGACAACTGGTCATGGCTGTCTCCTATTATTTATGGGGTGGCTGCGGCGTTGGCGGTGTATTATGGCTGGCAATTGGCGGTGAATACGGTAAGCCTGGTCAGTAAAGGGATTAAAATTGCTTCATGTATTGCTTCCTATGCACATGCGGCAGCTACAGGTGCCGAAGTAAGTGCAGCGGCAGCTGCTACAGCGGCACAATACGGGCTAAATACGGCAATGCTTGCATGCCCCGTCACCTGGATCATCATTGCAATCGTTGCGTTGATTGCCATTTTTTATGCGGCGGTAGCGGCAGTGAACCATTTTGCCGGGACGTCCATTTCGGCGACGGGGGCGATCTGCGGGGTATTTATGGTGGCAGCAGCCTTTGTTGGAAACCTGTTCGTTACTCTGATTAATTTTGCCATCGACATTTTTGTGACGCTCTGGAACTTTATAGCGGCTTTTGCGAACTTTTTCGGGAACGTGTTCAACGATCCGGTGGGCTCCATAGTCAGGCTGTTTTTTGATCTGGCAGATGTGGTGCTGGGCATCCTGGAATCCCTTGCGTCCGCTATCGACACTGTCTTCGGATCAAACCTTGCCGGTGCGGTTTCCGGCTGGCGGGGATCCCTGTCGGGATGGGTGGAGGATACCTTTGGGCGTGGGACGGAGGTCATGGAGAAAATGGATGCGTCCAGCATGCACCTGGGGCGTTTTGAGTATGGAAAGGCCTGGGATACCGGCTATTCCTTTGGAAAGGGGATCGAGGAAAAGATTTCGGGTTTCGATTTGGGATCCCTCTTTGAGACCAATATCCCAAACCCCGACGATTATGCAAACCTTGGGAATTACTCTCCTGCCGGTAATGCGTTTGAGGGGATTGAAAGCGGCATCGATGACATCGCCGGGAACACGGGTGCGATAGCCGATGCCATGGACATTACCCAGGAGGAACTGAAATATCTGCGGGACCTTGCGGAGCAGGAGGCGGTGAACCGGTACACGGTGGCGGAGGTCAACATAGACCAGTCAGGCATGCAGAACACGATTAAGAACGGCATGGACCTGGACGGCGTTGTGTCAGGGCTGACGGATGCAGTGAACGATGCGGTGGAAAGCATAACGGAGGGGGTGCATGTGTAATGGCGAAAGGCGGATATGATTTTTACCTGGATAAATGCCTCCTGCCTGTGGCCCCGCCGAAGCTGCAGATGAAAATCAATAATGCCAATGAAACGGCAACCCTGATCAACGGCGGGGAGGTGAATATCCTGAAGGCACCCGGGCTGACGGATATTGAGTTTGAGTGCCGGATACCCCAGAAGCAGTATCCTTTTGCGGTATATAAGTCCGGTTTTCAGGGGGCGGAGTATTTTCTGGGACAGTTTGAGGCACTGAAGGCGGGCAGAAAGCCATTCCAGTTTATCGTGTGCCGTCAGTTCCCGGACGGTCAGGACCTGTTCCACACGAATATGCGTGTAACGCTGGAGGACTATAAAATAACAGAAGATGCGGAAGAGGGGTTTGACCTGCTTGTCAAAATAAAGCTGAAGCAGTGGAGGGATTACGGTACCAGGACGGTGGACGTGGACATCCCCACAGGCAGGGCAAATGCAGGGAGACAGCGGGAGACATCCGGCTCCCCGGCACCGTCCTCCGCGCAGTCCTATACGGTGGTAAAGGGGGACTGCCTGTGGAATATTGCAAGGAAGTTTTACGGCAATGGGGCAAAGTATACTGTGATCTACAACGCAAACAGGGGAACCATCGGCGGCAACCCCAACCTGATCTACCCGGGGCAGGTGCTGGTGATCCCGGCGGTTTAAGAAAAATTTTCAGAAATGTAATGCAGTATTTCACCATCTGTTGTATAATTTTGTTAAATTATACGAAAGGTGGAATTTATATGAGAGGGTTTAAAAAGTTCCTTATTGGTTTTCTGGGGGTCGTATGCACTATGTATAGTGTGTGCTTTTTTGTTGGCAGTGTGATGATTTTGATAAAAGGAGAGTTTTTAAGGAAAGATGGATTGGTCTGGATGATAATAGCTTTTATTTTGGCAGTTTTGCTTGGACTGGCGGCTGGAAAGCTGTTTAGTAAAATTAGGGGGCGTAAGGATGGCACTGAAAGACAAAATGAGGTGGCAAGGCAACAGAGCATATCTTCGGTGCAGCAAAGAGCACCATTGATGGGAAATGCCACAGGGCAAAAGAATGATACGGTTCCAAAAGCAACACCCTCTAATGTTTCACAACGCGAAATGCCACAGAGTGCTTTAGGGGGTGTGCGGTTAATTACAGGTCAGCAGGTCATGGAGCAAATGCGAATATTGCAGGACTCTTTAACAATTATGGAAAAAACACCAGATATTGACACATTTCTGTCAAGATACGAAACGGCCATGAGATGTGTTCTAACGCTTGAACAGGCAAAGAAGGCGGGGGTTCCAGTTGCATTAGAACCTGATTTCTCTACATCTTTGGTAAGTGCAAAAAAGGAAGCGTTAAAGGGTGTGCTGTGTCGTTCTTTTAAAAAGGAATTGGACGAGATAAGCAAATTAAAGACCGCGAACGGAAGGATGAATCGGATAAATAGGTATCAGGAAAAGTTGAGAGGACTTTATGAAACCGAAATACAATTTGTTGCGGATGAAGCATATAGCGATATTATGCAGAAATTAGATTTTTTGAAAAATGGATAAAATAGGGCTTGACTTTTGCCCGTACAAATGATAATATTTTTGTACGGGCAAAAGTGAGGTGATAAACATGTCCCCGAGAACAGGAAGACCAACAGACAATCCAAAAAAAAATAGGCTTGAAATTCGTCTATCTGATACAGAGAATGAGCTGTTGGAAAAGGACTCCCAAAAATCTAAGGCAACAAAAACAGAACTTCTCATGGAAGGGTATGCCATGTCTCGGTTAATTACAGGTGAAGAACTTAAAGAACGGTTGATAAGAGAATATGAAAATTTGACTGAAATAAACCGAAACTCGCAGAGGTTGATACAAAAGGTGCAAGGCAAAGATTGCCCTTTTACCGAAGAAGAAAAACTTAAAGCAATTGAGCGTTCTGAAGAGTCTATAAAGCAGAATGACTGGGTATGTAAAGTTATAAAAAATCAGTTAAAAAGGGAGTTTGATTACGAAATATGAAAGAACTCGCCCCTCTGGAAAAGGTATTGGCGAGTTCTAAGCGGAAGTTACCTTCCATGAAATATTCTATCATGGATAGGGGCTTCTTTCAAGAATAATTTTTGAAAGGAGATTCTTATGCGTAAAACCGAAATTAAAGCAGTGAAGCAGCTCGGGGGGTATTTCCCAACGAGGGAACATTTGAAGAGATCTATTCTGAATGCACAGAAAACCAGCCACAGGCATCTGAAGCGGTCAGAAGAAACTATAGAGGGATGGTAGAAGCGTTTGAGGAATACCTGAATGCAACACAGGAGGACATGTTCCGCTACGCCTACCAGTGTGGTTATGAAGCGGCTGTGGAAGCTTTCGGGAAAGGCGGTGCAGCATGATGGGGGAATTGGCAGGAACCGTGATTACTTCCATGGAAGTGGCGCAGATGGTTGGGAAAAAGCATTGCGATTTGCTTAGAGATATTCGGAAGTACTGCGAGCAGTTAGGAGAAAGCAAAATTGCGTTGGGCGATTTTTTCACAGAAAGCACCTATCTGGATGCAAACAATCAGAGCCGCCCTTGCTACCTTGTCACCAAGAAAGGCTGCGAGTTCATAGCCCACAAGCTGACCGGGCAGAAAGGCACAGAGTTCACTGCCCGCTACATCAACCGCTTCCACGAGATGGAAAAGGACTTGATGAACCCCCAGCCCGCTGAGATCCCTGTGGGGGAGGTTGCCAGTTACCTGAAGGTGATGGACAGGGTGGCAGTCCGGCAGAACCTGGCTCCATACAAGATAGCCGAGAATTTCAAAAAGGTATCGGAACAGTTTGGCGTACAGCTTACCGCAGACTTTGTAAAGATACCGGAGTATGAGCAGCTATCCCTTGATTTCAGAAAAGGCGGCGGTGCCGCATGAGTAGAAAATTTTAATAATCAGAGCGTCCTTCCGTTGGAGGGGCGTTCTTTTTATACAAAAAATCCGAAGGAAAGGAAGCGGAACCAATGGACATTGAGCTCCTGACAGGAAATGAGGCGGGCACAGGAGCCTGCATCCCGGCAGTGGAGGAAGGGATAGAATGGACGACCGAGCGGAAGGGCTCCCCGGGGAAGCTTGTGTTCAAGGCTCTGGGGGATGATGCCCTGGACTTCTCCGAGGGCAGCGCGGTCAGGCTGAAAGTGGACGGGAGGGGCGTGTTCTTCGGCTTTGTCTTTAAGCAGCAGCGGGACAGGGAGGGGATCATCACGGTCACGGCCTATGACCAGCTGCGGTACCTGAAGAACAAGGACACGAAAGTCTACGGGAACAGGACGGCGGCGCAACTTGTACGGATGCTTGCCCGGGAGTTTTCCCTGAACGTGGGGGAACTGGAGGACACCGGCTATGTGATTGCGTCCCGGGTGGAGGAGGATTCCTCCCTTTTCGAGATGGTGGAGAATGCTCTTGACCTGACACTGCAGAATACGGGGGAGATGTACGTGCTGTATGACGATTTCGGGAAGCTGGCGCTGAAAGGACTGGGTTCCATGTACGTGGGCGGGCAGGGCGGTTACCTGATGATAGATGAGGAAACCGGCGAGAATTTTGAATATACGTCCTCTATTGACGACAGCACTTACAACAAAGTCAAGCTCACTTACGACAATGAGGACACCGGGCGGCGTGAGGTCTATATTGCCCAGGATTCCGGGAATATGAACCGGTGGGGTGTGCTGCAGTATTTTGACACCCTGTCAAAGGGGGAGAACGGGCAGGCGAAGGCGGACGCCCTGCTGAAGCTGTACAACAAAAAGACCCGCAGCCTGAAGGTCACGGGCGCTTTCGGGGATACGAGGGTACGGGCGGGTTCCATGGTGGTCGTGAACCTGAACCTGGGGGATATGCAGGTGAAAAACTTCATGCTGGTGGAAAAGTGCAGGCATGTATTCCGGGAGAATGACCACCGGATGGACCTGACGTTACGGGGAGGTGAATTTATTGGCTGACGCGAACGGGCTTGTGGAAGCCTTGAAACGTGCCGCGATGGATGCCACGGAGGCGGGGAAGCCTGTCCATATCTGTTTCGGCGTGGTAACCGGAGTCTCGCCCCTGGAGATCCGGGTGGAGCAGAAGATGACGCTGGGGGCGGAAGCACTGGTGCTGGCCAGGAACGTGACGGATTTTGAGACGGAGGTTACAGTGGAGTGGGAGACGGAGCCGGTAACCATTGACATGTCACACGGGCATGAGGGCACTGTGGAGGTGTCCGTCAGTTCTTCCGGAAGCACGGAGGACGGGGACGTGTCCATACAGAATACGGTGGACAGCCACATGACGGTGGAAAAAGCGTCCCTGCAGGATACACACCTGCACCGGGTGTCGGGCAGGAAGCGGATCACGGTGCATAACGCCCTGGCCGTGGGGGATGAGGTCATCCTGGCAAGGAAACAGGGCGGGCAGCAGTACATTGTCCTGGACAGGACAGGGAGGATGGCATGATACCTTCGGCGGCAGGTTTTTTACAACAGGATTTTGAGATGGGGGAGCAGCCCGGGCTGACATACCGGGTGGATGCGGAGGGCCGTTACGTGAAAGGGGAAACAGACGGGCTGGAAGCGGTGAAGCAGGCAGTTTACTGTATCCTGAATACGGAGCGGTACCAGTACCCCGTTTATTCCTGGAATTATGGGGTTGAGCTGGCGGATCTGTATGGGGAGCCGGTCACTTATGTGGTCCCGGAGCTGGAGAGGCGGATCCGGGAGGCGCTGCTGTGTGACGGGCGGGTTCTGGATGTGAACGGGTTTGCTTTTGACCTTTCCCGGAAACGGGAGGTGCATGCCTCTTTCACGGTGGTGACGGCTTTCGGGGAGGTCCAGGCAGAAAAGGGGGTAAGTTTCTGATGTATGAGGAGATGACTTTTGAGAATATCATGAAGTCCATGCTGGCACGGTGCCGGGAAGATATGGACAGGCGGGAGGGCAGCATCATCTACGACTCCACGGCTGCGGTGGCTTACCACCTGGCTGAAATGTACTTTCTGCTGGACAACTATCTGGGGCTTGTGTTTCCGGATACTTCCGCGGGAGAGTTTCTGGACCGTTTTTCCGCTGCTTTCAACATTGAGAGAAAAGCGGCCACGAAGGCCGTACGGGAAGGGAAGTTCGACCGGGAGCTGCCGGAGGGATCCAGGTTTACCACCACAGGGGACACGCCGCATGTGTTTTCCGTGTCGGGGCTGGAGGGCGTGGAAGACGGCGTTTATACATACCGGATGGAGTGTGAGTCGCCGGGGAAGGAAGGAAACGGGTATTTCGGGCTCCTGGTGCCGGTTGCGTACATCACCGGGCTGGGCAGGGCGGAACTGGGGGCTGTGCTGGTCCCCGGGGCCGACAGGGAGACTGATGAGGCGCTGCGGGAGAGGCTTTTTGCCCGGATAAGGAGGCCTTCCACCAGCGGGAATGCCAACGATTATTACAACTGGGCCATGTCCGTGCCGGGCGTCGGGGCTGCCAGAGTGTTCCCCCTGGCAGACGGCCCGGGGACGGTGAAGGTGGTAATCGCCAGTGAGGGCAGGACGGCGGCGGACGCTGCCCTTGTCAGCCAGGCACTGGGATACATTGAGGAAATGCGCCCCATCGGCGCGACGGTGGAGGTGGTTTCCGCCACGGAGAAGGCTGTGAACATCAGCGCGGGGGTGAGGCTTTCCACGGGGACGAACCTGGGGGCCGCGCAGGTGCTGTTCGGGAAGGCGGCAGACGTCTACCTGCAGGACAGCGCCTTCGGACCCCGGTATATCAGCCATGCCCGCATAGGGAACCTGCTGCTGGACGTGCCGGGGGTGGAGGACTATGACAGGCTGCTGCTGAACGGGAGTCCCGGGAATGTTGCGCTGGAGGATGAGGAGATCGCCGTGATCGGCGCGGTAAGGCTGGAGGTGCTTTGAGATGGAAATAAGCAGTTTTACGGAGAAATTAAATAAGCTGGAGGGGCATACCTACCGGGTGGAAGAGAAAGTGGCGCCGGAGGGCGGGGTGTATGAGGGGGAGCTTGCCCATGACAACGTGGATCTGGCTACCCTGGCCGTGTACACAGGGCCGAAGCTGACAGGAGAGCAGGTAAACTCCTGGTCCACGTCCACGCCGTCATCCGCGCCATGGAAGTGCATCATCCGGCTATATTCACAGGCCCCGGAAGTGTATATCAGCTACAGCACGGAAGGGGACACGGTGGAGGCGGACGATGTGAACAGGCTGCAGGAAGCGGTAGTCTCCACCCAGAAGGCGCTGAATGTGGAAGCAGGGAGGGCGCAGGAGGCGGATGCCGCTGTCCGGGAAATTCTGGAAGGGGAAATAGAAAGGGCGGTTGCCGCGGACCAGGCCCTGCAGGATGCGATCGACGCCGAAAAGAAGAGGGCCATGGACGCGGAAGCCCTGCTGGCAAACAGCACGGGTGGATCCGGGGAAGGCGGCAGCATCACGTTCATTGAGCAGACTGTCACATCCACGGAGGACGGTGGGAAGAATGTATGGACCATGCGTCTGTCGGACGGGACACAGAGGGACTTTGAGGTAAGGAACGGCTCCCAGGGCGGGCCGGGGCCGGAGGGGAAGCCCGGGAGAGACGGGGAGAAGGGAGATAAGGGCGAGAAAGGCAGCGGCGTGAAGCGGATTGACACGCGCATCCGGGATTTTACTACTGCGCAGTGGCAGACGTATGGGGAAGACGGCCATGAAGAGAACTGGACTACCGGGGCAGGCTATGACAACAGCCATATCGAAGCTGGGGATACCGCGTATATCACTGGTACTGTGTCGGATGCCTTTGACAAGAACGGGGATAAGGTTTCGGCTGTCATTTTTGGTACTGTTACAGATGTATATGGAGAAGGTGGAGCTATTTCCATCAGGATGCGCAGTTCATGTCTGGTCATGGGGGCTGCCGGGCCGGCAGGGACGCCGGGGAAAGACGGGGAGCCTGGAAAGGATGGGAGCCCAGGGAAGGACGGTACACCAGGAGCGCCAGGGCAGGACGGCTTCTCGCCCACAGTGACGGAAAACAGCGGGAACAATGCGTCAACCTATAAGCTGGACATAACCACTAAGGATGGCAGGCTTACTACGCCGAACCTGAAAGGGGAAAAGGGCGATGACGCGGATTTAAACGGGCTTACATTCGGGCAGGACGCGGAAGGGAATTGGGGGTATATTCCTCCAGGTGCTGATGCTGTTATTTTGTTTGGAAGCAGCTCTGGAATCGTTCTCAATGATTGGGTGATGACAGGAGGTAAGGGAGACGCAACGGAGGAACGGGGGACATGGACCTTGAAACTCCCTAATGTTATAGATGAGCCGTATTCTATGTTTTTTGCAATAGAACTTAAGTCTGATTTAACTGTTAATGTACCAGTTTACTTTTCTAAGCAAGTATATGGAGGTGTAACTGTGAATGGCAACTCGGTTTATTCCAAAATAAGTAATTCATTGGCTTACACAGGGACAGTTTCCATGCCATTACATGCGGGTGCAAATAACATTTGTATTCAAGGGCATATAAAACTGTCAAGCACGGGCAGCCTCAGCATTACGCTTCCTCAAATTGCAGACTGACCAAATAGAAAATTCTGGCGGTCCTGAGTATAATTGTGATGACTGTGGGCGAAATGGTCTTATCACACTGATGGATTAGAGGTGATAATAATGTATGGAAATAATAAATACGGGACAAATCCATATGGCGAGTGGAATCTTTCAGGGAGCCAGGAGGAGCCTTATATAGACCTGATGCCCCTGGTGCCGTCCTTTATAACGGAACTGGCAGAGATGCACGAGTTGTATACTTCCCAGGGATATGAGGTGGGCAGGCTTCGCCGAGCCATGGAAGAAGCGGTAAGCCAGTGCTTTATTATGACAGCCACACGGGGGCTGGAACGGTGGGAGGAGGCCTTTGGGATTGCGGCGAATCATTCCCTTTCGTACGAACAGCGCCGGGAAGTCCTGATTGCAAAGATGCGTGGGCAGGGGACTACTACAGTGCAGATGATTAAGGACGTGGCAGCAGCATTTTCAGGCGGTGAAGTGGAGGTGGCTGAAGATAACCGGCGCCATCTGTTTACTGTGCGGTTTACCAGCACGAAGGGAATACCGCAGAACATGCAGGGCTTCATTGCCATGCTGGAGGAAATAAAGCCCGCCCACCTTGCATATGAGTTTGAATACTGGCTGACGGTGTGGGATGAGCTGAATCCTTATACCTGGAACAGGCTGGGCGTAATGTCCTGGGACGGAATAAAAACTTTGGAGGCAAAATAGTATGATACTGACAAATCTCTTTAAATTGAAGAAGCCGGAGGGCACTGACCCGGTAGACATTGCGGATATCAACGGCAATATGGACCTTATTGAGATGGCGCTTGGAAACCGCCCCGAAAAAACAGGGGATGCCAGTGATATGACTGTCCAGTTTACAGAAGAGAAAAAAGTAAAAGAACTGATTCCCGGGGAGACGTTGAAGACTTCCCTGGGAAAGATTGCCGGGCTGTTTACCGATTACATATCCTTTAAGAAAGAAACCGGGGAGGACAGTGGGGCAGTCACAGAGGCGCTGGGCGGTCTGAAATTCGGGCAGGATGAAAATGGTAACTGGGGGTATATCCTTCCTGATACAACAGAAGTCATCCCGTTCGGGCGGGGGGAGTCCAGCTGGGGCGGTGAAATTGAAAATGCTGAATGGGTTAAGGTGCCTTCAGGTACTTATAGTGATTTCCTGAAAGCAATTTATAAGAATGGGTATCTTGTGGCCATTACTGCTGACGGAACAATCCTTTATACACAGGATGGGGAAATTTGGAACGATTCAAAACCGGAATATCAGGACTGCGGGCTTACCGATATTGACTATGATGGAGAGAAATTTCTGATTACAGGGAGCTATACCAGTGGTGGCAGAACGGCAGGCTTACTTCTTGCCACAGAGGATTTCAGGGCATATGAGCAGATTCATGTACAGAACAGTGACGATTCAGAAACGGAGTATGACAGTGAATATTGTGCTGTGTATCCCCGAAATGGAATGTTCATTGTCATCGCCAGAAGGAAGAACACTGACTGGCACCCATTCTTTTGGTATATAGGGGATTTGAAAAACGAATGGGTACATAAAAAACCTGTTATACCATCTAATAGTTATATTTCGGGTGCATCATATATTTCCATAAAATCGGCTGTTGCCAAAAACTCAGGGAATATGTTTTTGTGTACACAGTTTTGTAAAACCCTGTCAAGCAGCATCTATAATGGCGTACAATGGTTCCGGTGTGACATGATCGGTGCCGAAGAAAACGTCAGAAATATATATACCAGTTCAGGCCGTGTTTTTGAATGTAAAGATACATTGTTTTATTGTTCTGTATATGGAAGCGGAATTAAGTTTTTAAAATTGAAATCTGATGATATAAAAGATATAAGTACTGCAGACAGTTTTACCTTTATAGATGGATGTTACTTTAATGAATGCGAAGTATTTATAACCGAACACGCTGTGCTGGTGGTAAAGAAGGGAGAAAACATTTCGGAAAAAACGACTTCGGACCTGATGGAAATTGCCCCGGAAAATGCCATGACCTGTATCGTAAAAGCTTTCGGCCGCCCCTACATATTCGGGAACCGTGGGCTGATTATGAAGCCGGTTTGACAATATGCCATAAGCCATTGGAAAAGGGAAGGGGGAACCAGGATGAAGAGCAGAGACAGCCCATGAAGGGCAGGTGACAGCATAAAATAACGATGGACAGCCGGAGGCCAGCAGTTCAGGACTCCGGTTTTTCAATGCAGAGAAAGCGAGGTCATTAATATGGATAAGGTGAAAGCAGGTGTAACAGCAGTGATTTCCGCGCTTATGAGCTGGCTGGGGATACTGGCTGTGCCGGTGTTTCTGATGGTGGGATGTAACATCATTGACTACATTACCGGCATATGGGCAGCAGGGTACCGGACGGAGAATGTGAACAGCTACAAGGGGATCCGGGGGATTGTCAAGAAGGTGTGCATGTGGCTCCTGGTGCTGGTGGGAGCCTGGATCGATATCCTGGTCAATTACGCGATAGAGTGTGCTGGTGTCGGGATAGAACTGCCATTTGTGGTGGCTACCGTAGTGGCGGTGTGGCTGGTAGTGAATGAGATCATCAGCATCCTGGAGAACATGCTGGACATCGGCGTGCGGATGCCGCCGTTCCTGCTGCCGGTGGTAAAGTACATCAGGAAGGCAGTGGAAGAAAAGGCCGGGGTGGCAGAAGAGGAAGGAGAAGGAAGAGAGAATGAAGACAGGACAGGCAGGAATTGATCTGATCAAACGGTTTGAGGGGTGCCGGCTGACAGCGTACAGGTGCCCGGCAGGCGTATGGACCATCGGGTATGGTCATACCGCAGGCGTCAGGCAGGGGCAGAAGATCACAGCGGCCCAGGCGGAGAACTACCTGAAAGCAGACCTGGAGAAGTATGAGAAGAAAGTGGAGAAGTATGGATCCTACAGCTGGAACCAGAATGAGTTTGACGCACTGGTGTCCTTTGCGTATAACGTGGGCAGCATAGACGGCCTGACGGCTAAGGGTACCCGGAGCCGGGCAGAGATTGCCGGGAAGATGCTTACTTACAACAAAGCTGCAGGAAAAGTGCTCTCCGGTCTGACAAGGCGCAGGCAGGAGGAACGGAAGCTGTTTCTGAAAAGTTGCACCGGTGCAACAGACAGTACAGGAGCAGGCAATACGGGAGCCGGGAATACGACAGGCTCCACAAGGGCAACCGTCCGGTCCGGCAACCGTGGGGCGGATGTTACATATCTGCAGCAGCGTCTTGCCGCTCTGGGATACAAACCGGGGGCTGCGGACGGCATATTCGGCGCTAAGACGCTGGCGGCAGTCAAAGCCTTCCAGAAGGATCACAGGCTTACAGTGGACGGTATCGTGGGGCCTAAGACCTGGGCGGCACTGGCAGTATAGCCATGCTGATCTGATACTGGCCAAGCTTAAAACAGCAGGATTTGATGCGAACATCGTTAAAGCTTAACAAGATTTTCATGACAAGATTTATGACAAGAAATGCTTTTAACGCCACTAAAACGGCATTAAAGCCCCTAATAATTTGTCAAACAAAAAAGCCGCAACCCCTTGATTTTCCTGGAAAATCGGGACTTACGGCTTCTACCTTGGCATGGAGCATATGGGATTCGAACCCACGGCCTCAACAATGCGAATGTTGCGCGCTCCCAGCTGCGCTAATGCCCCATGCCTCTATTTTAACACAAATGCCATAAAAATCAATAGAAAAACGAATAGTTTTTAAAATTAGTTTTGAAAGTTTTGAAAAGTTTTGAAAGCAATGGTTTTCAAAGGGTATAGTATTACAAATCGTAATACATTTTAAACTCCGCAGGATTGGGAATCTGCTCCATCTGCTTCAATTCTGCCCGTTTTCTTGCCACCCACACATCAATGAGCCGCTGGGGGAAGACGCCGCCTTTGGTCAGATAATCATGGTCGGCTTCCAGAGCGTCCAGTGCTTCGCCCAGGGATTTGGGCAGGCTCTTTATCTTCTTCTGCTCTTCTTCGGAGAGGGTGTAGAGATTGAAGTCATAAGGGCCCCAGCCGTTTGCTGCCGGGTCGATCCGTTTTTCGATTCCGTCCAGCCCTGCCATCAGGATTGCCGCGTAGGCGTAATAGGGATTGGCCGTGGCATCGGGATTGCGCAGCTCGAAGCGCTTGGTCTCCGGAGACTTTGCGTAGGCCGGAATCCGGATGACGGCGCTGCGGTTGGAGGTGGCGTAGCCGATGGTAACCGGCGCTTCATATCCCGGCACCAGGCGCTTGAAGGAATTGGTGGAGGGATTGGTGAAGGCGCAGAGGGAGGCAATGTGCCGCAGCAGTCCGCCTATGAAATAATGCGCTGTCCGGCTTAAGCCCGAATATCCGTTTTCATCGTAGAACAGGGGCTGTCCGTCCTTCATCAGCAGCATATGCACATGCATGCCGCTTCCGGCTTCCTGGTAGATGGGCTTGGGAAGGAAAGTGGCGGTTTTGCCCTCCTGCGCGGCCAGGTTTTTGATGATGTATTTGATGATCATGGTATTGTCTGCCATGGCGGGCATGTCGTCCAGCTCCACCTCGATTTCCATCTGCCCGGGGCCGCCCACCTCGTGGTGATGGTATTTTACCCGGATGCCCCAGTCCTCCATCATCATGCACATACGACTGCGCAGGTCGTATCCCACATCCTGGGGCGCCGCGATATGGTAGCCGCCCTTGTGGGACACTTCATAGCCGTTATTGCCGGCCGTGTCCAGGCTGTGGTTCCAGTCCGCCTGCCTGGTATCAATGCGGTAGCCGCACTGTCTGGGGGTCACCTCGAAACGGGCGCTGTCAAAGAGGTAGAATTCGAATTCCGGCCCGATGATCATCCTGTCCGCAATTTCGTTTTCTTTCATATAATTTACCGCGCTTAAAGCCACGTTTTTCGGATATTGGTCGAAGGACCTGTTTTCACCTTTTCCTATGGTGCACACATTGCCGCACATGGTCAGGGTGGGAACGGCGGCAAAGGGGTCTACAAAGGCGGTATCCGGATCCGGGAGGAACACCATGTCGCTTTTTTCAATGGGGGCGTAGCCATAGTTCGAGCCGTCAAAGCCGATGCCGTAGGTAAAAGTATCTGCGCCGAAGCGCTCTACAGGGATGGTGATATGGCGCCAGCGTCCATCGATATCGGTCATTTTAAAGTCGATCATGCGGATCTGCTTTTCCTGGCAGAGGCGTTTGATATCTTCTGTTTTGTCCATTGTGTACTCCTTTCTGATGTAAGGAACTGTCATGAAATAACTTAGGAATTGCAACATCTTTTCCGGGGGCCGGTATGGGGGGGACATCCGCTAAAGGGCAGCGTTCGGCAATTCCAGGGGGCTTCAGCCGACTTCGATTTGATAGGAAGCCTTCCAGGTCTCTCCCGGCGCCGCCTGATTTCCCCATTTCCGCTCTTCCAGGGTGCCCTCAAAATCCTCGCTGTCGCATCTGCCGTACCAGGGCTCTATGCATACGAAGGGAGTCTGCTTACCGGGTGACCAGATGCCGAAGAGGGGCGCTTCCATGGTGACGGTTACATATCTGCTTCCGTCTTTCCGGCAGAGCGCCGCTGTATTCGTCTGATCGTTCTCGATCACAAGGGCGTCGTGTTCGAAAAGATTATCCCGCAGGGGCAGTTTGCCGGCCGTGAGTCCGTATACATCCATGAAATTGGTTGCCAGCCCGTTTTCGCTGATCCTGGTACTGACCACTTCGTCTACATTTCCGAAGTCAACGAAGCATTCATCCTGCTTCGTGTCCGGCTCGATGGGACAGTTGAATGCGGGATGGCCTCCGATGGAAAAGTGCAGGACTTCTGTGCCGGGATTCTCTACCTGCCAGAGGACTTCCGTTTTATTTCCCTCGATGCGAGATCGGAAGAGCGTCGTGTAGGGAAAGAGTGTTCTCTACTGTGTAG